>NZ_CP051651.1:1504807-1805769 GCF_012848175.1 Xanthomonas campestris pv. badrii | reverse complement strand
AGGAACCGGCTCTTGGCCTGATTGGCATGGCGCGCCTCGCGGACCGCGCGGGTCATCGCACGTAGCAACGAATCGAAGTACAGCGGCACCGCAATCAGGCCCAGCAACAGCCCCCAGCTCAGGTAGGGGTTGGCCTTCCAGTAGGGCGAGATCAGGATGGCGCTGAGAAAACTCAGGCTGGCCATGGCCGTGGCGGCACGCAGGTAGTTGCTGCCATACCGCAAGCCATTGCCGATGGTCACCCACATGCACACCGCATACAGTGGCGAGGCCGGCTCGCCCTGGATCGCCATGATCGCGCCGGTGCAGGTGTAGTCGAGCACCATGCCGATCAGGCGCCGGGTGTGCGAGACGTGCGGCCGCATCAGGATCGCCACCATCAAGCCCAGCGACACCACCAGCTCGCCGACCAGGGTCAACCAGGTGGCCATCAGGGTGTCGCCCTGGGTGTGCTGATAGCGCCAGCCCAGGTAGGAGATGAACAGCGTGGTGATGATGATGCGAATGAGATTCTGGGCGTGTTCCGAATCTGCTCGCCCAGACAGGCGCCGTTTCAACCATGGCAATAAAGACTTCATAGACGCCTCAGACGCGCGGCGGCGTCGATGGGGTTGGAATCCTTCCGTGCTGCGATGCAGCGTCGACACCCGTGGGCATCGCCCCGGTCATGGCCCGGTCTCGCTCGCGCAGCGTACGCAACAATGACATAGGAACCACGATCAACGCACCCAGCAGCGCGATCCCCAAGCCAAGCTGGCCATGCCAATAGGTGCTGTTGGCAAGCGTCGTGCCGAAGCTGAGCGTGGCCATGCCCACAGCGGTATGCAGCGCCTCGCTGCCAAAGCGCAGCCCATTGCCGATCGTGACCCAGAGCAACACAACGTACAGACAGGCCATCGGCGCGCCCATCCAGGTCATTGCCAGCCCGATCAAGCCGTAGTCGGCGAGCATCCCGAAGGTACGCCTCAGATGGGAGCGCTGCGGACTCGCCACAATCCAGCAAAAGATCAGCAGCGCCGTGGCCTGCGCGATCGCAATCAGGCCCAACAGCTGCTGCAACTGGCGCCCCGAGATGTCCCACCAGGAAGCACAGATCAGCGTATACACCAGGATCAACAGAATCATCGCAAGGCGCACCAGCGCCTGACCATGCTCGCTGTCGGGACGCCGAGCGAGTCGATCACGCAGCTGGCCGAGCGCCGCCCTCACCTCACACCCCGGGACGGGCCGATGCGATCGAGAACTCGCCGCAGATCTGCTCCAGCTGCGCGCGACCACGCATCAGCGCATCCACGCAGCGCGGGTCGAACAGGCGTCCGCGCTGCGCGTACAGATAGGCCAGTGCGGCATCCATGGTCCAGGCTTCCTTGTAGGGACGCGGCGACAACAGGGCGTCGAACACATCCGCCACTGCGACGATGCGCGCCTCCAGCGGAATCGCCTCGCCAACCAGGCCGTCGGGATAGCCGGTGCCGTCGTAGCGCTCGTGATGGCGCAGCGCGATCAGCGCGCCCACCTGGATGAAGCGGTTCTGGCTGCCGCTGAGCAACTCGTAGCCGATGCGCGGATGGCGCTTCATGATGCTCATTTCGTCGTCGGTGAGCTTGCCCGGCTTGAGCAGCACCGCATCGGGAATGGCGATCTTGCCCATGTCGTGCAGCGGTGCGGCCATCTCGATGATGCGCACCTCTTCTTCGGACAGACCCAGTTGCTCGGCGATCAGGCCGGCCACATGCGACATGCGCTCCAGGAACGCGCTGGTGCCCGAATCGCGGTATTCGATGGCGCGTGCCAGCCGCGACAAGGTTTCGCGCTCGCGCTCCTCGACCTCGTTCATGCTGGCCAGCAGCCGCTGCTCCAGCGACAGCGCGCGTTGCTTGACGCTCTCGCTCTGCTGGCGCAGCTGCAACAGGTTGGCGCAGCGCGCGCGCAATTCGCGCGGGCGGATCGGTTTGACCAGGAAATCGATCACCCCGGCTTCCAGCGCGGCCTGCCGGATCGGCTCGTCGCCGACGATGGTGATCAGGATGATCGGGATGTCGCGGTGGCTGGGCAGCCGGCGCAGGCGCCGCGCGAACTCCAGGCCGTCCATGCCGGGCATGCGGTAGTCGAGCAGCAACAGGTCCACGCGCCCGGCCTCGCACCAGGCCAGCGCATCCAGCGGGTCGCCGAAGTCATAGACCTTCAGTTCCGGCGCGATGTCCTCGATGACATGGCGCAGCATCGTCCGCGCGGACATCTGGTCATCGACAATGACGATGTTCAATCCCAGATCCGCCTTTTCCGCCCAGCTTCCCCATGTATCCGCCGACACCACGCCGTGCGGACTGCCTGAAACATCCTGCATAGCCGTTGCTCCTCTATCTCGAGAACGGAAAAGCGATGACGTCGACCCCTGTGTCGACTCCCCCGGACGATAGGCTGTCCGGGGCTCCGCCCTAGCATATGCAGTATCTGTGCCGTCGGCACGCGGTTCGCACAAAAAAGTCAGGCTTCCGGGCGCATATAGGGAAACAGCAGGACGTCACGGATCGAGGTGCTACCGGTCAGCAGCATCACCAGGCGGTCGATGCCGATGCCCAGGCCGCCGGTCGGCGCCATGCCGTACTCCAACGCACGGATGTAGTCGGCGTCGTAATGCATGGCTTCGTCGTCGCCACCGTCCTTGGCCTGCACCTGCGCCTGGAAGCGCGCGGCCTGGTCTTCGGGGTCGTTGAGCTCGGAGAAGCCGTTGGCCAGTTCCTTGCCGTTGATGAACAGTTCGAAGCGATCGGTGTAGCCAGGCTCGGTATCGCTGGAACGCGCCAGCGGCGACACCTCGACCGGATGGTCGGTGATGAAGGTCGGTTGCACCAGCGTGGGCTCGACGGTGGCCTCGAAGATTTCCAGCAGCAGCTTGCCCCAGCCGTAGGACGGCTTGACCCGGATCTTGAGCCGCTCGCAATGGCGCAGCAGCGCGGCGCGATCGGTGCAGTCGGCCGCGCTGATCTCCGGGTTGTGGTGACGAACGGCCTCATCCATGCGCCAGCGCCGGAAAGCCGGCGCCAGATCGATGGCGGCGCCGTCCCAGTTCACCTGCGTGGTGCCCAGCACCGACTGCGCGGTGTCGCGGATCACCTGCTCGGTCAGGTCCATGATCTCGTTGTACGTGGCGTAGGCCTCGTAGAGCTCGAGCATGGTGAACTCGGGGTTGTGCCGGGTCGACACGCCCTCGTTGCGGAAGTTGCGGTTGATCTCGTAGACGCGTTCCAACCCGCCGACCACCAAACGCTTGAGATACAGCTCCGGTGCCACGCGCAGGTACAGATCCAGATCCAGCGCGTTGTGGTGGGTGGTGAACGGCTTGGCGGTGGCGCCGCCGGGGATGTAATGCATCATCGGCGTTTCCACTTCCAGGAAGCGGCGCGCATCCAGCCAGGCGCGGATGGCGCGGATGATCTTGGAGCGCTTGATGAAGACCTCGCGCGCCTCCGGCGTCACGATCAGGTCGACGTAGCGCTGGCGGTAGCGCTGCTCCACGTCCGACAGCCCGTGCCACTTGTCCGGCAACGGGCGCAGCGACTTGGTCAGCAACCGCAGCGCAATGGCCTTGACCGACAGCTCGCCGGTCTTGGTGCGGGTCAAGCCGCCCTCCACCGCCACGATGTCGCCGACGTCCCAGCCCTTGAACGCGGTATAGGCATCGCCGAGCACATTGCCCTGCAGGAACAGCTGCACGCGCCCGGACTCGTCCTGGATCTGCGCAAAGCTGGCCTTGCCCATCACCCGCTTGGCCATCAGCCGGCCGGCCATGCGCACCTGGCGCCCACTGGCTTCCAGCGCATCGGCGGTCCAGGTGTCGGCGTCGGCGAATTCGGCCTGCAGGTCGCCGGCGAAGTGCTCGCGGACGAAGTCGTTCGGATACGCGATGCCCTGGCCGCGCAACGCGCCCAGTTTCGCGCGACGCTCGGCGATGAGGCTGTTCTCGTCGGCGGGGATCTGTGGCGCGGGGGTCTGCTCGGTCATGGCGGGAATCGGTCTGCAATAGGTCGGGCGGTGCCCGGTGGGGAGTGAGCAACCGGCAGCGCCGGCACTCTCTTTTACGGCGATTTACGTTGGCGGGGTGACGAACGCACGCTGCGCCCGGAGCTGCGTGCATTGCCGCCGCTGCGATGCAGGCACCGCAGTGGTGCGCCAGGATGCCGTCTTATGCGACGGCCGCCTGGCGCGGCGGTCAGGCGTCCAGGCGTTTGGAGCCTGCTGCCAGACCGGCTTTCAGGCTGGCCTCGACGAATTCGTCCAGGTCGCCGTCGAGCACTTTCTGGGTGTCGCTGCGTTCGATGCCGGTGCGCAGGTCCTTGACGCGGCTCTGGTCGAGCACGTAATTGCGGATCTGGCTGCCCCAGCCGATGTCGGACTTGGTCGCTTCCAGCGCATCGCGCTCGACATTGCGCTTCTGCACTTCCAGTTCGTACAACTTGGCGGCCAGCATCTTCATCGCGTTGTCGCGGTTCTGGTGCTGGCTGCGACCGGTCTGGCAGGCCACCACCACCCCGGACGGGATATGCGTGATACGCACCGCCGATTCGGTCTTGTTGACGTGCTGACCACCGGCGCCGGACGAGCGATACACGTCGGTGCGCAGGTCGGCCGGGTTGATGTCGATCTCGATGTTGTCGTCCACTTCCGGCGACACGAACACCGAGGTGAAGCTGGTATGCCGGCGGTTGTCCGAGTCGAACGGCGACTTGCGCACCAGCCGGTGCACGCCGATCTCGGTCTTCAACCAGCCATAGGCGTACTCGCCCTCGATGCGCACCGTGGCCGACTTGATGCCCGCCACTTCGCCGCCGGAGACTTCCATCAGCTCGGTCTTCCAGCCGCGCGACTCGGCCCAGCGCAGATACATGCGCAACAGGATCTCGGCCCAGTCCTGCGCCTCGGTACCGCCGGCGCCGGCCTGGATGTCGACGAACGCATTGGCGCCGTCCATCTGGCCGGAGAACATGCGCTGGAATTCCAGCTTTTCCACGTGCGCCTGGTACTTGTCCAGATCGGCGATCACCGCCACCGCGGTGTCTTCGTCCTGCTCGCCCTCGGCCAGCTCCAGCAGATCGCCGGCATCGGCCAGGCCGGCCAGCACATCGGCGATGCCGATGACGGTCTTTTCGAGCATGGACCGTTCACGCCCCAGGGCCTGGGCACGCTCGGCGTCGTTCCACACGTCCGGGCTCTCGAGCTCCCGGCTGACTTCCTCTAGACGCTCTTTCTTGGCGTCGTAGTCAAAGATACCCCCTGAGCGAGAGCACGCGATCGTTGAGATCGGTGATGCGCTGGCGGATCGGATTGGTTTCGATCATGACGGATTTCCGGCAAACAAGCTGGCTAGTTTAGCAAGCGGGCCGCATGGGCGGAACGCGGCAGTGGCCGGCGCGCGCCGCGGCCCGGTCGGTTCCATTGCCCACGTCCGCAGTTGGCAGGTGCCGATCATGGAAGCCCGCGCAGCAAGGCGCAACCGCCGCCCGGCCGGGACGTCCACCTGAATGGTGCCTCCAACAGCGACTGGCTGCCGACGATGCGGCAAGCCACGCCGATCCGGCGCCTGCGTCTTGTTCGGCGTCAGTCGGCCGCCCCCCGCGGCAATTCGTCCTGCACCGGCAATCCGCCAAGTTCGAGCAGTTGTCGGTAGGCACCGCCCAGCATGCCCCAGCCGCGGCCGTTCCCGCGCTCGATCGCGGGCAGGTTGAGCACGACATAGATCGGCTGCCATGTCTGCTGGCCGTTGGCATCGTGCACGCGCAGCCGCATCGCCGGATTGGGCAGGTAATGGCCGTTGCGCATGCGCAACCACAGCCGCCGCGCAGGACGATAGTCGCTGTCGACCTCGGCGCGCGCCAGCACCGCATTGAAGTACACGCGCTTGCGCCGGTCCTCGCGCCAGACCGCGTGCGGCATCGATTCGATGTTGCGCATCAGATAGGCCGCATCGAAACCGCGCAAGCGGCGCACGTCAGCGCCAGGCATGTTGAAGACATGGGATGCCAATGTCTTGAGACCGGCGAGCATGAGTTGCAGCGGCAGGTATTCGCCTTGCTGCTGGTGCAGGCGCACCAACCGACCATCGATTTCCAAGTCGATGAACGGAGCCGCCACGCGCTGCCAGACGGCCTCAAACGGACCGGCGGCGTAATCGGACTCGCGCGCGGCGCGCGCCAGCGCCTGCAACTGGGCAGTGTGCCCGAACATGTCGCGCGCGGCGATGTCCGCGCCGCGCTCGATCAAGGCGTCGAGCAAGGCCACATTGCCCGCCACCGCGGCCAGCATCAGCGCAGTGCTGCCGGTCACGGTGCGGTGGTCCACTCCGTACTGATCGCACTGCTGCAGGATCTCCCTGAAATTCTTCTTCTCGTAGGCCCCGGCAAAGCGTGCCACCAGGCCCTGGCGTGCACGCACCAGCGCACCTTCGCCCGCCTTGGCGACCAGCTGGCGTGCTGCCGGCCAGCGCATGCCCTCATGCAGCGCCAGGATGTGATCGTCCAGGTAATGCCACAACGCCATGTCCAGCAACTGCTGGCGTGGCTTGTTGGACACTTCGCGTGCATCATAGGCGCGTGCGGCGCTGGCCTGCAGCAGCGCGTCGTCCCATACCGGCCAGGGCACGGAACGGGTACGCAGTACGTTCTGACGGATGGCATCAGCCTGCTCCTGCTTGCCCTGCTGTTCGAGCCGATGCGCCTCGCGTTCCCACTCCTCGCGGCTGGAAGTCGCGGCCGGCATGTCGATGTCCGCTCCGCTATCGCGCAGGCCGAGCAGTTGCAGCAGCGGATGGTCAAGGTCGCTCTCGACCAAATACAGCCGTTCGACCGCTCGGGTGATCGCCACGTACAGCGCATTGACGTAGAACTTCCACAATTCCAGCGAACGATCGGCCTTGTCCTTGGCGCGCCGGTAATTCAGCTCCTCGCGTTCCAGGTCGGCAGCGTCCACGCCCTCGCAGATTGCGGCGTAGGCCTGGCGCTGGCCGCTCACCAAGCGGTAGAGAATGACGTTGGGATATTCCAGACCCTTGGCCTCGTGCACCGAGAACACCAGTGGCGTACGAAACACTGCGCGCGCCTCGGCCTTGTCCTCGTCGCGCAGCACCAGTACCGCGAACCGGGTCGATGCCCGGCTGCGGGCATCCAGATCGCGCTTGACCGCATCCTTGTCAGGCATCAGGCGAACCTCGCCCTCGGCATCGCTGGCCGGCTGCACCAGATGGTTGCTCTCGCGGTCGATGGAGCCAAACCGCGCATGCTTGATCTTGAGCAGCATGTTGGCCATACGCGTGACCGCGCGGGTGTTGCGATAGTTGACTGCCAGCACCGAAAGCGTCTGCCGCTCGGCAAGTTCCGAATCTCGCCAGAACAGGCTCTTGACCGCGCTCCAGGAGAAGAAATTGGGATGCACGATCTGGTTGGAATCGCCGCATAGCAGGAACTGGCCGGCATGTTTGAGAGTGCGCAGCAGCAGGGCAAGCTGGGTGTTGGTCAGGTCCTGTACTTCGTCCACGACCAAAAAGTCGTATTGCGGCTCGGCCAGCGCGCGCCATTGGTGGGCGACCAGATTGCTGTCGAACAGACCGCTGTCGTCCAGCCATTGACGGTACTTCTCGAACAACGCGTAGATCGCCTCGCGTTGCTTCGGCGCGAAGATCGACTGGCGCGGCCCCAGCGCCATGTAGGCCCCGCGCGAGAGCACGCCCTCCGGCTGACTGCCGATGACCCCGCGGAATTCTTCGAAGCACGGATGCGCGGCGGTGTCGCGGTAATGCTGGCGATGGCGCTCGAACCAGGCAGCGAACGCGGCGAAGGTGACTTCCCGGCCCGGCGGCACCCGCAGTGTCTCCAGAAATTCGCGGTAGGACAGGAACTGCGCGTGCTGCGCCGGGTTCTGGTAGCCGTGCGCCTCGTACAACGCACGTGCGCTCTGCGCCAGCCAGGCCGACTGAGTGACGTACAGCACCTCGCCCTCGGCTTCACGCAACTTGGCCAGCGTCAGCGCCGTCTTGCCCGAGCCGGCCGAGCCGGCCAGGATCAGCGGCGGCGGCAGGCGGTAGATCGCGTCCTGTGCGTCGTCGAAGCAGATCGGTTTGTCGAGCAAGTGGAAATCGCAACGCGTCGGATTCAGATAGCGCAGCGGCTCGGCGGCCTCGCCAAGCTCGGCCGGCGTGACTGCCTCGATCAGCGCCTCGTCGATCCGGGCCCCTCGCAGGAAGCGCGACTTGTGGTAAGCGTGATGGGCGATGACTTCCAGCGCCAGGCAAGCAGTGCGGTCGCCATGCCGAACGAAGCGCAGCAACAGGCGGCTGGCGTCGTCGAGCTTGGCCCGATAGTAGGGCGTCGGCACGAGCTTCTTGAGGTCGATGCTACCGAAGTCGCCGCGTTCGATGGCAGCGCTGACCTTGTCGAACTTGCCCCGAAACCCGGACAGATCAAGTCCAGCGTATGTGAGAACCTGCATCGTAGAGCGAACCTATGAGAGGTGCGAAAAGGGAGTGTATTTCATCCATTCGGCGCTTTACCCAGCACTTGCCGAGCGGCAATAACTGCACTCATGCCGGTGCACAATGCTCCACGATCAGCTGGATCGCCTCGCCACCGCGGTAGTCGTCGGCGACCAGGCGATAGACGATGTGCACGCGGCGGCCAGGCTCGCTGCCATGCCAGCCGTTGAAGTGGATGGCATTGAGCGGCTCGGCACGGCCGGCGCAGCGCAGCGTCAGCTTGAGGTGGCGCTCCTTGAGCACGCGGTATTGCAGTACCTCGAACTGCCCATCGAACAGCGGCTCGGGAAAGCCCTGCCCCCATGGGCCGGCCACGCGCAGCGCTTCGGCATGCACGTGGTCGAGTTCGTGCGCGGCCAGTTCGCCATCGCTATGCAGTTCGGCATGCAACAACGAAGCGTCCACCATCGTCTGTACCTGCGATCCGAACGCCTGCTCGAAGGTCGGCAACGCGTCACGTTCGATGCTCAGCCCGGCCGCCATCGCATGGCCGCCGAACTTCTGGATGACGCCGGGATGCCGGGCATCCACCGCTGCCAGCACATCGCGGATATGCAGGCCCGGAATCGAGCGCGCCGAACCGCGCAACTGGCTGCTGCCCGGCTCGGCCGGGGCCAGGGCGATCACCGGGCGATGCAGCCGGTCCTTCAATTTGGAGGCGACCAGACCGATCACCCCGGGGTGCCAGTCCGGATCGAACAGGCAGGCGGCGATCGGCAAGGCGCCGTCGGCGTCCAGCACCACCTTGGTCACCGCCTGCTCGGCATCGTCGGTCATCAACTGCTGCACCGCGCGGCGTTCGGCGTTGATTGCTTCCAGGGTGCCTGCGATCTCGCGTGCGCGGTTCCAGTCTTCGCTAAGCAAGAGTTCAATGCCCAGCGCCATGTCTTCGAGACGGCCGGCCGCGTTCAAGCGTGGGCCGAGCGCGAACCCGATATCGCTGGCGCTCAATCGCGCCACGTCGCGGCCACTGGCGTCGATCAGGGCGCGCAGGCCGATGCAGCCGCGCCCCTCGCGCAGCCGGCGCAGGCCGGCCGATACCAGCGCGCGATTATTGGTATCCAGCGGTACCAGATCGGCCACCGTGCCCACCGCCACCAGATCCAGCAGTACCGACAGATCCGGCTCGCTGCGGCCGGCAAACGCGCCACGCGCACGCAGCACACCGCGCAAGGCCAGCAGCACGTAGAAGATCACGCCCACGCCGGCCAGGGATTTGCTGGGGAAATCGTCGCCGGCCAGGTTCGGGTCCACGATCGCATCGGCCGGCGGCAGTACCTCGCCCGGCAGATGGTGGTCGGTGACCAGCACCGTCCAGCCGCGCGCCTTGGCCGCAGCCACGCCGGCATGGCAGGCGATGCCGTGATCGACGGTGACCAAGACATCGGGCTGCAACACGGCCAGCTCATCCACCAGCGCCGGCGACAGGCCATAGCCATGCACCATGCGATTGGGCACGGCGTGATGCACATCCAGCGCGCCAAGCATGCGCAGGCCGCGCACGCCCACGGCGCAGGCGGTAGCGCCGTCGCAATCGAAATCGCCCACCACCAGGATGCGGCGTTGCTGGGCGATCGCATCGGCCAGCAAAATCGCAGCCACGGTGCTGTTGTGCAGCCGCTCCGGCGACAGCAACTGTCCCAGTCGCGGCTGCGCGCCTTGCGCGTCGGTCACGCCGCGTGCGGCATAGATGCGGCGCAACAGCGGCAACATGGCATCGGGCCAGCTTCCGGCCTGCCCTGCCGGGCGCCGGACAATCCGTGGAGTGCCCGTCATTGCGCCAGCTGGAACCGCGCAGACCGCCAGAACCGCCAGCGCTGCGTGCGTGCCAGCGACAGCGTCTCGCCGTCCTGGAAATCCAGCACCAGCCGATCCAGCTCGCCGCGGGCCATCGCCGCCAGCAGCGGTGCCACTGCGTCGTCGCCGAATTGCTGCAACGAGCGCAGATGGCGCAGGTCCACCAGCGCATCCACGCGCTGCTCGCCCTGCGCATCGGCACCGGCCGCCAGGGCCAGCGCACGCAGCAGCGATTCGCGGCTGCGCACCTGGCGATGCGGCGATGTCACGGCCTGCGGCAACACGCCGCCGCCCCAGAACCACAGCGAATTGATCGCCGGTTTACCGCTGGCCACGCGCCCCTCGTTCCAGGGATGTTGGTGCAGCATCACCTGCGCCTCGGTCAGCAGCGCGCGCCAGCGCCGGCCAAGATCGCCGGCCGGCAAATGGTCGAACAGGTCATCGCCGATCGCCACATCCGGCGGCACGAACTCGGGCAGCCTGGCATCGGGCGAGAGCCGCAGATACCAGCGCGAGGGCGTGGGGGCATCGAGCAGGAATCCGGCATCGCCGAACATCGGCTTGAGGATCGGCAGCAGCATCGCCAGGTCTTCGGCGGTAGCGCCGAGCGCCTCGCCATAACCCATCAGCCGCGCGCCCTGCATGTCCGGCACCACGTAGGCCGGGTCGGCGCGCACCCAGGTGGCGCCAGCGGCATCGCCGGCGTCCAGCTGCCGCGTCAACGCGGCGACCGGCCAGTGCGATGGGGTCAGGGTGAAGTGGCGCTGCAGCTGCGCCACCTCGCCCGCCTCGGCGGCGTGCTGGTCGGCGCGCGCCAGCGCCCGCGTCACCACCACGTTGTCCAGGGTTCCGGGCAGGCGGCGTTTTTCCGGCAGCAGCAGCGTTGCGGTGGTCATCGCTCAGGCGTGCCTGCGATCAATCCAGGTATGCGACGCTGACCACTTCGTATTCGCGCTGGCCGGCCGGCGCGTCGATGGTCACTGCATCGCCTTCCAGCTTGCCGATCAACGCGCGTGCCAACGGCGAGGAAATCGCGATCAGGCCCATCTTGATGTCGGCTTCCAGGTCGCCGACGATCTGGTAGCGCTTTTCCTCGTCGGTTTCGACGTCGGCCAGCGTCACCGTGGCGCCGAACACGATCTTGCTGCCGGCGCCCAGCTTGGTGATGTCGATGATCTCGGCATGCGAGAGCTCGCTCTCCAGCTGCTTGATGCGGCCTTCGATGAAACCCTGCTGTTCGCGTGCAGCGTGATATTCGGCGTTTTCCTTCAGATCGCCGTGCGCACGCGCTTCGGCGATCGCGGCGATCACCTCCGGGCGCTTGACCGACTTCAGCTGGTCGAGTTCCTCGCGCAGCCGCTGCGCACCTTTGGCGGTGATGGGTGCTCTCATGCTTGTAGCTCCTTGTGCAGTTCCTGCAACGACCAGACGGGACCGGTGCCGCGGAATTCCAGCGATTGCACCAGCGCCTTGGCGCCGGCGACAGTGGTCGAATAGGTCACGCGATGCTGCAGCGCTTCGCGCCGGATCGAGAACGAATCCGAAATGGCGGCGCGACCTTCAGTGGTGTTGACGATATAGACGATCTCGCCGTTCTTGATCGAATCGACGATATGCGGGCGGCCTTCGGCCACCTTGTTGACGATCTCGCAGCTCAGCCCGTTCTGCTGCAGCCAGGCACCGGTGCCGCGCGTGGCCACCAGGGTGAAGCCACGCTCCACCAGCGCCTGCGCCACCGGCAGCACGCGCTGCTTGTCCGGATCGCGCACCGACACGAACGCCTTGCCCACCGGCGGCGCCTTGATGCCGCCGGCTTCCTGCGCACGCGCGAACGCGGCGCTGAAGCTGCGACCCACGCCCATCACCTCGCCGGTGGAGCGCATTTCCGGCCCAAGGATCGGGTCCACGCCCTGGAACTTGGCGAACGGGAAGATCGCCTCCTTCACCGAGTAGTAGTCCGGCACGATTTCCTGGGTGGCGCCCTGCTCGGCCAGCGTCTTGCCGGCCATGCAGCGGGCGGCGATCTTGGCCAGCGGCATGCCGATGGCCTTGGACACGAACGGCACGGTGCGCGAGGCGCGCGGGTTCACTTCCAGCAGATACACGATGTCATCGCCGGTCTCGTTGACCTGCACCGCGAACTGGGTGTTCATCAGGCCGACCACGTTCAAGCCTTCGGCCAGCATCACCACCTGGCGACGCAGTTCGGCCTGGGTCTGCGGCGAGAGCGAGTACGGCGGCAGCGAGCAGGACGAATCGCCCGAATGCACGCCGGCCTCTTCGATATGTTCCATCACCCCGCCGATCAGCACCTTGCCGTCCTTGTCGGCAATGATGTCAACGTCCACTTCCACCGCGTTGTCCAGGAAGCGGTCCAGCAGCACCGGCGAATCATTGGAGACCTTTACCGCATCGCGCACGTAGCGCGCCAGATCCGATTCGCCGTAGACGATTTCCATCGCGCGGCCGCCCAGCACGTAGCTCGGGCGCACCACCAGCGGGTAGCCGATCTCGCGCGCCAGTACCAGGGCTTCTTCCGGGTTGCGCGCAATGCGGTTCGGCGGCTGCTTCAGGCCCAGCGTGTCGACCAGCTGCTGGAAACGCTCGCGGTCTTCAGCCAGATCGATCGAGTCCGGACTGGTGCCGATTACCGGCACGCCGTTGGCTTCCAGCGCACGCGCCAGCTTCAGCGGGGTCTGCCCGCCGTACTGCACGATCACGCCCTTGGGCTGTTCCAGCTCGACGATTTCCAGCACGTCTTCCAGCGTCAGCGGCTCGAAGTACAGGCGGTCGGAGGTGTCGTAGTCGGTGGAGACGGTTTCCGGGTTGCAGTTGACCATGATGGTTTCAAAACCATCGTCGCGCAGCGCCAGTGCCGCGTGCACGCAGCAATAGTCGAACTCGATGCCCTGACCGATGCGGTTGGGGCCGCCGCCCAGGATCATGATCTTGTCGCGGTTGGTGGGCAGCGCTTCGCACTCGTCCTCGTAGGTCGAATACAGATAGGCGGTGCTGGTGGCGAACTCGGCCGCGCACGAGTCCACGCGCTTGTAGACCGGGCGCACCTTGAGCGCGCGGCGCAGCGTGCGCAACGATTCTTCGTTGCTGCCGATCAGCTGCGCCAGACGCGCATCGGAGAAACCGGCGCGCTTGAGCAGGCGCAGGCGCGGCGCATCCAGCGCGGCCATGCCGTCGTCGGCCAGCTGCTGCTCGTGGCTGATCAGTTCTTCGATCTGGTCCAGGAACCAGGGATCGATGAACGACAGCGCATACACCTCGTCCACCGTCATGCCGGCGCGGAACGCATCGGCCACGTAGAACAACCGCTCAGGACCCGGCGCCTTGAGCTCGCGCTTGAGCGCGGCCATGTCTTCTTCGCTGCCCAGGTCCAGGCCGGTCGGATCGAGGCCGATCTTGCCGGTTTCCAGCCCGCGCAGCGCTTTTTGTAGCGATTCGGAGAAGGTGCGGCCCATCGCCATCACCTCGCCCACCGACTTCATCTGGGTGGTCAGGCGCGCGTCGGCCTGCGGGAATTTCTCGAACGCAAAGCGCGGAATCTTGGTCACCACGTAGTCGATCGACGGCTCGAACGAGGCCGGGGTCAGCCCGCCGGTGATCTCGTTGCGCAATTCGTCCAGCGTATAGCCCACTGCCAGCTTGGCGGCGACCTTGGCGATCGGGAAGCCGGTGGCCTTGGAGGCCAGCGCCGAGGAACGCGACACGCGCGGATTCATCTCGATGACGACGACGCGACCGGTGCTCGGGCTGATGCCGAACTGCACGTTGGAGCCGCCGGTATCCACGCCGATCTTGCGCAGCACCGCGATCGAGGCATCGCGCAGGCGCTGGTATTCCTTGTCGGTCAGGGTCTGCGCCGGGGCCACGGTGATCGAGTCGCCGGTATGCACGCCCATCGGGTCCAGGTTCTCGATGGAGCAGACGATGATGCAGTTGTCCGCGGTGTCGCGGACCACTTCCATCTCGAACTCCTTCCAGCCCAGCACCGATTCTTCCACCAGCACTTCGGTGGTCGGCGACAGTTCCAGGCCGCGGCCGACGATCTCGATCAGCTCTTCGCGGTTGTAGGCGATGCCGCCACCGCTACCGCCCAGGGTGAAGCTGGGACGGATGATGGTCGGGTAGCCGACGCGGGTCTGGATATCCAGCGCTTCTTCCAGCGTGTGCGCCACTTCGGCCTTGGGACATTCCAGGCCGATCTCGCCCATCGCCACGCGGAACAGCTCGCGGTCTTCGGCCATGCGGATGGCTTGGCGCTTGGCGCCGATCAGCTCGACGTTGTACTTCTCCAGCACGCCGTGGTCGGCCAGATCCAGCGCGCAGTTCAGCGCAGTCTGCCCGCCCATGGTCGGCAGCAGCGCATCGGGCTGTTCCTTGGCGATGATCTTTTCGACCGTCTGCCAGTTGATCGGCTCGATGTACACGGCGTCGGCCATGTTCGGGTCGGTCATGATGGTGGCCGGGTTGCTGTTGACCAGCACCACGCGGTAACCCTCGTCGCGCAGCGCCTTGCACGCCTGCGCGCCGGAGTAGTCGAACTCGCAGGCCTGGCCGATGACGATCGGGCCGGCGCCGATGATGAGGATGGTCTTGAGATCGCTGCGCTTGGGCATTTTCTTCTTCAGGCCTTCATAAGTTTTTGAATCGTCTCGATGTCCCCATCCTTGCTGAGCATCTCGAGGGAATTGATTTCCGCGCAGACGCAATGGAATACGTCGAACTTGCGCTTATCCAGCTTTACATCGGTCTGGCGAGCTTTCCGGAATACTTCCGCAGCGCGGATTGCCTCTTGGCCCCGCACCTCGAACTCCTTCATGTCGTTGAGGAGGGCGTTCACCTCCTCGACATCCGCCTCGTCCATGCCACGCAACACTTCGTATCGAATCAGCGGGGAGATCGCGATCTTGACGTCCGGATCGGCGACCAGCGCCTCGAAGGTCGACAGCGAGGCTGCGTGATCCGCGTTGCCCTCCTCCCCGTCCAGTGCGCCGATCAGCAGGTTGGCATCCAGCAGTACCAGACGGGTCATGCCTGCTTCCCACCCTGGCGATCGCGGCGCTGCTTGATCAGATCCAGCAATGCACGTTTGGTGGCGGACTGGTCTTCGCTGACCAGCGCATCGCGCTTGAGTGCATTGAGATCGACTCCAAAGGTCTCTTCCAGCACGTCCGCAAATGCCTTCATATTGGGCGAGTCGATCACAGACGACCTGACGACTCCATCTTTCGCATCGCGCTCAAGCAGATAGGCCTCGCCTTGCTCAAGCTGGGTCAACACCAGCGGCGAGTGAGTGCTGATGAAGAACTGCGTGTTCGGAAACAGCGCCTTCAGATGTCTGACGATGTTGACCTGCCAACCAACGTGGAGATGACTTTCGATCTCATCGATCAGCACCACGCCCGGAAGGTTCTGCAGATCCTTGGAGTTGCTGAAGCCGGCATACCCCGAGATGATCGCTTGAAACAGTTTCACGACTGAGGCAAACCCCGAACTGAGCTCACCCAGCTCACGCATCTGACCTTCGATACTCAGATAAACCCGCTGCGAGCCGTCTATCTGCAGGCGCCCGGCGTCCACGCGCTGATCGATGCGATGCAACAACCTCAACACCGACTCGATCTCATTACGCAGGTTGTCCTTTTCCACCTGAAAAGGATTAACCGACTGGGCACGCTGTATGAACCACACGCGGATGTCCGCATCCATGCCAGCGGAGCGCAGCGAGCCGCTGCTACACTCGTGCAGCAGCAGGTCAAAATGCCGGGATCTACGCTCCTCGAAACTCCCAAGCGCAGAAATTGATCCGGTCGGTGACCCCACGGAAGAGCGCGAACCAGCGCCGATGTAAACCAGCGGCCTGGAGTGACGCGCTGTTTCGTGAGCGATTCCGCTCAATGTGATGTATTGATCTGCAGAAGACTGCTTCCCAACAAATACCGCACCATCGATCACGACGCAAGAGCTTGGCCACCAAGGCACCGATATGTACTGCGTTCCTTTGGCATGCAGAAGCTCTTCGCTAGTAAACAGCAGTGCCAGGTAGATCGCTTCCAGAGACCTTGTCTTGCCAACGCCGTTGACACCAAAAAGCACGCGCGCCCGGCTGGCTGCATCGAACCGCAGCTCCACCTTGCCGACTCCCTTCAAACCTTCAATGTCGATGCGATCAAGCATTGGAATCTCCACTGAATCCAGGGTGTGCCGTGCAGTCACCAAAGCGAGCACATGGCGCGGCGACGGTGTTCAAGCTTTCGCTTTAGCCATCAGCGCCGTGAACCGGTCGAACAACGGCCCCACATCGCGCGGGCCCGGCGAGGCTTCCGGGTGGCCCTGGAACGAGAACGCCGGTGCGTCGGTCAGCGCGATGCCCTGATTGGTGCCATCGAACAACGAGCGATGGGTCACCCGCACGTTGGCTGGCAGCGTGCTCTCATCTACCGCAAAGCCATGGTTCTGCGAGGTGATCATCACCCGCCCGCCATCCAGATCCTGCACCGGGTGATTGGCGCCGTGGTGGCCAGTGGTCATCTTCAGCGTCCTGGCGCCTGCGGCCAGCGCCAGCAACTGGTGGCCCAGGCAGATGCCGAAGGTCGGGACCTTGTGCGCCACCAACTCCTTGATCGCGTCGATGGCGTAATCGCAGGGCTCCGGATCGCCGGGGCCATTGGACAGGAACACGCCATCCGGGTTCATCGCCAGCACCTCGGCCACCGGGGTCTGCGCCGGTACCACGGTGACATCGCAGCCGCGCTCGGCGAGCATGCGCAGGATGTTGATCTTGACGCCATAGTCATAGGCGACAACTTTGAAAGTTTGCCCCTGTGCGGACGTTCCAGCATTCAGGGCGCCGAGGCCGAGGAAGGCATCGGAGTTCAGATCCAGCGAGCCTTCCTGCCAGGTGTAGCGGGTCTCGGTGGAGACCACCTTGGCCAGATCCATGCCTTTCAGGCCGGGGAACTTGCGCGCGGCCTCCAGTGCCTTTTCCACGTCGATCTCGCCGGCCATCAGCGCGCCGTTCTGGGCACCCTTTTCGCGCAGCAGACGGGTCAGCTTGCGGGTATCGATGCCGGAAATGGCGACCACACCGCGGGCCTGCAGCCATTCCGGCAAGGCCGCCTGGCTGCGCCAGTTGCTGGGACGGCGCGGCACATCGCGCACAATCAGGCCGGCGGCCCAGATCTTGCGGGCCTCATCGTCCTGATCGGTAAAACCGGTGTTGCCGATATGCGGATAGGTCAGCGTGACCATCTGGCGGGCGTAGGAGGGATCGGTCAGGACTTCCTGGTAACCGGTCATGGCGGTGTTGAACACCACTTCGCCGACGGAAAGCCCGTTGGCGCCTACGGATTCGCCCTCGAACACGGTGCCGTCTTCGAGGACAAGGATTGCGGGTTGGGTCACGTGGGGTCTCGCTCTGGCTGCCTGGGACTCCGATGCGCTTCCGGCCAAATTCCGGTTGCAGCAAAGCGCGGACGCGGTGCTGAGGACCGGTCCGACGCTGGTTCGGGCAAGCGAGAATTGTAATGGCAAGTGCTCCGGCTTGCCAGCCTGAGGAGCGAGACCCGCGCCTGCACGGCGGCGCACCCGCATGAATACGCGGCACCTACCGCGTGCGCATTCACACGCGGTTGCGCTGCGCTACAGCACCAGGTCGCGCACCCGGTAACTGCCGGCAGACCGGCCGATCAGGCGTTTGGCAGCATGCAGCGCACCACGCGCGAAGATGTCGCGATTGGTGGCGCGATGCACCAGCTCGACGCGCTCGCCCAGGCCGGTGAACTGCACCGTGTGCTCGCCGACGATATCGCCGGCACGCAGGCTGGCAAAGCGCGGCTGCGCACCGCTGCCGGTGGCGGCCTCGCCCAGGGTCAGGGCAGTTCCCGACGGTGCGTCCTGCTTGTGCACGTGATGCGCTTCGACGATGTCGCAATCCCAGCCCGGCAAGGTACCGGCGGCGCGCTCGACCAGCTCGGTGAGCACCGCCACGCCCAGGCTGAAGTTGGACGCCCACACCAGCGGAATCTGGTGCGCCGCCTCCAGCAATGCCGCACGCTGCGCCTCGTCCAGCCCGGTGGTGCCGGACACCAGCGGCCTGCCGCGCTGCGCGCACAACGCCAGGATTGGCGCAAAGCCCTGCGGCAAGCTGAAATCGATCGCCACATCGAAGGCCGGCGCGCCGCCCAGCTCGCTGGCGGCGAAGAACGGCACGCCGTCCACCACCCGCTGCGCAGGCGAGCGCCCCACCACTGCACCGACGACCTGCAAGGCCTCGTCTTCAGCCGCCAGGCGCAGCAAGGCCTTGCCCATCCGCCCGGAGGCGCCGTGGATCAACACTTTTACAGGGGACGTTGTCATGCGCGCAGGCTAGCGAGGCTGCGGGGGTTGTACAAGGTGCTGGGATTCGGGATTCGGGATTCGGGATTCGGGAATCGGGAATCGGGAATCGGGAATCGGGAATCGGGAAAGCATGCGGCCGGAAGCTGCCTGTGGCGGACTACTGAAGATGGCGCGCGGTCGTCAGGTGGTGTGCACGGAGCGCAGCAACCGAAGCGTATGGGTAGCACATGCCGATTCCGGGCACCGCTGTGCCCGCCTCGCGGCTGCGCAACGGTGTCTTCAGCTTCCCCCATCTTCTACCCCATCCAGGCGTTTGCTCCAGCTTTCGACCTGGCTGCGTTGCAGGCGGCGTTCGAACAAGATGCGCCATGACGGCACCAACGGCAGCGTCAGCACCTCGGCGATGGCGGTTTCGTCCACTGCGCGTGCATAGAGCAGGTGTTGCAGGCACGACAGCGACCAATGCGGATGCGGACGTGCCTGCAAGGCCAGGATGTCGCCTGCAGCCACGACGCCGGGTTGCAGCACGCGGTAGTACCAGCCGGTACGGCCGGTGTCCTGTACCCGTCGCGCCATGTCGCGCACGCCGAAGCGGTCGGAGAGTTTCCAGCATGGCTGGCGCACTTGCGACACCTCCACCACCGCCGTGCCCAACGCGAAGCGGTCGCCCAGGCAAATGTCGGCTTCGGTCAGCCCGACGGTGCTCAGGTTCTCGCCGAAGGCACCGGCGTTCTCCAGCAAGGCATGCGCACCGAGTTCGCTGCGCCAGGCGGCGTAGTGGTCGCGCGGATAATGGTGGATGGCCTTGTCCGGCCCGCCATGCACGCGGCGGTCGCCCTGCTCGTCGCCATCCAGCCCGTCGATACCCACCCGCACCGGTCCGCGCACGGCGCGCTTGTCGATGGCGCTGCGCGTGCCGGGGCGGCTGAAATCGCGCGCCACGCCAATGGCCACGCGATCGATCGGCGTGGACGATGGCGTCTGCGCGGCCATCGCCGATGCCGTCATGCACCCTGCCCCGGCAGCTCGGCCAATGCCTCGCGCAACACCTCGCCCAGCACCTGGATGCCGGCATCGATTTTTTCGGCCGGCACGGTCACGAACGACAAGCGCAAGGTGTTGGCCTGCGGCAAGGTGGCGAAGAACGGCGCACCCGGCACAAAGGCCACGTTGCGTGCGATGGCCCGCGCCAGCAGCGCCGTGCCGTCCAGCCCCGGCGGCAGGCTGACCCACAGGAACATGCCCCCTTCGGGACGGTTCCATTGCACCTGTTCCGGGAAGTGCCGGTCCAGCGCTTCCAGCATCAGGCTGCATTGGCGCGCGTAGAGCGCGCGAATCTGCGGGATATGGGTGTCGAGAAAATCGTCCTGCAAGGTCTGGTACACCACGCGCTGGGTGAACGATGGCGTATGCAGATCGGCGGCCTGCTTGGCCTGGATCAGCTTGCCCAGCACCGCCTCCGGCGCCACCACGTAACCGAGCCGCAAGCCCGGCGCGAGCACCTTGGAGAACGAGCCCATGTAGATGACGCCTTCGGGGTTCATCGACAACAGGCTCGGCAGCGGCTCACCGCTGTAATACAGCTCGCCATATGGATCGTCTTCGACAATCGGCACACCCGCGCGCGCAGCACGCTCCACCAGGGCCTGGCGCCGGGCCAGCGGCAGACGGCGGCCGGTGGGATTCTGGAAGTTGGGCAAGCAATACAGGAAGCGCGCATCGGCCAGCAGGGCCGGATCCAGCGCGTCCACCACCACACCCTCCTCGTCCGAGGGCATGCCGACGAAGCCGGGCTGGAACAGCGAAAACGCCTGCAAAGCGCCGAGGTAGCTCGGCGTCTCCACCAGCACCTTGCTGCCTTCGTCGATGAACACCTTGCCCAGCAGATCCAGGCCCTGCTGCGAGCCGGTGGTGATCAACACCTGGCTGGGCCGGATGCTGGCGCCATCGCGGCTCAGGCGCGCAGCCACCCACTCGCGCAGCGGCGCATAGCCTTCGGTCGGGCCGTATTGCAACGCTGCCTGCGGCGCATCGCGCAAGACCTGGTCGCTGGCCGCACGCATGCGCTCTACCGGAAAGGTGGCCGGCGATGGCAGGCCACCAGCGAAGGAAATGACCTCCGGGCGCTCGGTCACCTTGAGAATTTCGCGAATCGCCGAACTGGTCAGCGCCTGCGCACGTCGGGAAATCTGGAAGGAAGTGGTCATGGCACAAGCATACCCAACGACAGTTGCGTGGATGCTGTGCACTGCAGCGTGAAGC
Organism: Xanthomonas campestris pv. badrii; assembly: GCF_012848175.1. NCBI lineage: Bacteria > Pseudomonadati > Pseudomonadota > Gammaproteobacteria > Lysobacterales > Lysobacteraceae > Xanthomonas > Xanthomonas campestris. The sequence continues at coordinate 1,784,831 of NZ_CP051651.1, read as the reverse complement.
GCGCCGCCATTGCGGGCACCAGGCTATTGGTAAGCCGGCCCGACCCAGGCGGTGCCCTCGCTGCGCGTGATCAGCGTTTTCCAGCGTTTGCGGATCAGCGTGTCACGCGAGCGGAAGGTCATGCGCATGCCCGGCAGACCGAGCGTGGCGCGCGTTTCCACCAGCGCCGACTGCTCGTCGGGCGCAATCTCGATCTTGGTGATCGTCTGCTTGTAGTCGATCAGTTCTTCCGGCTCTGCCACATGCCGCATCTGGCTCAGCACCTGCGCCCACTCGCCGTTGGATTTGCAGTATTTGGCGCGGTTGGTGGTCTCGCGCTTCTGGTGGGAATCCATGCGGTACAGGACCACCATTTCGAAGTCCGGTGCCGTCATCTTGCACAGCGCCTGCCCATCCTGGCCCATCATCGCCTTGTCCTGGGCGGCGTAGAAATCGCGCACCTGCTTTTCGTCCAGCGAGTTACCGCCGTAGTTGTACAGCCCGGCCACCGCGGCCAGCATCGCCAGCAACACCAGCAAACGCATTCCCATCCCCCTGTCATGCCGCGTCCTGCGGCCGCGCAAGTGTAGCCGAGGTTGCGTGCGTCAGTGCTTGCGTGGCTGCGTCGGGCCGCAACTGTCGCAACCGCCGCAGGATGCGCCACCCTGCGTGGCCGGCGGTGCGATGCGGCGGCCGAGTACGTGCATCCAGGCCGGCCGGCCGGCGCGCAGCAGAGCGAGCGCAAGCGCCCCGCGCAAGCGGCGCACCGTGCCGGGAAACTGCTTGTTCATCACCACCCACAGGCTGAGCAGCACCGCGACGGCGATGACCAGGTATTGCAGGGTGAGCGACAGGTCCATGTCAGCCAGCCCCGAGCGCGACCGCCAGCTGGTAGGTCACCAGCGAGGCCAGGTAGGCCAGCGCGAACAGGTACACCGCGCTGATGGTCATCTGCTTCCACGAATTGGTTTCGCGCTTGATCGTGGCCAAGGTGGAGATGCACATCGGCGCGTAGATGTACCAGACCAGCAGCGACAGCGCGGTGGCCAGCGACCAGCCATCGCTGATCAGCGGCGACAGGGCCTGCGCTGCGGCATCGTCATCGGCGGCCGACAGCGCGTACACCGTGGCCAGCGAGGCCACCGCCACTTCGCGCGCAGCCAGACCGGGAATCAGCGCAATGCAGATCTGCCAGTTGAAGCCCAGCGGTGCGAAGAACACCGCCATTGCGTGGCCGATGCGGCCGGCAAAGCTGTAGTCGATCGCCGGCATGGTGGCATTGGCCGGCGCCGCCGGGAACGAGAGCAGGAACCACAACAGGATGGTCAGCGCCAGGATGATGCCGCCCACGCGCTTGAGGAAGATCCAGGCGCGCTCCCACAGCCCCAGCGCCAGGTCGCGCAGCTGCGGCACGCGGTAGGACGGCAACTCCAGCATCAGCGGGTGCTCGCTCTTGTCGCGGCGCCACTTCTTCATCGTCCACGACACCAGCAGTGCACTGACGATGGCCGCGGCATACAGCGCGAACAGCACCAGCCCCTGCTGATTGAAGATGCCCCAGACCGTCTTCTGCGGAATGAAGGCCCCGATCAGCAACGCGTACACCGGCAGGCGCGCCGAACACGTCATCAGCGGCGCGACCATGATGGTGGCCAGCCGGTCGCGCGGATCCTGGATGCTGCGGGTGGACATGATGCCCGGCACCGCACACGCGAAACTCGACAGCAACGGAATGAACGAGCGCCCGGACAAGCCGGCCGCCGCCATCATGCGATCGAGCAGGAACGCCGCACGCGGCAGGTAGCCGGATTCTTCCAGCGCCAGGATGAAGGCGAACAGGATCAGGATCTGCGGCAGGAACACGATCACCCCGCCCAGGCCGGCGATGATGCCGTCCTTGAGCAGGCTGTTGAGCGGGCCTTCCGGCAAGGTGGTGCCCACCCACTCGCCCAGCATCGCAGTGCCGGCATCGATCAGGTCCATCACTGGGGTGGCCCAGGCGTACACCGCCTGGAAGATCAGGAACATCACCACCGCCAGCGTCACCAGCCCCCAGACCGGATGCAGCAGCCAGCGGTCCAGCGCGTCGTCCACGCGCGAGGTGCGCGTGGGCATGGTCACCGCCGCACTCAGGATCTGCCGCACCAGCGCGTGGTAATTGCCATCGGCCGGGGGCGCGGCGGTCGGCGCAGCCAGGCTGGCCGCCTGCGTGTCGAGCCGTTGCACCAGGGCCTTGGCGCCACCGCGCCGCACCGCCACGGTTTCCACCACCGGCACGCCCAGCGCCTGTTCCAGCGCCGGCAGGTCGATGACGATGCCGCGTCGCTGCGCAGCATCGACCATGTTCAATGCCACGATCATCGGCCGGCCCAGTTCGCGCAGCTCCAGCGCAAAGCGCAGGTGCAGGCGCAGATTGGTCGCATCCATCACGCACACCAGCACGTCCGGTGCCGGTTCGCCGGGATAGAAGCCGCGGCACAGGTCGCGGGTGATCGCCTCGTCCAGGCTGGCCGGCTGCAGGCTGTAGGCACCGGGCAGATCCAGCACCGCGAAATCGCGTCCGGACGGCGCGCGGAAGTGGCCTTCCTTGCGCTCGACGGTGACCCCGGTGTAGTTGGCCACCTTCTGGCGGCTGCCGGTCAGCTGATTGAACAGCGCGGTCTTGCCACTGTTGGGATTGCCCACCAACGCCAGACGCAAGGGAACCACTGCCGCGTTCATGCCGATGCTCCCTCCTGCCGCACCTGCACCCGTGCCGCCTCGCTGCGGCGCAGGGCAAAGCGCGTATAGCCCACCTGCACCAGCAGCGGCTCGCGGCCCACCGGCCCGGTGGCCAGCACGGTGACTTCCTCGCCCGCGACAAACCCGAGCTCGCGCAGGCGCCGCGCGATCGTGTCGTTGGGGAGGCGATCCTCCACGGAATCCACGATGGCGGCGCACTGCAGGGGCATGTCGGACAACGTCACAAAGACGGCCTGATTGATAGGAATGGTTCTCAATTCTAGCATCGACGCACCGCGTCATGGCTGCGGCGACCCGTGCCGCTATGATGGTTCGCAACCCATTCATGGACGTACGCAATGCAGGACACCGGCTTGATCGTCGAGGACCAGGGACCGGTCCGCACCTTGCGCCTGCACCGCCCCACGGTGCACAACGCCTTCGATGCGACGCTGATCGCGGCGCTCACCGAGGCCTTGCTGCAGGCCGGCAGCGCGCCGCAGATCCGCGTGGTGGTGGTGACCGGTGCCGGTGCTGCGTTTTCCGCGGGCGCGGACCTGAACTGGATGCGCGGCATGGCCGGCGCCAGCGAAGCAGAGAATGCCGCCGATGCGCTGGCGCTGGCGCGACTGATGCGCACGCTGGACGAGCTGCCCAAGCCCACCATCGCGCGGGTCAATGGCGCAGCCTTCGGTGGTGGCGTGGGCCTGGTGGCCTGTTGCGATATCGCCATCGGCTGCACCGAGGCGCGCTTCGGCCTGACCGAAAGCAAGCTGGGGCTGTTGCCGGCGGTGATCTCGCCGTATGTCGTTGCCGCCATCGGTGCGCGCCAGGCGCGGCGCTGGTTTGCCACCGCCGAAATCTTCGATGCCGGCACCGCGCAGTTGCTGGGCTTGTTGCACCAGCTGGTGGCGGCCGATCAACTGGATACGGCGGTGGAACGCCAGGTTCGCCTGCTGCTGGCCGCCGCGCCGCTGGCCGCCAGCCATGCCAAGGCGTTGGTGCGCTCGGTCATGCCGCCCGCCGACCGCGATGCCATCGATGCCGCCAACGCGGCCTGGATCGCCCGCCTGCGCGTGTCGCCCGAGGGCCAGGAAGGCCTTGGCGCGTTCCTGGACAAGCGCGCGCCCGCCTGGGTGCCGGAGAGGGTGGCGTGAGCGCGGTCGACCGCGTGGGCATGGCTTGCAGCGGCCTGCAGGGCGGTGCAGGCGCATGAGCGACTTCGTCCGCATCGTCGAAGTTGGCCCGCGCGATGGACTGCAGAACGAGGCGCAACCGATCGCCACTGCCGACAAGATCGCGCTGATCGATCGATTGTCGGCCACCGGCCTGCGCACCATCGAAGCCACCAGCTTCGTCAGCCCACGCTGGGTGCCGCAACTGGCCGACGCCGCCGAGGTGTTCGCCGGTATCACCCAGCTGCCGGGCATCGCCTACCCGGTGCTGGTGCCGAACCTGCAGGGCTATACCCGTGCGCAGGCCGCCGGTGCGCGCGAGGTGGCGGTCTTCACGGCCGCGTCGGAGACGTTCAACCGCACCAATACCAATGCCGGCATCGACGAATCGATCGAGCGGTTCCGCCCGATCCTGGAGCAGGCCGCCATCGATGGCATGCGCGTGCGCGGCTATGTCTCCACCGTGCTCGGCTGCCCCTACCAGGGCGAGGTGCCGGTCGCCGACGTGGTGGATGTCGCACAACGGCTGTACGCACTGGGCTGCTATGAGATCTCGCTGGGCGACACCATCGGGGTCGGCACGCCGCGCAAGGCGCAGCAGATGCTGGCCGCGGTAGCGCAGCAGGTGCCGATGCAGGCACTGGCCGTGCATTTCCACGATACCTATGGCCAGGCGCTGGCCAATATCGCCGCCTGCCTCGAGGAAGGCGTGCGCGTGGTCGATGCCGCCGTCTCCGGTGCCGGCGGTTGCCCCTACGCCAAGGGCGCCAGCGGCAACGTTGCCAGCGAAGACGTGGTGTACCTGCTGCATGGCCTGGGCATGTCCACCGGCATCGACCTGCCCGCCCTGGCCCGCACCGGCCGCTGGCTGGCGCAACTGCTCGGCCGCGAGACCGGCAGCAAGACCGGCAAGGCCCTGGCGGCGGCTGGTTGAGGGCCGCAAGGCCGTTACCACCACCACGATCGCGCCAGGGCTTGGGCTAGAATTGCCGGCCGCGCGCCAACCCGCTCGCGCGCCGACCTGTGTCGGCCCGCAGCGCTTCTTCAGGGGAACCCTCCATGCAGCCAACGTCTGTCCTTGCCGTGATCACCGGTGGCGTCTCCGGGTTGGGCCTGGCCGTGGCGCAGCGCATCGTTGCCGACGGCGGCAAGGTCGCGCTGTTCGACGTCAATGCCGACAAGGCCGATGCGGCGCTGGCATCGCTCGGCGCCGGCAACGCGCATTACCTCGCCACCGATGTCACCGATGAGGCGCAGGTGTCGGCCAATATCGCGCAGGCCGCGCAGTCATTGGGCGGACTGAATCTGGTGGTGAACTGCGCCGGCATCCTGGGCGCTGGCCGCGTGCTGGGCAAGGAGGCGCCGATGCCGCTGGCCACCTTCCGCACCACGGTGCTGGTCAACCTGGTCGGCAGCTTCAATGTCGCCAAGGCCGCGGCCGATGTCATGCAGCACAACACCGCCGGTGACGATGGCGAGCGCGGGGTCATCATCCACACCGCGTCGGTGGCCGCCTACGAGGGCCAGATCGGCCAAGCCGCGTATGCCGCCAGCAAGGGCGGCGTGGTCGGCATGACCCTGCCGATGGCACGCGAGCTGGCGCGTTTCGGCATCCGCGTGATGACGATTGCCCCTGGCGTATTCTGGACCCCCATGGTCGACGGCATGCCCGAAGCGGTACAGCAATCGCTGTCCGCAGCGATCCCGTTCCCCTCCCGCCTGGGCCAACCCGACGAATACGCCGACACCGTCGCCTTCATCCTGCGCAACCGCTATCTCAACGGCGAAGTGATCCGCCTGGACGGCGGCGTGCGGTTGGCACCCAAGTAGCCGGGAATCGGGATTCGGGAATAGGGAATTGCAACGGCACCCTACTCTCAGCACCCCGGCCCCGGCTTTTTCGATTCCCCATTCTCCATTCCCTACTCCCGATTCCCATGAAAGCCAACGACATCAAGAAAGGCAACGTCGTCGAATACAACGGCGGCATTTACCAGATCCGCGACATCGAGCGCAGCTCGCCGCAGGGGCGCGGTGGCAACGTGCGTTTCCGCTTCATCATGTACAGCGTGCCCGGCGGCGCCAAGCTGGACGCCAGCTTCGATGCCGACGACAACCTGCCGGACGTCGAGCTGCTGCGCCGTCAGTCCACGTTTTCGTACAAGGATGGCGAGGCGTTCGTGTTCATGGACGACGAAGATTTCACGCCCTACACGCTGGACGCGGATGTGATCGGCAACGATGCCGGGTACATCACCGATGGCCTGGCGGGCATCTACGTGCAGGTGATCGACGACCAGCCGGTGGCGGTGCAACTGCCGCAGACAGTGACGCTGGAAGTGGTGGAAACCCCGCCCGAACTCAAGGGTGGCACCGCCACCAAGCGCCCGAAGCCGGCCAAGCTCAACACCGGAATGGAAATCATGGTGCCCGAGTACATCAGCAACGGCGAACGCGTGCTGGTCAACACCACCACCGGCGAATTCGCCGGCCGCGCCGACTGATGCGGCACCTGCCCGCAGCCCTGTCGCTGGGGCTGCTTGCTGCCTGCACCGCCAGACCGGTACCGACGCCCGCGTTGGCGCCGGCTGCGGCGCAAGCGGATCAGCAACCAGCTGACTGAGGTGTCCCTTCTCTTCTCGGGACGTTGTTCTCCTTCATGCGGAAAAAGCGGTGCGTAGCGTCGCATGGGGGTAAGGGCGAAGCCTCATGCAGTTGGAATGACACGAGAGCTTCCCTCCGTACCCTCACCCCACCCCCCGCTCCGCGCCCCGGCCCGCGCTTGCGACGCGGGCGCTCCAAGGCACGCGCGCCAGCGGCGCGCAAGCCGTGCCTTCTCGCCCCGACGGGAGAGGGGCTTTTCGCCGCTGACCGTCAGGTGCAGTGCTTGCTTCCCTTCTCCCGCCGGGGAGAAGGTGGCGCGTAGCGCCGGATGAGGGTAAGGGCGAAGCCTCATGCAGTTGGAATGACACGTGGGCTTCGCTCCGTATCCTCATCGCACCCCCGCCCCGGCCCTTGCCCGCGCTTGCAACGCGGGCGCGCCAAAGCCTTCGTGCCAGCGGCGCGCAAGCCCCGCCTTCTCGCCACGGCGGAGAGAGGCTCCTACTGCGCCCCATTCCCGTCGCCCGGTTCGCTATTGCACCTGCAGCGGCGTGCGCATGCCCGATGGCACGTTGTCGGCGGCCGCATCACCGCGCGCAAGCACGCGCAGTCGCGCCTGCAACTGCTGCACATTGGCCTCGCCTTGCGTCAGCCGCTCGCGCAGCAGTGGTGGCAACTGTTGCCGGCCCTGGTGCTGCAACTGCTTCCAGCCATCGGCGAGCCCGGCACTGGACCGCTTCACTTGCGCGATCAGGCGATCGTGTTCGTTCGGTTGCGGCAGCCCGTAACCGTCACCGTCCAGCAAGGCCGCCGGGTGACTGAGCTGCGCTTGGCGGGCGAACAACTGTTGCAGCTGCGCCTGCACTGTATCCAGTTCGACCGAACCCGGACGCAGCAGGTGCTTGATGGCATCGCGCGCCAGTAACTCCTGGCGCCGCAACGCGGCCTGTTCCAGCAACAAGGCCGCCGCGGTTTCGCGCAGGCCGCCGCGATCGAACCACTGCGCGCGCGCCTGCGGCGCCGCATCCAGCCACTGCGCCACGCTGGTCTGCGGCACCGGCAGGCCACGCCGGAGTACATCGAACATGGCCTGGTAATGCGTGGCCGCCGATTCGAAGTAATAGCCCTGACGCGTGGCCTGCGCGTGATCGTCCAGCACGGCCATGTCGGCAATGCCCGCGCGTTGCAGGCGCTGGCGCACGCCGCGCGGCGTGATCGACGACAGGCTGGCGGCGGCCAGACGCGGCACGCCGTCGTGCAGCAGCTTGTAGGTCTCCACCGCACAGTTGTTGCTGACGAAGTAATAGCGCCCGTCGTAACTCCAGTGCACCTGCGCCGCACGCGCGAGCAGCGCGGCGATCTCCGCCGGTGTCAACGCCAACGGCACCGACGACAGGGCGCGCAATTCCACCTTGGTGTATTCGTCCACCACCTGGTTCAACGACAGCACGAACAGGCGCGAGGGATACGAGCCGGTGAGCCCGCGCCAGCTGGAAATCTGCACATCGCCAACGAAGGCGCGGAACGACAGCACGCGGTGGTACTGCAGGTCCAGCCGGCACGCCGGCCCGGGCGCACGGCCGGGCGCGCAGATCACCAGCCGCAGCATGCTGTGGCCCCAGCGGCTCATCGGCTGTTCGTTGCCCTCGGCGAGCAGGTAGTCCACCGCATAGACGCGCGCCGGGTCCAGCGTCAGCAAGGACATCGCACCGGCATCGTTGTCGGCCTGCAGATACGGCAATGCCGGCGTACACGGTGCGGCATCCTGCGGCGGACCCAGCTGCTGCGACAACCACGCCGCCAGTGCCGGCCGCCGGCAGGCGTAGTCAGGGTCCAGCACGAAATGTTCCAGATTGACCGCGATAAACTCGGCCGGGCTGCGACGCTCATAGTCGTCAGGGCTGCGGTCGCTGAAACGGTTGGCACCGCGTCCGATGCGCCAGGGCCGCACCTGCCAGCCGGCCAGGTCGCGCAACCGCGGATCGCGCGACAAGGCGCTGCCACTGCCGCGGTCGAGGACATGCGCCAACTCGTGCACCAGCGCCGCCATGACGGCGCGTGTGGACGGTGCTGTGACATCACCGCGCGCACTGTCCGGCTGCGCGCGCCATGCCTGCAACAGGGCGCGGTCGAGCAGAATGCGCTGACCGATGGCACGGCCATGCACCTGGGCCGGCAGATCGTCTCGCCACTGCAAGGCGACCGGCGCCTGCAAACGCTCGACCCAACGCGGTGGCAGGCGCCGCACCACCTGCTGCACCAGCGCATCGCTGGCCGCGCGGTCGGCCGGGCCCGCTACCGACGACACGATGTCGATCTGCGAGACCGGCGCGGCGGCGGCGTCAAGCTGTGCGGCCGCGGCGATCGCCACGACCACCCACCAAGCGCAGCGCCGGCGTGGACTCACTGCGCCAGGATGGACTGCGCCAGTTCCAGGTCGCTGGCCAGGCGCGCGGCATCGCTGCGCGTGCGCAGCTGCAGCAGCGCCGCTTCCAGACGTGCGCCACGAATGGCGCCATTGCTGGCGACGAAGCCGGCGGCATCCTCGCGGGCATCGGCCACCACCTTGTCATCGCCGGAGCTGCTGCTGTTGGACGACCCGGCCGACGAGGCGCCGGCTGAGGTGCCAGCCGAGCTGGAAGCGAACGCCGCCAGCGGCAGCAGGGTCAATGCACAAAACACAAGTGAGCGGATCATCGGCGCGTCGTTTCCATGTGAAGGTTCCGGAAGACTAACCGGCGTGCGTACTGCCAGGCGCGTCGTCCATCTCGAACAGCTTGCCGGGATTCAGCAAAAGATGCGGGTCGAGTACATGTTTGACGCCACGCATCAATGCGATCTCCGCACCGGAACGCGTGCTCCACAGATACGGCTTCTTGACCAACCCGATGCCGTGCTCGGCCGAGATGCTGCCGCCGAAGCGCTGCAGCGCCTGCGCCAGCAGCTTGGTGACCTGGTCGCAGGCCGCCACGAACTCGGCCTGGCTGGTGGCATCGGGCTTGAGCACATTGATGTGCAGGTTGCCATCGCCGATATGGCCGAACCACACCACATCGAAATGCGGGTACGCCGCGTGCAGCAAGGCCTGGGTTTCGGCCAGGAATGCCGGCATTGCCGAGATCCGCACCGACACGTCGTTCTTGTACGGCGTATAGCGCGCCAGCGCCTCGGTGATGCCTTCGCGCAGGCGCCACAGCTGCGCCGCCTGCGCATCGCTCTGGCTGATCACGCCATCGCTGACCCAGCCCTGCTCCATGCAGGTCTCGAACGCCGCCATCGCGGCCGCTTCCTGCGTCGCATCGCCGGCGGCAAATTCGGTGACGACGTAGTACGGATGCACCTGCGCGAAGGGCGCCTGCGCGCCATGCGCCAGCACGTGTTCCAGTGCGCGGTCGGTGAAGAACTCAAAGGCTTCCAGACGCAGCTGCGCGCGGAAAGCGGCAAACACCTGCATCAGCACATCGAACGAGGGCAGCGCCAGCAGCATCACATTGCTGGGCGGCGGTGGATCGGTCAGCCGCAAGGTCGCCTCGACCACGATGCCCAGCGTGCCCTCGGAGCCGATCATCAGGTGCCGGAAGTCGTAGCCGCTGGAATTTTTCACCAATGCGTTGTTGAGCTCCAGCAGCTCGCCGGCGCCGGTCACCACCTTCAGGCCAGCCACCCACTCGCGCGTGTTGCCATACCGGATCACGCGAATCCCGCCGGCATTGGTGGCGATGTTGCCGCCGATCGAGCACGAACCACGCGCGGCGAAATCCACCGGATAGATCAGGCCATGCTCGCGTGCGGCGTTGTGCACCGCCTCCAGCGGCATGCCCGCCTGCACGGTGAGCGTGCGATCCACCGCGTTGAAGTCCAGCGGCTTGTTCAGGCGCTCCAGGCTCAGCACCAGCTCGCCGTTGGCCGCCACCGCACCACCGGACAAACCGGTGCGGCCGCCCGAGGGCACCACCGCCACACCGTGCGCATTGGCCCAGCGCACCACGGCCTGCACGTCCTCCACCGACCCGGGCAGCGCAATGGCCAGCGGATTGGGCGTCCAGCGGCGCGTCCAGTCGCGGCCGTAATGTTCCAGGTCGGCCGGCTCGGTCTTCAAACGCAACGCCGGCACGGCCTGTTGCAACGAAAGGATGCGGGGATCGGTCATGGCACGCGGCGCTGCAGATAGGAACCGCACAGCCTGCCAGCGTGCGCCGGCCTCGTCCAGCTGCACCGTCAGCCGCCACCGGCACGTTGGATTCAGCTGAAACCGTTGCGGCACAAGGGCTGCAGGACGGCGAACAGTGCGTTGCGAGCACCCCATCGGGCACCCCATCTGGCATAGTTGCCGACCCGATTGCTGCATTGCGCTCCCCCATGTCGCCGAAGAAAACCTCGTTTCCCAAGCAGGACATCCGCGTGCTGTTGCTGGAAGGCATCAGCCCGACCGCGGTGGATGTGTTCCGCGCCGCCGGTTACTCGCAGATCGAACTGCACGCCAAGTCGTTGCCGGAAGACGAGTTGATCGCCCGCATCGCCGAGGCGCATATCGTCGGCATCCGCTCGCGCACGCAGCTGAGCGCGCAGGTGCTGGCGCACGCCAAGCGCCTGATCGCGGTGGGCTGCTTCTGCATCGGCACCAATCAGGTGGACCTGGAGGCGGCCGAGCTGGCCGGCATTCCGGTGTTCAACGCGCCCTACTCCAATACCCGCAGCGTGGCCGAACTGGTCATCGCCGAAGCGATCCTGTTGCTGCGCGGCATCCCGCAGAAGAATGCCGAATGCCACCGCGGCGGTTGGTCCAAGTCGGCCGCCGGCAGCCACGAAACGCGCGGCAAGGTGCTGGGCATCGTCGGCTACGGGCATATCGGCACCCAGGTCGGCGTGCTGGCCGAATCGTTGGGCATGCAGGTGATCTTCCACGACATCGAAACCAAGTTGTCGCTGGGCAACGCACGTGCGGCCATCGACCTGGACGACCTGCTGGCGCGTTCGGACGTGGTCACCTTGCACGTACCGGAAACCCCGTCGACCAAGGACATGATCGGCGCGGCCGAACTTGCCCGCATGAAGCCTGGCGCGCACCTGATCAACGCCTCGCGCGGCACCGTCATCGACATCGACGCGCTGGATGCGGCGCTCACTTCCGGCCAGATCGGCGGCGCGGCGGTGGACGTGTTCCCGATCGAGCCCAAGGGCAACGGCGATGCGTTCGAATCAAAGTTGACCGCACACGACAACGTGATCCTGACCCCGCACGTGGGCGGCAGCACGCTGGAAGCGCAGGACAATATCGGCGTCGAGGTCGCCGCCAAGCTGGTGCGCTACAGCGATAACGGCAGCACCTTGTCGGCGGTGAATTTCCCCGAAGTGACGCTGCCCGAGCACCCCGACAGCCTGCGTCTGCTGCACATCCACCGCAACGTGCCGGGCGTGCTGTCGCAGCTCAACGAACTGTTCTCGCGCCACAACGTCAACATCGACGGCCAGTTCCTGCGCACCGACCCCAAGGTCGGCTACGTGGTGATCGACGTCAGTGCCAGCGAAGCGCAGGCCACCGCGTTGAAGGAAGGCCTGGCGGTGATCGAAGGCACCTTGCGGACGCGCGTCTTGTATTGATCTGTTGTTGCACGAGCGCCCTCATCCGGCGCGTTGCGCCACCTTCTCCCGCAAGCGGGAGAAGAAAAAGTGCAGGTCATCGGTCTCCCGCTTTCTCCCTTCTCCCGCTTGCGGGAGAAGGTGCCCGCAGGGCGGATGATGGCGCACACCCTCAGCCCCCATCACACGCCTCGGGCCAGCCACTTCTCGGCCATGCGCCGCAGCGACGGATCCAGTGCCGGGTCTGCAAGCAGCTCGACGATCGGGCGCCACGCCAGGACCAGCGATTCCTCGCTGACTTCGAAGGCTTCGTCCGCGCCGGCCACCGGCGTTTTGCGCCCCCTTCTCCCGCAAGCGGGAGAAGAACGGTCTCCCGCTTGCGGGAGGGAGGAAGTGCAGGTCATCGGTCTCCCGCTTGCCCTTCTCCCGCTTGCGGGAGAAGGTGCCCGCAGGGCGGATGAGGGCGCACACCCTCAGCCCCCATCACACGCCTCGGGCCAGCCACTTCTCGGCCATGCGCCGCAGCGACGGATCCAGCTCCGGTTCTGCAAGCAACTCGACGATCGGGCGCCACGCCAGGGCCAGCGATTCTTCGCTGACCTGGAAGGCTTCGTCCGCGCCGGCCACCACCACGTAGCGCGCGTCGTAGTGCCAGTGGCCTGCCACCTCGCCGCGTGCCGGGATCCAGTGGCGGTCCAGATCGAATAGGTCTGCTTCCGCCAGCCTCAGGCCAGGCAAACCGGATTCTTCTTCCGCTTCGCGGAGCGCGACCTGGGCCAGGTCGCGGTCGCCATCGGCGTGCCCGCCCAGTTGCAGCCAGCGCTGCAGCTTGCGGTGATGGGTCAACAAGGTGCGTGTGCCGTCAGCACTGACCACCCAGGCCGAGCCGGTGAAATGACCTTCGACACGCTCGCGCACGAACGGATTGGTGGCATCGTCCAGCAGCTGTGCGAACTGCTCGGCCACCATGGCCTCGTCCGGCCAGCGTGTGCGGTAGGCAGCCAGTTGCTGCCGCAGGGTTGCATCCACCATTTGTTGTTCCCGGTCGCCCATCGGCCAAGCGACCATTATCGCCATTCATGCTGCGTACGTGCTTGTCGTGAGCGTGTAGCTTTGGCAAGGTAGGCCGCTTGCCTGTCCCTTCGGGACGCGGCGCACACCTTCGCCCGGGCCCCAGCGCCTTGGCTTTGCCACTTAGGGATGTACCGAATGCTGAAGTCTCTGTTGAGGGTCAAACCGATTGCGCCCGCTGGCCACGTGGATGCGGGCGAACCGGTCGAAGGCAGCCTGAAGGGTGAAGCCACGCTGCAACGGACCCTCACCGCCAAGCATCTGATCATGCTGGGCATCGGCGCAGTGATCGGCGCCGGCATCTTCGTGCTGACCGGCCAGGCCGCGGCCAACCATGCCGGCCCGGCGGTGATGCTGTCCTTCGTCTTTGCCGGCATCGCCTGTGCCTTCGCCGGACTGTGCTACGCCGAATTCGCCGCGATGATGCCGGTCTCCGGCAGCGCCTATTCGTATTCATACGCCACGCTCGGCGAAGGCATCGCCTGGTTCATCGGCTGGTGCCTGGTGCTGGAATATCTGTTTGCCGGCTCCAGCGTCGCGGTCGGCTGGTCCGCCTATCTGATCAGCTTCCTGACCGGCACGCTCGGGCTGCCGTTCCCGGCAGAACTGGCAGGCGCGCCGCTGGCCTGGGACGGACACGGCTTCGTCAGCTCAGGCAACCTCATCAACCTGCCGGCAGTGCTGATCGTCGCTGCAGTGAGCATGCTGTGCTATGTCGGCGTCACCCAATCGGCGTTCGCCAATGCGATCGTGGTGGCGATCAAGGTGGTGGTGATCTGCCTGTTCGTCGGCTTCGGCATCGCCTATATCGACCCGGCCAACTGGCACCCCTTCATCCCGGAAAACACCGGCCCGGGCCAGTTCGGCTGGGACGGGGTGTTCCGCGCGGCGTCCATCGTGTTCTTCTCCTACATCGGGTTCGACGCGGTTTCGACCTCGGCCGGCGAAACCAAGGATCCGCAGAAGAACATGCCGATCGGCATCCTGGTGTCGCTGGCGATCTGCACGGTGATCTACATCATCGTGTGTGCGGTGCTGACCGGGCTGCTGCCCTACACCCAGCTGGGCACCGCCAAGCCGGTGGCGACCGCGCTGGAAGCGCACCCGCAGTTGACCTGGCTCAAGACTGCAGTGGAGATCGGCGCGATCGCCGGCCTGTCCTCGGTGGTGCTGGTGATGCTGATGGCGCAGCCGCGCATTTTCTACACCATGGCCAAGGACGGGTTGATGCCCAAGCTGTTCGGCAAGGTGCATCCGAAGTTCCACACGCCCTACGTCGGCACGCTCTTCGTCGGCGTGGTTGCCGCGCTGCTGGCCGGCATGATCCCGTTGAACGTACTGGGCGAACTGGTCTCGATGGGCACCCTGCTCGCCTTTGCCACCGTCTGCGCCGGCGTCATGGTGCTGCGCTTCACCAAGCCCGAGCTGGAACGTCCGTTCCGGGTGCCGTTGGCAATGGTGATCTGCCCGCTGGGCGCACTGGCCTGCCTGTTCCTGTTCTTCCAGGCCTTCCAGGAACACTGGAAGGTGTTCGTGGGCTGGACCGTGATCGGCCTGTGCATTTATTTCGGCTACGGCATCCACCATAGCCGTCTGGCCCGCAAGGCCTGACCCTCCCAAGACCGGCGTCCGCGCCGGTCTTCTCGTTCAACGATCGCGCGCAGCGCCAAGCCGGAACCGCTCCATGCTCAAACAACTCTGGGCCACCAAACACCCGCACGCCAGCCATGAGGCGGCCGACGGGCTGGGCCTGCAACGCGCGCTCGGCCCGTGGGGGCTGACCGCACTCGGCATCGGCGCGGTGATCGGCGGCGGCATTTTCGTCATCACCGGCCAGGCCGCGGCCGACCATGCCGGCCCGGCGATCGTGCTGTCGTTCGTGCTGGCCGCAGTCTGCTGCGCGTTCTGCGCGATGGCCTACGCCGAGTTCGCCGCGATGGTGCCGGTGTCCGGCAGCGCCTATACGTATACCTACGCCACCTTCGGCGAACTGGCGGCCTGGTTCATCGGCTGGATGCTGGTGCTGGAATACGGCGTCTCGGCCTCTGCGGTGGCGGTCAGCTGGACCGGCTATTTCCTCAGCCTGCTGGAGCATTTCAACATCCATCTCCCTGCCGCCCTGGTCAGTGCGCCGCTGGACGGCAAGCTGCAGCGTACCGGTGCAATCGCCAACCTGCCCGCCGCCGGCATCGTGCTGTTGCTGACCTGGCTGTGCTATGTCGGCATCCGCAAATCGTCGGCGATGAACATGGCGATGGTGATCCTCAAGACCGGCCTGATCATCCTGGTCATTGCGGCCGGCTGGAAGTATGTGGACCCGGCCAACTGGCATCCCTTCATCCCCGCCAACGAAGCACCGGGCAAGTACGGCATGGAAGGTGTGCTGCGTGGCGCGGCGATGGTGTTCTTCGCCTACATCGGCTTCGAGGCGGTCTCGGTGGCGGCACAGGAATCGCACCGGCCGCAGCGCGATCTGCCGATCGGCATGATGCTGTCGCTGGTGATCTGCACCGTGCTGTACATCGCCATGGCCGCGGTGATGACGGGCCTGGTGCCCTACACCCTGCTGGGCACCGACGAGCCAGTGGTGACGGCGGTGGCCGCGCATCCGCAGCTGGCCTGGCTGCGCGTGGTGGTGGAAGTGGGCGCGTTGATCGGGTTGTCGTCGGTGGTGCTGGTGATGATCATCGGCCAGCCGCGCATCTTCATGATCATCGCCCGCGACGGTCTGCTGCCGTCGATCTTCACCCGCATCCATCCCAAGTACCGCACGCCGCATATCAATACCGTCATCACCGGTGTGGGCATCGCACTGCTGGCCGCCGTCTTCCCGCTGGATGTGCTGGGCGAGCTGACCTCGATGGGCACGCTGATCGCCTTCGCCGCCGTCTGCGCCGGCGTGATGATCCTGCGTTACACCCATCCGGAATTGCCGCGTCCGTTCCGCATTCCGTTCGCCTGGCCGATCTGCATCGCCGGTGTGCTGAGCTGCCTTGCCTTGCTGTCGGCAATGACCCTGCACAACTGGATGCTGATGGGGGTGTGGACGCTGGTCGGGCTGGTGGTCTATTTCGGCTACGGCTATCGCCACAGCCGCCTGCGCGACGGGCGCTGAGTAAACGCGCGAGCCATCCGTGGCTGACGCAACGACTGCGCATCGGTGTATGGCAGTGCGGATGATCCGGGCTTTCGTGACAGAGCGGCCGATCTGCCGCTTTGCCTGATGGCGCTGATCTACTCTTTGGATTGAAGGCGCCGATCTGACGCTTGAATGCAGGGCCCTTGCCCGCCCACCATCGCGGGACACGCTGCAAGTACGTCCTTGTAAGCTCTTACGCGGCATCCATGCCGCGTAAGGTCCCGCGACGGTGGGCGGGCAAGGACCAGTCGAGGTGGTCGGTGTACTGGGTAACAGCAGGCTCGGTGCCCTGCTGGTCTGACACGTGCGTCCGCCTAACGCCAGCCGATCAACGGATATGCTTTTCAGAAAGCCACCGACCAACAGTCTGGCTCGGTGTCCTCGCCGATTGCGCGACCGTTGGCGGCATGGATGCCGCCACCGAGCCCCCATGGACGGGTTAACGGCGTGTCCCGCAAGCGGTGAGGGCGCCGAGCCCCCGACCGACTCAGCAGTTGACCTGGGCCTCCAACTGAACCCAACCAGAGGCGGGTTACACCATCACCGCGCTCACTACCGGACGCGCGCTCGCCACATCCTGTCAGCCACTCGTGACCCGAGCGTGGCTGGAACCCACCCTGCTGCGCTGCACCTGACCGTGATCTGGCGGGGCAGTAGAATAGGTCCATGAATGCGACCACTGCCCCCCTGCCCTATAGCGCCGCCCGTCTGCACGAGCTGGCGCAGTTGCTGATCGGCAATATCCGCGAGCTGGCCCAGGCCGGCTGGACGCCCGCCACCAGCAGCAATTTTTCCCATCGCCTGGACGAGCAGCACGCTGCGATCACCGTGTCCGGACGCGACAAGGGCCGCCTGGTCGAAGAAGACATCATGGTGGTTGACTTCGATGGCCAGGCCGTCGGCCGCCCGCTGCGCCCGTCGGCCGAAACCTTGCTGCACACCCAGCTGTATCGCCGGTTTCCGGAGATCGGTTGCGTGCTGCATACCCACTCGCCGGTGCAGACGATTGCGTCCCGCCTTTATGCAGGCAGCGGCGTGATCCGCCTGGAAGGCTACGAACTGCTCAAGGCCTTCGATGGCAATACCACCCACGAAACCGCGGTGGACGTGCCGGTGTTCGCCAACACCCAGGACATGCAGGTGCTCGCCGCGCAAGTGGAGGCCCTGCTGGACAAACAGAGCATGTGGGGGTATCTCATCGAAGGACACGGCCTGTATGCCTGGGGCCGCAACATGGCCGAGGCACGCCGCCATCTGGAGGCATTCGAATTCCTGCTGCACTGCGAACTCGAACTGCTGAAATTGCGCGGCCCGCGCTAAGTTCTGCCCGTCCCCCTTCGTGAGCCAGACCGCCATGAGCCGACTGCGTATCTTCGCCGACACCAACCCCACCACTCCGGACTTCGACAGCCGCGACGGCGATGCGATCGCCACCGAACTGAAGAAGATCGGCGTGACCTTCGAGCGCTGGCATGCCAGCCAGCCGGTCGAACCTGGCGCCACGCCGGAGCAGGTGATGGACGCCTACCGCGCCGACATCGACCGCATCAGCGCCGAGCGCGGCTTCAAGACCGTGGACGTGGTCAGCATCGCGCCGGATAACCCCAAGCGCGAGGAAATGCGCGCCAAATTTCTGGACGAGCACTTCCACAAGGAAGACGAAGTACGGTTCTTCGTCGCCGGCTCGGGCCTGTTCACCCTGCACGTGCAGGACAAGGTCTACGAGATCGAGTGCGTCAAGGACGACCTGATTGCCGTGCCCGACGGCACCCTGCACTGGTTCGATATGGGGCCGGAACCGCACTTCGTGGCGATCCGCTTCTTCACCGAGCCGGATGGCTGGGTCGGCCACTTCACCGGTACCGAAATCGCCAAACAATTCCCCCGCTACGCCCCCGAGAAACCTCACAAGGCCAGCTGACGATGACACGACCGCAAGCGATCCTCACCGATATCGAAGGTACGACCAGCAGCATCTCGTTCGTCAAGGACGTGCTGTTTCCGTATGCACGTCGTGCAATGCCCGCCTATGTGCGCGAGCACGGCAATCACCCGCAGGTGCGTCACTGGCTCAACCAGGTGGCCGACGAGATCGGCGAGGACGTGCCGGACGAGGTGTTGATCACCACGCTGCAGACCTGGATCGACGAGGACCGCAAGCACACCGCGCTCAAGGCCTTGCAAGGGCTGATCTGGGGCGATGGTTACAAGACCGCCGATTTCACCGCGCACATCTATGCCGATGCGGCGATCCAGCTGCAGGCCTGGCATGCGCAGGGTATTCCGCTGTACGTGTATTCGTCCGGCTCGGTGCCGGCGCAGAAGCTGTTCTTCGCCCATAGCGATGCAGGCGACCTGAGCGGGCTGGTCACCGACTGGTTCGATACCGAAGTCGGCCCCAAGCGCGAGAGCGCCAGCTACCGCCGCATCGCCGAACGCATCGGCGTGCCTGCCACCGAGATCCTGTTCCTGTCGGACGTGATCGAGGAACTGGATGCGGCCAAGCGTACCGGCATGCGGACCGCCCTGCTGGATCGCCGCGAGGACTACCCCACGCCGCGTTCTGCGGACGATGTCGGCAGCCACCAGCGCGTGGAAAGTTTTTCGCAGCTGGTGTTCTGAACCAGCGCAGTGAATGAAGACACCCGGTTGCCGCACGGCGGCCGGGTGTGTGTCCAAGCGCAGCATTTCAGTCCTGCTGCCGCGCGTTTTCGAGAGGCCTCGGCGTTGTTCTCATCGCTTTCCCCCTGGCTGCCCGCGGCGAGCGCGATCCGGCGGGTGCCGGCACTGCTGGCGCTGGTCGTTCTTTTGGGCGGTTGTCATCCCGATGCCGGCGCAGCCTTGCCGGCACCGGCCGCACAGCAAACCGCCGAGGCCGACCCGGTCGATCGGGCCGCACTGACTAAGGCGCTGGCTGCGTTGCAGCCGCAGCGCCCTGGGGTGACCGATCTCTACGTGGTCGGCGTTGCCGGCGATGCCAGCGACGATGTATTCCGCAACGAAACGCTCTACCTCAAGCAGTTGTTCGAGCAACGCTTCGATGCGCGCGGCCGCGTGGTCACCCTGGTCAACAACCCCGACAATCTGGGCGAGCGACCGTACGCGCCGCTGGCGACCTACGACAATCTCTACGACACGCTCGCTGCGGTTGGCAAGCGCATGGATCGTAAGGAAGACGCGCTGTTGTTGTTCGTCACCACCCACGGCACCGAAGACCACACCCTGTATGTGCAGGTGGACGAGAACGAAGAAGACTTCATCAGCCCGCAGGATCTGCGCACCGCCTTGGACGATGCCGGGATCGACCACCGCATCATCGTGTTGTCGGCCTGCTATTCCGGCGGCTTCATCCCTGCGCTGCGCTCGCCGGACACGCTGATCCTGACCGCGGCGCGCGCTGATCGCCCCTCGTTTGGCTGCGGCAATACCTCCAACGCCACCTATTTTGGCCAGGCCTGGCTGATCGATGCGATGAACCAGACCGACGATCCACTGGCCGCCTTCAGCATGGCCAAGGCCGCGATCACGGCGCGGGAAACGCAGGACGGCGAGCTATCCTCGTTGCCGCAGCAGTCGCTCGGCAAGCGCATCGCGCCGGTGCTGGCCCGATGGCGGGCGGGGCTGACGCCGGGGCCGGCGGTTGCGTATCCCTATCCGCCGATAGAGAACGCGGCCGATGCCGATGCGGACGACAGCCGCGATGCGACTCCCGCATCCGAATCCGAATCCGTCAACGACACGCCAAACGCGCCCAAGACGGCAACGCCCGGCGCCCGCTCATCTGCCAGGCATCCACCGTGACACGCTGAGACTAATTCTCATTTCGTCAGCACGTACGCGGCCTCGCTACACTCGCCGGGCCAGCCAGCATCACGCCAGCCAGCACCGATCCCGCCAGCGCGCCATCGCCTGCCAGCCCGGATCCTCAAAACGCCTCCCTCGTGGAGGCGTTTGTGTTTCGCGCATTATGTGATGCTTCCCGCTCCACTCAAGGTTCGGCGCGCTGCAGGCGATACACGGTGCGCGCGCTGTACTGACCGGTCGGCAGGCTCGCGCGCACCTCGACGGTGTGCTCCCCCACCGCGAGCCTGGTGGGCAACGCACCGCGCCACAGATGGGTGGATGGCGTGGCCTCGGGCGAGCGGTCGTAACCGCGCAAGGCGTCGGCGGCATCGTCGCGCACGTTCTCGGCCAGCAGGCGCGGGTCGGGGCGCTCCTGCCGCTTCATTGGCTGCCATGCGCCGTTGTCGATACGCATCTCCACCGTGGTGTCGTCCTGGCCCATGAACACATTGGCGTAGACGCCCCAGGCCGGATACGCGCCCTGCCGCAACACCTTGGGCGCATGCAACGCCAGTTGTGCATCGTCGGCCGCCCGCGCCGCGTGGTAAGCCAGCGTGTAGTCGCCACCGGGCGCGACCTTCAGCACCGCGTAGCCGTTGGGCGTGCCGTCGCTCATGGTCGTATCGGGAATGCCGTCGGCATCCTTCACGCCCGACCAGAACGCACCGCAGGCGGCGCCCACGTTGTACTCGTGCAGCGGCTGCGCACCGGCCCAGCCCTCGTCGGCGCCATGCTCCACCTGCCGTTGCGTGTGGCTGTGCGCGCTCAGCACCAGCACATGCGCAAACTCCTCGAGCAAGGCGAACAGCCGGCGACGATCCGCATGCCGGAAGGTCTCCTGCCCGGGTGCGGCATCGAACAGCGGGATGTGCATGCCCAGCACCACCAGCCGCGCGCGCGGCAGCTGCGCCAGATAGGCCTGCAGGAAGACGAACTGGTCCTCGCGCAGGCCGCCGACATAGTCCGGCTTGCTGCCCGGCATGTAGATCACATCGTCCAGGAACACGAAGCTGGCATTGGCCTGTTCCACCGCGTAGGTGTCCGGGCCGTAGACCGCGCGCCAGCTATCCAGTGATTGCAGATCGTCGCCGGCGTCGAGGTTGAGGTCGTGGTTGCCTGGCACATGGAACCAGGGCACGCCGAGTTGGGTAGTGACGGCATTCAACCCCGGATACAGGCTCAGATCGTCGCTGACGATATCGCCCAACGTGGTTCCCAGCCGTGCCGGTATCTTGCCGACGATGGGCGCAACGATATCGCGGCGGTAATAGTCCACGTCGGTGAGCGTGGCGGTCTGGCTGTCGGCAAAGACCAGCATCTCGAAGCCACCGTCCTGCGCGGCGGCGCGCGGCGTCAGCGCGAAATTCCAGTTGCCGGTGCTGCTGCCGGTGGCGGCGATGCCGCGGTACTTGCGCCTGGGCGAACCCTTGGGCGCGTAATGGCGCCAGAATCCCGGCAGGCCATCGGCATTGGGAACGAAATTGCGGTCGCCCGGCTTGATCACGAAGACCGTCTGCCCCTCGCGCACCGGCAGCCGGTAGTGCCCCTGCGCGTCGGTGCGCACCAGCTGCTGGCCATTGGAGACGATCACATCGGCAAGCCCGGGCTCGTCACGGCCCCGCCCCGGCGCGCCATCGCGCTCTTCGAATACCACGCCTTCGACAACGACATCGCTCGCATGCACAGTGCCTGCGAGCAGGCCAAGGGCCAGGAGGGCGAGACGAAGCGGCATGGACGTTCCTGCGATGACCAGCGGCAATTGTAGCGGGGCTGGGTCGGCTTACCGCAGTGCCGGGCTGGCGGTTGCAGCCTTTCCGCCATGTGCAACGCAGTGTGTCGGGGCCAGGTAACGCAGGAGTGCGCCTGCGTGTGCTGAAGCGTTATCGGTAACGCCTGTCGCGCTCGGGCGCGCTCCTACGGTGCTAGTGCTTGCGATGCGATTATTTATGCCGCGCTTCCAGCAGCGCCACCGCATCGCCCAGTCCCAGGCCGCGGGCGCGCAGCAGCACGATCAGGTGGTACAGCAGGTCGGCCGACTCGCCGAGCAACTCGGCATCGCCCTGCACCACGCCGGCCAGCGCGGTTTCCACGCCCTCCTCGCCCACCTTCTGCGCGATGCGGCGAATGCCCTGCTCGAACAATGTGGTGGTGTAGCTGCCGTGTGGGCGCTCCCGCTCGCGAGTGGCGATCAGGGCATCCAGGCTGCCCAGGAACTGGCCAGGCGCGCTCGGGAAACAGCTGGTGCGGCCCAGGTGGCAGGTGGGCCCGTGCGGGCGCGCCAGCACCAGCAGCGTGTCGGCGTCGCAGTCGGCCTCGATGGACACCACGCGCAGCACGTTGCCCGAGCTCTCGCCCTTGGTCCACAGGCGCTGCTTGCTGCGGCTGAAGAAGGTGACCTCGCCGCGCTGCTGCGTGACAGCCAGGGCTTCGGCGTTCATGTAACCCAGCATCAACACGCGCAGGTTGTCGGCGTCCTGCACGACCACCGGCAACAGGCTCTCGCCCTTGCTCCAGTCCAACGCTTGCAGCGCGTCGTCGGGTGTCACGGTGTCACTGCCCATCACGTACCTCGATCTGTTGCGCGCGCAGGAACTGCTTGAGTTCGGGAATCGGAATCGCGCCGCTATGGAACACGCTGGCGGCTAGCGCGCCATCCACGTCGGCCTGGTCGAAGACATCGGCAAAGTGCTGCATCTCGCCTGCACCGCCGGAGGCGATCAACGGCACCCGGCATAGCGCACGCACCTGACGCAGCTGCGCGATGTCGTAACCGCGCCGCACGCCATCGTTGTCCATGCAATTGAGCACGATCTCGCCGGCGCCCAGGCGCTGCGCTTCGGCCACCCAGTCCAGCGTGCGCATCGGCAGCGCCTGGGTCTTGCTGGGGTCGCCGGTGTAGCGACGCACCCGCCACTGGCCGTCTTCTTCGCGAATGGAATCGATGCCGACCACCACGCACTGCACGCCGAAGGCATCGGCCAGTTCGGAGATCAGTTGCGGGCGGCCCAGCGCCGGGGAATTGATGGAAATCTTGTCGGCACCGGCATGCAGCACCGCACGCGCGGTGTCGACATCCCGAATGCCGCCGGCCACGCAGAACGGAATATCGATCAGCCGCGCCACCCGCTCCACCCAGGTGTAATCGACCGAACGCCCTTCCGGGCTGGCGCCGATGTCGTAGAACACCAGCTCATCGGCGCCCTGCGCGCGGTAACGCAGCGCCAGTTCCACGATGTCGCCCATGTCGATGTGGTCGCGGAACTTGACGCCCTTGACCACGCGGCCATCGCGCACGTCCAGGCACGGAATGATGCGCCGGCTCAGCATGCCAATGCCTCGTCGAGATTCAGGTGGCCTTCCAGCAAGGCCTTGCCCAGCACGATGCCGGCGCAGCCGGAGGCCTTGGCCGCCGCCACGTCGGCAAGATTGCGCGCGCCGCCGGAGACCTGCACCTGCACCTGCGGCGCAAGCGCACGCAGATGCGCGTACAACGCCATGTTCGGCCCGGACAGCATGCCGTCGCGCGCGATGTCGGTGCACAGCAGGTGTTGCAGGCCGGCCTGCGCGTAACGCACCGCCAGTTGATCCAGGGTGGCCTCGGCCGCCTCGGTCCAGCCATGCACTGGCAATTGCCATACACCGGCGGCATCCTGGCGCGTGTCCAAGGCAATGGTCAGCCGCTGCGCGCCAAATTCCTGCAACCAGGCGATCACGGTGTCGGCCTCGCGCACCGCCAATGAGCCGATCACCACGCGCGCCGCACCTGCGTCGAGGATGCGCGCCACGTCCTCGCGCGAACGCACGCCGCCGCCGGTCTGCACCTGCAAGCCGGTCTGCCGGGTGATCTGGCCGAGCAGCGTGGCCAGCGTGTAGCCGCCGGCCTTGGCCGCATCCAGATCGACCAGATGCATCCACTGCGCGCCGGCGTCGGCGAAGGCCTGCGCACGCGGCAGCACATCGTCGCCGTAGCGGGTTTCGCGGGCGTAGTCGCCCTGCAGCAGGCGCACCACGCGACCATCACGGATATCCAGCGCGGGGTAGACAGTAAACCTCATGGAAAGCTCATCTCGAGAAAATTGCGCAGGATGCGTGCACCGGTGTCTGCCGAACGCTCGGGGTGGAACTGCGCGCCGCAGCGCAGCCCCTGTTGCACCACGGCCGTGAACAGACCGCCGTGATCGCAGGCGGCCACGGTATCGGCGGTCACCGGCGCTGCGTAGCCATGCACGAAATACGCACTGGCGCGCTCCGGCAGGCCGGCCAGCAACGCAGACTCGCGCAACGGCAACAGCTGATTCCAGCCCATGTGCGGCACGCGGATGCCCAGCGCCGGCGTCATGTGGCGCACGATGCCCGGCAGCAGCCCAAGGCAGTCGACATCGCCTTCTTCGGAGTGTTCGAACAACAACTGCATGCCTAGGCAGATGCCGATCACCGGCACCTGCAGCTGCTGCAATGGTTCGACCAGGCCTTGCGCACGCAGGCGCGACATTGCCTCCGGCGCCGCACCGACGCCCGGCAGGATCACCCGCTGCGCGCCCTGCAACCCTGCTGCATCGCGGACCACCCGTGCGTCCACGCCCAGCCGCTCCAGCGCATAACGCACCGAGCCCAGATTGGCGCCGCCGGCATCGATCAGCGCAACGGCGGTCATAGCGCGCCCTTGGTGGACGGCAAGGCGGTGCCCTCGCGGCGGATCGCCTGGCGCAGCGCACGCGCCAGCGCCTTGAAGCAGGCTTCCACCTTGTGATGGTCGTTGTCGCCACGCACGCTCAGATGCAGGTTCAATCCGGACGCATCGCAGATCGAGCGAAAGAAATGCGGCACCAGTTCGGTGGGCATGTCGCCCACCCGCTCGCGTTTGAAGTCGCCTTCGAATACGAAATATGGCCGGCCACTGAAATCGAGTGCGGCGCTGGCGATGGTTTCGTCCATCGGCAGGGTGAAGCCATGGTGTGCGCCCTCGCCTGCAGCCAGCCATGGGCTTTCCGGCGGATCGAAGCCATATCGGCCGATGCCGCGCTTGTTGCCCAGCGCCTCGCGCAGCGCCTGACCCAGCGCCAGGCCGGTGTCTTCGATGGTGTGGTGCTCATCGATGTGCAGATCACCGTCGGCACGGATGTCCAACGCAAACCCACCGTGCTTGCCGATCTGTTCCAGCATGTGATCGAAGAATGGCAGGCCGGTGGCGGTATGCGGCTCGGCCACGCGATCCAGGTCCAGCTCGACGCGGATCCTGGTTTCCTTGGTGTTGCGCTGAACCACCGCGCGGCGCGGCGCATCGGCCAGCTCGTGCGCGATGCCGGGCCAGTCCCACTCGCCACCGAATTCGTCGGTGCGCAGTTGGAAACCGCGGATGTTGAGGTTCTGCGCAAACTGGATGTCGGTGAGGCGGTCGCCCACCATTGCCGAGCGCGCCCAGTCGATATTGCGGTCCTGCAGGTACGGCAGCATCAGACCAACTCCCGGCTTGCGCGTGGGCGCATTGTCGGCCGGCCAGCTACAGTCGATCAGCACTTCGCGGAACTCGATGCCCTGGCTGGCGAAGATCTGCAGCATCAGGTTGTTCGGGCCATCGAACGCAGCCCGCGGATAGCTCTCGCTGCCCAGCCCATCCTGATTGCTGACGATGACGAACTGGTAGCCGGCATCGCGCAGCTTGAGCATCGCCGGGATGACGTTGTCGACGAAGCGCAGCTTTTCATACGCGTCGATCTGGTAATCGGCCGGCTCGGTGATCAGCGTGCCATCGCGGTCGACGAAAAGAATCGGGGTCATGCCGCAGCCTCCCGCTTACGCCGCAGCGCACCGAGCACACGCTCGTTCTGTTCGACCGTGCCCAGGGTGATGCGCAACGCATCGGACAGGCGCGGCACCGCGCGTTGGTCGCGCACCACCACCCCGGCCTCCAGCAGCGCCTGGAACGCGGCTTCTGCGTCGTCGAAGCGCACCAGCAGGAAATTGCCCTGCGATGCATAGACCCGGCGCACGCCAGGCAGTTGCGCCAGGGCCAGACGAACGCGCTCGCGCTCGCTGCGCACTTCGGCAATGCGCCGGCGGGTGACCTCCAGTGCCGGCGCGGATAGCGCCTGCACTGCCATCGCCGCGCACGGCGTAGGCACCGGGTACGGCGCCTGGCAACGACGCAGCAGCGCGATCAATTCCGCATTGGCGATCAGGCTGCCGATGCGCGCGGCCGCCAGCGCGTGTGCCTTGGACAAGGTGCGCAGCACGGCCAGGTTGTCGTAGCGCTCCAGCAGGCCGACCGCCGATGGCACATCGGAAAATTCGCCGTAGGCTTCATCGACCACCACCAGCGCCTTGCCTTGCAGCGCCTGCAGGGCGCTTTCCACATCCCGCAGCGCGATTGCCGAGCCGGCCGGGTTGGACGGCGAGCACAGGAACACCAGCTTGGCCTTCGCCGCCAGCGCGGCTTCCACGATGGCCGGAATATCGGCATGAAAGCCGTCGCTGCCATCGACCAGTGGCACCTCGACCAGTGGTGCGTTCTGCAGCCGCGCGCACACCGCATACATGCCGAACACCGGCGGGGTGACCACCACCGCATCGCGCTCGGGCACGCACAGGCCACGCACCAGCAGATCGATCGCTTCGTCGCTGCCGCGGCCGATCAACAGCTGTTCCGGCGCGCAGCCATACAGCGCCGCCAAGGCGTTGCGCAGCGCGCCGGGTTGCGGATCGGGATAGCGGCGCGTGCTGCCTTGCGGATCGGCAGGATTGCCCCAGGCCGACTCGTTGGCGTTGAGCCAGACATCGCCCTGCAAGGCGCTGGTACGTGCCGACGAATAGCCGGCAAACGCACGCAAGTCCTCGCGTACCAGTTCAAGAATCGAAGGTGTGCTCATGCTGCCACTCCCATCCGCAGTGCTACTGCGTTGGCATGCGCGTCCAGGCCTTCGGCACGCGCCAGGATCAATGCGCATTCGCCGATGCCGTCGATGCCTGCCTTGCTGGCCGCCTGCACGCTCAGCATGTTCTGGAAACTGGCCACGCTCACACCGCTGTACGCCCGCGCCGCGCCGCTGGTCGGCAAGACGTGGTTGGTGCCGCTGCAATAATCGCCCAGTGCTTCGGGTGTGTAGTCGCCGAGAAAGACCGAGCCGGCCGCTTCCACCTGGTTCAACCATGCGCGCGGCTCGCGCAGCGCAAGAATCAGATGTTCCGGTGCGTAACGGTTACTGATGGCAAACGCCTCGTCCAGCGACTGCACCTTGATCAGCCGCGACTGCGCCAGCGCCTGGCGGGCGATCTCCGCACGCGAGAGCTGTGCCAGTTGCGCATCCAACGCAACCTGCACGGCGGCAATCAACGCATCGCTGTCTGACAGCAGCAACACCTGCGAATCGGGGCCGTGCTCTGCCTGCGATAACAGGTCGGCAGCCACGAACGCCGGCTGCGCGCCGGCATCGGCAATCACCAGCACCTCCGACGGGCCGGCCGGCATGTCGATCGCCGCCGCGCCCGACTGCGCCACTTGCTGCTTGGCTTCGGTGACATAGCTATTGCCCGGCCCAAACAACTTGTCGCAGCTAGGCACCGATTCGGTGCCGTAGGCCATCGCGGCAATCGCCTGCGCACCGCCGAGCTTGAACACCCGGCGCACGCCGGTCAGCTGCGCGGCCACCAGCACCGCCGGGTCCACGCTGCCGTCCTTGCGCGGCGGCGTGCACAGCACCACTTCGCGGCAACCGGCCAGACGCGCCGGCACGCCGAGCATCAACGCAGTCGACGGCAACGGTGCGCTACCGGCCGGCACATACAGGCCCACCCGGCCGATCGGCCGCACGATCTTTTCGCAGACCACGCCGGGCGCGGTTTCCACCGCATAGCCATCGCTCATGCCGGCGCGGTGGAAGGTGTCGATGCGCGCGACGGCGTCCTGCATCGCCTGGCACAGCTCCGGCGCCACCGCGGCGGCGGCGGCGGCGAATTCGTCCGCGCTCACTGCAAAGTGGTCCAGCGACACGCCATCGAACCGTGCGGTGATCTCGCGCAGCGCCGCATCGCCACGGCCACGCACATCGCCGATCAATGCCGCCACCGCATCGCGGGTCTGGGTGGCCACGGTCTGTGCCGGGCGGGTCAGCGCAGCGGCGCGTGCACCGCTATCGAGTTGGGACCAATCGAGAATGTTCATGCCAGCGAGCGCTCCACCGTCAACACCATCAAGCCTTGCGCACCTGCGCGTTCGAGTTCTTCCAGCCGTTGCCAGGTCACCGCACCGTGGCACATGGTCTGCAAGCGCAGCGCGCCGTTACCGTCGTCGGGCAGCTGCACCAACGGCTCGGCATCGGGCAGCAGGCGGCGCAGCGCGTCCACGTTGCCGTGTTCGGCGCGGAACATCAGCAGCTTGCTGTCGCGCAGCTTGAGCACGCCATCCATGCGCCGCAGCAGCATGGCCAGCAACGCCGCGCGTGCATCGGCCGGCTCGCGCACCGCGCCGGCCAGCACGGCTTCGCTTTCCATCACCAGCTCCACCGGCTTGAGCTGGTTGGCCGCCAGGGTGGCACCGCTGGAGACCAGATCGCAGATCAGATCCGCAGTGCCCAGCCGCGGAGCAATCTCCACCGAACCGGACAGCTCCACCACTGCCGCGTCGATCCCCTGCCGTTCCAGCCAGTCGGCCAGGATCGCCGGGTAGCTGGTGGCGATGCGCTTGCCCGCCAGTTGCGCCACGCCCTGCCAGTCCCATTCTTCCGGCACCGCCAGCATCAGCCGGCACTGGCCGAAACCGACCCCGCGCACGGCGTGGTACGCGGCCGGCAAGCCAGCGCGACGACGCGCCGACGCCTGCTCGTCCAGCTCGTTCTGGCCCACGATCCCCAAGTCGCAGACGCCATCGGCGATCAGGCCCGGGATGTCGTCGTCGCGCACCAGCAGCAGGTCCACCGGCAGCGATTCGCCGTAGCAGAACAATTTGTCGCGGCTCTGCCGCCAGCTCAGCCCGCAGGCGGCCAGCAGGCTGCGCGCCGGCTCGGCCAGGCGGCCGTTTTTCTGGATGGCAATACGCAACCGGTCACGTGCCGGCGCTGCCGTGGAAGCACTCATCTTGTTCTCTCAGTGGGATTGGACAGGGCGCGCGGCTTGCTCGCGCAGGGCCGCGGCATAACCGCCGGCGCCGTGTTCCAGGGTGCGCGCAACGCGCCCGATGGTGGTCACGCTGACCTGGGTCAGCTCGTGGATCTCGCGGTATGGCACGCCCTTGATCAATAACGGCACCACCCGCCAGCGGTCGGCCATGGCTTCGAGCTCGGCCGGGGTGCACAGATCGCGCAGGAAGGCTTCGACTGCGCCAGGTGCATGCAGGCAGGCCAAGGCCTCGGACAGCATCTGCAGCGAAGCGGCAACATCGGTGGATTCGCGGGGGGCAGGTCGTTGTTTCATTGCGTTAATGTAATAGCGTGTTAGTACATTAACGCAAGCGGTGGTGCTTGTCACCTGCTGCGGCGGTAACGCCAGGACAGCTCGGTTGGGGTCTAGTCATGCGGCTTGCGCTGGCATGCTCTCGCCTCGTTGCACAGAGAACCGAACAAGCTGCCTTCTGGGTGGAGCGGATTCCGCGCCTCTCAGCTGAGTTGCGCGGAAAGCCCCAAGCTCCCTCATCCGGCGCTGCGCGCCACCTTCTCCCGTCAACGGGAGAAGGGAGCACAGCAAGACGTCCTGGGCGCGGAGGACACCGCTGCCCTCACCCGTCAACGGGAGAAGGAGCAAAGCAAGGCGGCCTGGGCGCGCAGAACACTTGCTACCCTTCCCCCGCCTGCGGGGGAAGGTGCCCGGAGGGCGGATGGGGGCGAGGCTTCGTGTGGCACCGTCCACCGCTTCAACTGCGGTTTGCGCGTCCCGCCAGTCGCAAGCCAGCAACACCGCCTGGGTGAAGCGTTGCCCCCGCCTCTCAGCTGAGCTGCAGGAAAGCCCCAAGCTCCCTCATCCGGCGCTGCGCGCCACCTTCTCCCGTTGACGGGAGAAGGGAGCACAGCAAGGCGTCCTGGGCGCGGAGGACACCGCTGCCCTCACCCGTCAATGGGAGAAGGAGCAAAACAAGGCGGCTTGGGCGCGCAGAACACTTGCTCCCCTTCCCCCGCCTGCGGGGGAAGGTGCCCGAAGGGCGGATGGGGGCGAGACCTCGCGCAGCACCACCCATCGCTTCACATGCTGAAGTGCATGCGCCGGCAATCGAAACGCCAGCAACAACCACCTCGCCTTACGGCATCACCTTGGCCTGCTCCAGCTCCACCTGCAGCGTGCTGGCCAGCTCGTCGCGGGCCACCTCGAACTGCTGTTCGCGCACCAGGTCCTTCACCGCCACCACGCCGCGTGCCAGCTCGTCGTCGCCGGCCAGCACCACGAAGCGGATGCCGGCACGCGCGGCGTACTGGAACTGCTTGCCGATCTTCTTCGGCTCCATCTGTACTTCGGTGTTGATGCCACCGATACGCAGGCGGCGCGCGATATCCAGCGCATCGTCCAGGCGCGCTTCGTCCATCAGCGCCACCATCGCCTGCACGCTGCTCTCGGCGATGCCCTGGATCAGGCCGGCCTCGCGCAGCTGCCAGAACAGCCGGGTCAGGCCGATCGAGATGCCCACGCCGGGCAGCCTGGACTTGGTGTAATGGCTGGCCAGGTTTTCGTAACGGCCACCCGAGCAGATCGAGCCGATCTGCGGGTGATCGGTGAGCGTGGTCTCGTAGACGGTGCCGGTGTAATAGTCCAGCCCGCGCGCGATCGAGAAATTCAGGCAGTAGGCCGTTTCCGGCACGCCCAGCGCCTTGACCAGCTCCAGCACCTCACGCAGCTCGGCAATGCCCTCGCCCAGCGTCGCACTCGCACCCACCGACGCCTCCAGCGCCTGCAACTGCGCCAGCGCATCGGCATGCCCGTTCGAGCGCACCGCCACGAAGTCCAGGATCCTGGCGACCTGCTCGGCAGCGATGCCGAAGCCTTCGCCCGTCAGCGTGTCGCGCACGTAATCGGCGCCACGCTTGTCGATCTTGTCGACCTCGCGCAGCACTGCCAGCTGCAGTTCGCCCTCGGCCACGCCCAGGCTTTCGAAGAAGCCGCGCAGCAGCTTGCGGTTGTTCATCTGCACCTTGAAGTCGCCGATGCCCAGCTCGGCAAACACCGCGTGGATCACCGCCAGCACTTCGGCGTCGTAACGGATGCTCAGCGCATCCTTGCCGATCACGTCGATGTCGCACTGATAGAACTCGCGAAACCGCCCACGCTGCGCGCGCTCGCCGCGGTACACGCGCTGCATCTGGTAACGGCGGAACGGGAAGCTCAAGTCGTGCTCGTGCTCGGCCACGTACCGCGCCAGCGGCACGGTCAGGTCGAAACGCAGCGCCAGCTCGGGCAGCCCGCCCTCGCCGCCTTCGTCGGCCGCAGCGGCGGCATTGGCCAGCGCACCGGTGGACTGCACGAAGTACACCTGGCGCTCGGTTTCGCCGCCGGACTTGGTCAGCAGCACATCGGACAGCTCGAACACCGGGGTTTCGACCGGCAGGAACCCGAACCGCTCGTAGTTGCGGCGGATGACGTCCAGCATGCGCTGGAACGCGATCTGCTCGCGTGGCAGCAATTCCATGATGCCGGGCGGCGTACGGGGCTTGATCACGAGCGAAACTCCTGCAGGACGACGGGGGCGAGCCGGTAATTCTACCGGCTGGGCGGCCGTGCTGACCGCATGGCGTATCATGCGGGCGCGTTCCAGGCAGTGCGTGACCCATGTACCGGCAGCTTTCAGACCCCAGCCTGACCTGCCCGGCGCCCAGCGCGGCAGCCGGCGTGGACGCGCGCAATTCCGATTGTGCGCTGTGCGCGGTCCGCGGCCGGGCGATCTGCGCCGCGCTGTCGCCAGCGGAAATGGACGCGCTCGACCAGGCCACCAGCGGCTCGGTCCATGCGCCCGGCAGCACCCTGGTCCGGGCCGGCGAGCCGCGCCACCACGTCTATACCGTCACCTCCGGCGCCTTGCGTCTAGTGCGCACGCTGGCCGACGGCCGCCGCCAGATCACCGGCTTCGTGCTGCCCGGCGACTATGTGGGACTGACCGAGACCCCGCAGCACCGGCACGATATCGAAGCCATCGTCGAAACCCGCGTGTGCCGCACGCCGATGGCGCAGATGCGCCAGCTGCGCGAGCGCTACCCGCATCTGGAACGCAAGCTGCTGCAGCGCGCCAGCATGGAGCTGGCGGCCGCCCAGGACACCGGCCTGCTGCTGGCGCGCCTGCAACCCAGCGAGCGGCTGGCGCATTTCCTGCTGAGGCTGGCCGCGCGCTCCACCCAGCCCGGCAGCAGCGGCGACACCGTGGCGCTGCCGATGAGCCGCGGCGACATTGCCGACCATCTCGGCCTGACCATGGAAACGGTGAGCCGCACCTTCACCAAGCTCAGGCAGCAGCAGCTGATCGCGCTGCCGCAGCTGCACCTGGTACAAATCCTCGACTACGCCGCATTGCGCAGCTTGGCCGGCGAAACGGTCTGAACTCCGGTCGCACCGCACCTCGCTGCCGCCTGAAAAGGTGCGGTGGACGGCCGCGGGCAACAGTGGTCCACACGTGCGCCGAACAGCGCCTTGCCTCTCGGCCTGACCCCACACACCTGCCGATGCGACAACGCCCGCAACCGCCGCACGCCGCAACCACGCGCGTCAACGTCCCCCGACCGCCGCCACCGTCGCGCCGCAGCCGCCATGCAACAACTGCGACTGCCGCAGCCATGCGCGATCCGGGTAGTAGGCGAACACGAACGCACCGTCGCGCAAGGTGTCGATCAGTTGTTTGGCAACGGCTGGACGCACCGCCGGGCAGCCCAGGCTGCGACCCAGCCGGCCCTGGCTGCGGATGATGGCCTCGCTCACGTAGGGCGCGCCGTGGATGACGATGGCGCGCTCGCGCGCATGGTCGTTGAAGCCCGGCTCCAGGCCCTTGAGCCGCAGCGAATAGCCGTTCTGGCCGGTATAGGACTCCTGCGCGGTGAAGGCGCCCAGGCTGGACTGGAAGCTGCCATCGGTGTTGGAAAACGTCGCGGCCAGGTTTTCGCCGGTATTGCGCCCGTGCGCCACCCATTCCTTGAACAGCAACCGCTGCCGCGCCAGATCGAATACCCAGAGCCGGCGCTCGGTGGACGGCCGGCTGTAGTCGATCACGCTGAGCACGCGCTCGTCGCCCACCTGCTTGCGCTGCCGCGCGCATTGCAAGGCCTCGGTCGCCAGCGCCAGCACCTGGCGATCCAGCGCCGGGGCCTGGCGCGCCAGCGCGTCGATCAGTCCCGCATGCGGCGCGCCCAGCGGCGATACCGGGGACGCGCTCATGGCATCGGCCGCCAGGGCCGCTCCGGCCGTTGCCCACCCGCAGAGGGCGGCGGCAACGGCGATCACTCGATAAGACATGCAGCAACCCACATCAACGCGGCGCCACGCCGGGGCCGCACCGGTCTAGGATTGCCCCAAGCGCGCCACTTTCCAACCCCGGGCGGCTGAACGCGTTCGGTCAGGCGGCGTCGGCAAGCAGCCGCTGCCGCAGCGCGGCGTACTCCGGCGCCAGTGCCTGCGCATGCGCCGGGCGCTGCAGCAGCGCCGCCAATGCAGGCGGAACGGCCACCGGCGCGCCGATCAGCGGTTCCACCACCCCTTCGAACTTGGCCGGGTGCGCGGTGGCGGCCACCGCCCAATCGCCGGTCACGCCTTCCGGCCCTTCTGCACGCAGCTGTTCCAGCACATGCACCGCGGTGGCAGTGTGCGGGCAGTGCACCTCGCCATAGCGCGCGTGGCGCTGCCCGATGGTGTGGCTGATCGCCGCATCGTCCACCGACAAGGCGCGGAAGGCCTCGCGTAGCGCCGCGTCGTCGCCCTGGTACAACCAGCGCAGACGTTCGAAGTTGCTCGGCGCGCCGACGTCCATGGCATTGGCCAGCGTCGCCACGCTGGGCTGCGGTGCATAGTCGTCGCCGGCAAAGTAGTCCGGCAGCACGTGGTTGGCGTTGGAGGCCAGCGCGATGCTGCCCAGCGGCACGCCCAGCGCACGCGCCAGGATCGCCGCCAGCCCGTTGCCCAGGTTGCCGGTGGGCACCACCAGGTTCAGCGCGCTGCCGGATGCGGCGTGGTGCTGCAGGGCTGCGTGCGCGTAATAGCTCATCTGCGGCAGCAGCCGGCCCAGGCTGATGCTGTTGGCCGAACTCAGCGGCACCTGCGCCTGCAGCGGCGCATCGTTCAGGGCCTGCTTGACCATCGCCTGGCAATCGTCGAACGAACCGGCCACGCGCACGGCCTGGATGTTGTCGCCGAAACAGCCCAGCTGATGCGCCTGCCGGGGCGACACGCGGCCGTCCGGATACAGCACCACCACGCGCAGCCCGGGCTGGCGATGGAAGGCGGCGGCCACCGCCGCACCGGTATCGCCGGAGGTGGCGACCAGGATGGTGAGCGGGCGGTCTTCGGCCCGGCGCAGGCGGGTCAGGCAGGCGGCCAGAAAGCGCGCGCCGAAATCCTTGAACGCAGCGGTCGGCCCGTGAAACAACTCCAGCGCGTAATCGCCGGGCGTGGCCAGCGGCACCAGCGGCGCCGGGAAGTCGAAGGCGTCGGCGCAGATGGCCGGCAACGCATCGGCCAACGCATCACCCGCGAAAAACGGCTGCAGCAGCGTGGTGGCAGTAGCGGCCAGATCGGCGCCAGCTGCCAGGGGGCGCGCCGGTGGCAGCGTCTGCGGCACGTACAGCCCGCCATCGGGCGCCAATCCGGCGGCGATGGCCTGGCTCAGGCTTGCGGCGGGCGCACCGCCACGGGTGGAAATGAACATCAGCAGGACTCCAGACAAGAAGAGGACCGGGCATGTCCCGGCAAGGCAATCGGGGTGTGGGCGCGAAGTGCAAAGGCCGTGGACACGTGTGTCGCGGCGGTCGCTTGCGCCGAACGCTGCGGCGCTATGCTGCGCGCACCGTTCCGCGGAGCCGGCAGATGATCAAGGTCAGCGTGATGTACCCCAACCGCGAAGGCGCCCGTTTCGACCACGGCTATTACCGCGACCAGCACATGCCGCTGGTGAGCGCCCGCATGGGTGCTGCCTGCCTGCGCTACAGCGTGGACAAGGGCCTCAGCGGCGGCGAAGCCGGCAGCAGCCCGCCCTTCATCGGTATGTGCCATATCTTTTGCGACTCGGTGGAATCGTTCAATGCGAGCTTCGGCCCGCATGCGCAGGAGATTCTTGCCGACGTGGCCAACTACACCGATCTGATCCCGGTCATGCAGATCAGCGAGGTGGTGGTGGAGTGAAGCGTGCGCAGCGTGCCGCCGGTCTGCGGCACGCAGCGCACCCACTGGGTGTAAATGCCGCGTCATCCGATCAACCGCGCTGCGGGGCTTGCGATAGGCGAGACCCAACACTGGCTGTCGAATCCTGCTGCGGCAAACCCGGCCTGCACCGCCGGCGCCGCTGCCTGCGCCGCATCGTGCGTTTCAAACCAGGCGAACACGCTGGGGCCGGCACCGGAAATGCTGGCGCCCAGGGCGCCGTGATCGAGCGCGGCCTGCTTGGCATCGGCAAAGCCACCGATCAGCGGCGCACGCCGTGGTTCGACCAGCACATCGCGCAGGCCGGCGCGCACCAGATCCGCATCGCCGACGTGGCAACCGGCCAGCACCAGCGCAAGGTTGGTGCTCTGTGCAACGAACTCGCGCAGTTGATACGTGCCTGCCAATGCCTCGCGCGCGCGCCGGGTCTCCAGCACCGCCTCCGGGTGCACCAGCAGGCTGTGCCACGCGGCCGGCACCGCGATCGGCACCAGCCGCTCCAGCGTGCACAGCACCAGGCCGCCTAAGAACAGCGGGCCCAGGTTGTCGCCATGCCGGCTACCGCTGGCCACCGCCTCGCCATCGAGTGCGTACTGGTAGAGCTGCGCGCTGCTGAGCGGGGTTTGCAGCAGCGCATTGGCGGCCACCAGCGCAGCCACGCACGAGGCCGCCGACCCGCCCATGCCCGAGCTCAGTGCAATGCCCTTGTCGATCTCCACCTCGAAGCCATACGGCAACTGCAACGCCGCGCGCAGCGACAGCAGCGCCGCACCCGCAGTATTGCGCTCGGCATCCAGCGGCAACGCAACGGTGGTGCCGCGAATGGCGGCGATGCGCACCAGCGGCTCGTCGATGCGCCGCACGGTCACGGTGTCGCCAACGCCCTGGACCGGGTAACCGAGCAGATCGAAGCCCACGGCCACGTTGGCCACCGAGGCCGGCGCGAAGGCACGCGCTTGCCGCAGTACTCCAGTGGAAGTGATGCGCCCTGCCTCACCCGTCAGCAACGACGGTGACTGGCTCACAGCAGATTGACTCACAACCGCGCCCCCTCGCCCGCCGCCACGCGCAACAAATCTGCGAACACGCCGGCGGCGGTCACTTCCGGCCCGGCACCCGGGCCCTGCACCACCAGCGGGTTTTCGCAGTAGCGGCGCGTGGTGAACTGCACCACGTTGTCGGTGAGGCGCAGATTGGCGAAGGCGTGATCGGCCGGCAGTTCCACCAGGCCCACGCTGGGCGCGCGGTCCGGCGGCAGCTGCGCCACGTAGCGCAGCACGTTGCCGCGCGCACGCGCATCGCTCAGGCGCTGCGCGAACACCGCATCCACTTCGGGCAGCCGCGCCATGAAGTCGTCCACGCTGGCCTGGCGCAGCGCTTCCGGCACCAGGCTTTCCACCTGCACGTCCTCCAGGCTGATGGCGCGGCCGGCTTCGCGCGCCAGGATCACCAGCTTGCGCGCGACGTCCACACCGGAGAGATCGTCGCGCGGGTCCGGCTCGGTATAGCCCATGCCACGCGCCTGCGTCACCAACTCGGCGAACGGCACGCTGCCGTCGTACTTGTTGAACAGCCACGCCAACGTGCCGGAGAAGATGCCTTCGATCGAGGTCACCGTATCGCCGGTATCGACCAGGTCGCGCAGCGTGGTGATCACCGGCAGGCCGGCGCCCACGGTGGCTTCGTAGCGGAAGCGCGCGCCACTGGCATCGGCGGCGGCACGAATCGCCTCGAAGCGCTCCAATGGGCCCGAACCGGCCTGTTTGTTCGGCGTCACCACATGGATGCCTGCGGCCAGCCAGCCGGCATAGCGATCGGCCACTTCGGCACTGCCGCTGCAATCGATGATCACCGTATGCGGCAGATGCGCCGACAGCAGATGCGTGGTGAACCGTTCCAGATCGGTCGGCGTGGCAGCGGCGGCGAAGGCATCTCGCCAGTCGCCGACCAGGCCGCGCTCATCCAGCAGCATGCGACCGCGCGAGACCACCGCGCGCAGGCGCAGATCCAGATTGGCCTTGCCCAGCAATTGCGGTTGCGCGATGCGTAACTGGTCCAGCAGCGCAGCGCCCACATTGCCCGGACCGATCACGCCCACCGAGAAGGTCTGCGGCGACAGCCAGAAGCCGGCATGCGCCGCGCGCAAGGCCTTGGTCGCATGCGCCGCATCGATCGCCACCGAAATATTGCGCTCGGACGAGCCCTGCGCAATGGCCAGGATATTGACCTGCGCGCGCCCCAGCGATTCAAACAAACGCGCCGCCACGCCGGGCTGGCCGGCCATGCCATCGCCCACCGCCGCCAGCACGCTGATGCCGGTGGTCAGCTGCACCCGCTGCACTTGGCCAACCGTGAGCTCATGCGCAAACGCCTGCAGCAAGGCGTTGCGAGCACGCTCGGACTCATGCTGCTTGACCACGCAACAGATCGAATGCTCCGACGACCCCTGCGAGATCATCACCACCGACACCTGCGCCGTACGCAGCGCCGCGAACACGCGCTCGGCCGTGCCCGGCACGCCGATCAGGCCGGTGCCTTCCAGATTGAGCACCGCCAGATCCGGGCTCAGCGTCAGCCCCTTGATCGGCCCGCTCACCGCGCTGCTGGCAGTGATGCGCGTGCCCGGATGCTCGGGCTGAAAGGTGTTGCGGATGATGATCGGCAGCCCACGCTCGATCGCCGGCGACATCGTCTGCGGGTGCACCACCTTGGCGCCGAAGTACGCCAGCTCGCAGGCCTCGTCGTAGCTCAATGTTTCCAGCTGCACCGCTTCGGGCACCACGCGCGGGTCGGCCGACAATACGCCATCCACATCGGTCCAGATATGCAGCTCATCGGCATTGAACAGCGCCGCGAAGATCGCACCGGAGTAATCGCTGCCGTTGCGCCCCAGCGTGGTGATGCGATCGGCGCGGTCGCGCGCCACAAAGCCGGTCACCACCACGCGCGTCTGTGGATGCGCCTGGCGCCAGGTGGCCAGCCGCTGCGCGCTCACCTCCCAGTCCACATCCACGCCCAGCTCGCCGCGGTTGACCACCAGCACATCGCGCGCGTCCAGCACCGCGCAGTCTTCGCCGATGGCGCGGAAGTGATCGCCCAGCAACTGCGCCGAATACACCTCGCCCAAGCCTTGCACGCGGTCGAGCACTTCGCGCGGCAACTCGCCGATCACCGCCAATGCACCAAGGATCTGCGACAGGTGTTCGAAACGTTCGTCCAGCCACTCCACCGTCGGCCCGGAATGCTCACCGAGCAAGGCCACCGCCGCACCGCGATGACGCGCACGCGTCTCGTGCCAGCGCTCGCGCCATTCGGGGCGATCCTTTGCCGCCAGTTCGGCCAACTCGATCAAGGCATCGGTGACGCCCTTCATCGCCGAGACCACGGTGACCTGCACCGTCTCATCGCGCGCAAGCAGCAGCTGCGCGACATGCCGATAGCGTTCGGC
The DNA here is from genome assembly GCF_012848175.1 of Xanthomonas campestris pv. badrii. Taxonomy (NCBI): domain Bacteria; kingdom Pseudomonadati; phylum Pseudomonadota; class Gammaproteobacteria; order Lysobacterales; family Lysobacteraceae; genus Xanthomonas; species Xanthomonas campestris. The sequence goes on along the minus strand of NZ_CP051651.1, from coordinate 1,745,968 downwards.
ATCGGCCACCGACGTGCCGCCGAATTTGTGCACTATGGTGCGCAGGGAGGGCGCCGCGACAGCGGCAGGGTCGAGCGAAACAGCGGGCGATGACATCGACAGACCTCGTTAGGGAGGCCCCGTCCGCATCAGGTGAGAGGGAAGCCCCCGCATCCTGATCCGGGTGCGGGGCCGTTGTTTTCGGAAGTTACGCGAAGACGACGGACCGCACCGGGCGAATGGTGACGGTGGTAATGGTGGTGGTAATGCCGGCCACGCTCGTCCCTGCCCACAACAGCGGCTGGCAGAGAAGCGAAACGGTAGCGGAGGCGTTACCCATGCCTGCAAAAGACATCAGCGGGCCGAGGCCTGTCAAGCGTTGCGTGAATGGGCAGGCGCACGTGCGCGACACCGGCAACAGAAAACCTTGTCGCTCAGGGATTTAGGCGCCGCGCCCGCAAGTAATTGATTGCCATGGAAACTTTTATGGCGACCTCGGCGGACCGCCGTGCGCAGCTTTGGAGCGCCTGGCAGCGCCGCGCGACGGGAAAGGCTCAACTCGCATCGTTAACGCCCATCCACGGTTGGCGCCCATCCACGCGTGTGCACCTGTCCGCGCAGCGCGGAAGCGAGAGGCGGCTCAGGGGCCGTCATAACCTCTGAACACCCTACCCCTTGCCGCTGCCGACATGCCGCTTCCCACAATGGATTGTCGCCGCACCGCACAGGTGGTCGTCGTCCTGCGTTCCGCGCCAAGAGACAAGGCAGATACAGCCAATCATCTGTGTAACACCGCAGGATCAGCCGAGCACCTGAGGATTGAGTTGCCAGACCGAGAAATTAAGCGCCGCCGCAAAGCTCACCCATGCCAGATACGGCACCAGCAACCACGCCGCCAGCGCTTGTCTCTTCGCGAACGCCGCGATCGTGGCTGCCAGCGCCAGCCACAACGCAACGATGTCGGCAAACGCCCAGGCTCCGATGTGCCATGCAAAGAACAGCCAGCTCCACAGACCATTGAGTGCCAGCTGCACCACGAACAGAGCCAATGCCATCCGCGCCTCAGTCCAGCCGCCGCGGCGCCACACCAACCAGACTGACACCGCCATCATTCCGTACAACACGGTCCACACCGGCCCGAATAGCCAGCCCGGCGGGGCCCACACGGGACGCTGTAGCTCCGCGTAAAAGCTGGCGGCCTGGATCGATGCCGCCGCGCCCACCCCGGCGATTGCATAGCAAAGCGCCAGCCAGCCGAAAAGGCCGAACCATTGCGATTTTTTTGACAGACGGTGCGTCATGAGAGTGGTAGCGAGTTATCAACGTTCGCCAGCTTGCCAGAGCATCTGTGCAAGCCGTGACTACACAAACAAACGAGCTTGCGCTCAGCTACGCCGTATGACGTTGCGCCGCCAGATTCAATCTCCTCGGAGTAGGGACTCGAACTGATGTGCTACTCAACCTTGGGGGAGATCGCTAGCTGCGGTGGGCTGCACATTTGCCTGATCGACGGTTCTGCGCACCAACCCATTATCGTTGGACATCACCGGTGCGACCGACATCTTGACGATGCCGCCCGACGTGGCGAGTGGGGCGTCCTGCGTATTAGCTCCGTCCTGAGCGCCTATGTCACCGGCAGTACCGGTTGCAACACGGGTGCTGTCCGCGCTGCAATTGAAGCGACCTGCAAACTTCAGGGTCAGATTGACCTACTAATTACACCTGACCCCGTTCTTTGCTCCCCGCGCATGGGTTGACACCGGATTCAACCGATAGCAATCTCTCCATCAAGGAGCGTAGAAACTCCTCACGTAGCGGTGCCCACCTCCGTCAAACCGGTGGGTTTTTTGTGCCTGCTCGCAGGTGCAAACCGACGCAATGCCTGCGTCGGGAGGGCGGCTAATACAACACCCTTCGGGGAAATAAGCCCGCCGGCTACGTGCGGTTTCTAACCTCCCGACATCCCGTCGCCCTTGGCGATGGTCTCGTAGGAGCGAGGAGGTTTTGCCATGCGCCAATCGACGTCTTCCCGCAGTCAAGCATCCAAGCGCAAAAAGAAAGTGCAGTGGACGATTGTCGAATCGGCGACAAGCCCCATGCTGACGCCGGAACAAATCGCCGCGCTCGACGCCGCCGAGCTTGCCCGCGCACAACGCCCACCGCGACGTGTGCGCCCAACCAAGCAGTGCACCGTGGGTTATGGCTATTATCCTGACAGCCAACAGCGCGTGCCCGCACTTCGCTTGCGTGGCCGTTGGTTGGAGCAAGTGGGCTTTGCTATCGGTTCAAAATTGTGCGTCACAGTGCATGATCGTGCGTTGGTAATCACGGTGATTGGTGAGGAGTGCGAACAAGTGGACGAACTGCCCCGGCATCGCGCAGGGAGCCGATGATCTGCTCTTCGGGAACATGTTTCTTCACGTCAAATCTGCTCGGGGGACGGAATTGGACTCAAAGCCGTAGAGCTATTCAAAATCGGATATGAATCCACTGGTTTTCAATTTTTAAGCTCCATCAATCCGATCTCTCTTTTTCCTCTAAAAATCTTTATGCGCGTCGGAACCTTTTCTTGACCAAAAATCGCGATTAAATCGAAGTCGCCTTTTGAATATTGAATGCTTTTTAAATTATCTATTTTTGTTATTGCAAAGCCTGACCGTAAAATTTTCCTCTCCGCTTGCTTCCACGTCATCAGGGGATACATAAGTTGCATTAGAGCCGCCATAATTCCAAATGAAAAAGGAAATATTAGGCCTGGAATAATTGTTTGGGGTGATGTATAAAAATCAAACCCTCGCGAAAAATTTTGAAGTCCGAAGAAATGATAATAAAATGCTGAAATTAAAGAAAAAAACAGTCCAACAACAAAGCCAAAACAGAACAATTTTATCTTTCCAAATTTATTAATCTTGCTCGCGATGAATGGGGTTGAAATCCCGGCGGATACCGCAAAAATTATATCAATCATGGGTTGGAATCTTCCGCATCTTTATCTTTGTAGTGATCGACTGCAGCGTTTGCCGCTTTTGAAATAGCAGTTCCTTGGGCCATTTGATTTCCTCGGATAACTATGCCGCCTATGCTCTGAACGCTTGGCAAGAACCCGATCGGCAAGCCTGCCCAGGTCAACATTTGCTGGGTATACACGCCTCCCGCCGCACCGACTGTGGCTGCAACACCGAGCTTAGGCCACGAGAAATTATTTGCAAACGTTTCTGTAAAATTCTTGCCTGTGTCCAACCGTTCGCTGTTGGCTTTGGCGGCGGTAGTAAGAGTGTAAATGGCAGCACTCTGAACTCCGCTTTTAAGTCCGGTTTGAGCCCACCATGACAATGTGGGATAGGTAATTACACCTGCCGCAGCAAGTGCTCCCGCACCAGCACTGGCGACCTGAAGTTTAAACACCCCCCACTGAGAAGATGATGCATTTGCGAACGCAGTATTCGCTGGTGCAAGGGCCAAATGCCAATCGTCTTTGCTTCCTCCCGCATCCGCCAGTGCATTGAATACATCGACGAAATCTCCGGTGCTGCGCCCTAGCTCATTTGCGAACATGCTGGCATCGTTGCGATGCCGATTATCAAAGGACTCAACGCTACCATAGACCGCACGATTGGTCGCAAGAAATGCAATCGCAGCCTCGTTTTCATATCCGGCACCAAGCAATGAAAGCTTGTCCTGAATGTCTTTGTCCACATAAGCAGCAGCCTCTACCAATAGAATATTGTAGGCTTCCTTCTCGCCGATTCCCTGTACTTTTGCGAACTCAGCTGCGTTTTCTCGGATCCACTTCACTTCGTCTGGATGCAGCATCCGGTTGTTAGCGTCTTCGTTAAACGCGGTGGCCGCGCCTGCTGATCCGCCAATTGCCGCGCCCAGCCCAGCCGCCAAGCCAGCACCAACGGCTTCCTTCACGCCCTTTGGCAAATTCTTGGTGAGTTCTGAAACAACTGGTGCCGCCGTTGCAGCCGCCGCTGACCCAAGTGCGCCCTCAACACCTCCACCAAGCAGTCCCATCGCGGTATGCGCAGCTATGCGGTATTCGCCGCCTTCATCCCATTTTGCGGCTTCTTCTGAGTCTCCCTGCGCGCGGAGAACCAAAGCTTTCTTCGACGCGTAGTCCCCGACCGCTTTGCTGGCCTGCTGCCCAAACGTCGCCGTGATCTCCGCTCCGGCGCTCACTTGCCGCTGCAGCTTCTGCCCATCCCAACCTTTCACCAGCCCATTGGCGCCATCACCGGTGAGCACATCGCGGTTTAGTGCCGCCAGCACATCGCTGACGCTCTGCCCGGTCTTGGCTTGTTGGCCGGCCTGGTCGGTGATAACCACCGTGCCACCACTAATGCTGCTGGTGGTCAGCGAGGTTTCGCTGCCACTCTTGCTGGAGTAGCCGGCGCTTGCGCCTTGCGCGCCGCTGCCCTGGTTTTGCCAGGACCAATTGCTGCCGTTGTTGGTCGTCGGTGGCGTCTGGGTCTCGGTCTTGGCCCCATCCTTGCCGTTGCTGCCACCGGCAGCGTAGCCACCCGAGAGACTGATGCCCTTGGCTTCATAGCTGCTGGTGTTGGTGATGTCGCTCACCGTCAGCGTGCCGGTCTGCAGGCGATTGGCGCCGGCATCCACCGCCGCCTGGGTGCTTGCGATCACGCCGCCTTTCAGATCGGTGTTGCCGCCCACGCGGATGTCGAAGCCGCCATCGCCGGCCTGGATACCGCTCTGTTCGGTGACGCTGGCAAAGTCGCCACTGACCTTGTTACTGCTATAGCTGGCGCTGGCACTGAACCCTGCACCAAAGGTCACACTCGCACCAACACTCTTGTCCTTGCTGTCGTACGTGCTGGTGTCCTGCAGGCTCTCGATGCTCAGATTGCCACCGACATCGGCGATCACCTTGTCCGCCGACAGCTGCGCGCCCTTGAGCGTGGTGTCATTGCCACTGATGACCGTGGCCGTGTTGCCCGCAGCCAGATGACTATTGCTGTAGGTCACGTCCTCGCCATTGGCCTTGCCGCGCGATCCAGCTGCACTGATCATCACGCCAAATGCGGCACCATCCGGGCCGTAAGTGATGCCGACACCCAACGACGCGCTGCTGCTCTTACTGGTACTTTTTTGCTCGGCGGTGTTCTTGGCTGCTTCGATGAGTACATTGTGATCGGCTGCCAGCAGCAGATCATTGCCCGCCTTGATGTCACTCCCACGAATCAACAAGTTGCTCTGGTCGCCGCCACCGGTCGCAATCAGGTTGACGTCACCGCCTGCCTGTAGCTTGGAGCCTTGCGCGACACTGGCCGTCTGCGTGCTCTTGCTCTCGCTCTTGCTGCCGCCGATGCTGATGGCAATGCTCAGATTGGCGCCCTGAGCCGCATCTTTTGCGCTGCCGCCTAGCGAACTGCCTGCCTGTGCAAGGGCCTGCCCTGCCCCATACGCACTGTAGGCCGCCGACCCGAGCACAAGTGCTTCCATGCGACTGTCGCCCTTGACCGCCTTGCTGGCCTTGTAGCTGTCGTTTGCCGCCTGTGCCAGGCTGATCGCAGCCGAACTCAAGGTAAGCGACAAACCACCTTGGCTAAACTTGCTGCGCTGTTCCGCATCACTGTCGTTGTAGACCTCCGTGATCGCGATATCCTTGCCGGTCGCGGTCAGGTCGCCCTGCAACGCCATGACATCACTGCCCGTGATCGCCAACTTGTTGCCGGCCACCAGGGTGACGTCGCCCTCCAGGCTGCCGACCGTCGTCCCGGTATGCGTGATCTGGTCGATGTCGGCGCCAGTGGTGACCTTTTGCTTACCGAGCGTCACCCCGATACCGCCACTTCCGAACAGACCGGACTTGGTGGTGACTTTGTCATGCTCTTCGCTATGCGTGTTCTGAGCAGTTTCCAAGCTCAGGTTGTTGCCTGCTGCAAGCGTGACGTCGCCGGTGCCGACAATCTGCGCGCCTTGCGACAGCAGATCGTTACCCGCTGCAATCAGCACCGTGTCGCCACTGAGCGTGGTGGTGACCGCCACGTTGTCGTGCCACTCGTCATGCGTCGTCGTGGTCTTGCTGCTGAACGTGCCCTTCTTCTTCTTGGTCATGTCCTGCACGGCATCGTGCTGCTCGCTGGCGGCGAGCAGATTGACGTCGTTGCCAGCGGCCAGGGTGATGCCGCCTTCCTTGGTGGCGGCCGATGCGGCGGTCAGGCTGATGTCGTTGCCCGCCTGCATGGCGAGGTTGCCACCGGCACTGAACTCGGTGCCGTGGACGGTTTCGTCGCGGGTGCTGGTGGTTTGCTTGAAGCGCTTGCGCGTTTCCAGGACATCGCTGGTGTCCACCGTGGTCAGCGTGCTGGCGTTGATGTCGTTGCCGGCGCTGATCCCCACGCCCTTGCCTGCATCGAGCTTGGCAGCGACCAGATTGACGTCGTTGCCGGCGCTGAGGATCAGGTTGCCGCCGGCAGTGAGCGCCTGTTGGTCGATGGTTTGCGTCGTGGTCGTGGTAGTGACGCGGGTCTTGCCATTGCGCGAGTTGTAGCTGTTGGTCTCGCTGTCGTTGAGCACGGACTCGACAGTGAGGTTATTGCCTGCTGCGGCGATCAGATCACCCCCGGCCTTGACCTCGGCCTGACGGATGGTCAGGTCGTTGCCGGCGGTGAGCTGCAGGCTGTCGCCGGTGCTGATGCTGGTGCGGGTGGCGACCTTGCCGTCCAGACCGGTGGTCGGGGTCAGCGAGAGATTGTTGCCCGCCAGCAAGGCCGCGCTACCGCCCGCATTGATGCTGACGCCATGCAGTTGCAGGTCGTTGCCTGCGGACACGATCAGGTCTTTACCCGTGACGAGTGACACGGCATCGCCGCCACGCAGCAGGCCATTGTCGTCGCGCAAGGCACTAGGCGTGAGGCTGAGATTATTGCCTGCAGTCAGCGCCGCACTGGCGCCCGCCTGCACGCGGGTGCCGGTCAGGGTCAAGTCGTTGCCAGCAAACAGTTGCAATGTATTGCTGGCACTGATGCCGGACAGGATGCCCGCGCCATTGATGGCCTTGGCCGCTTCGCTAACCAGATTGTTGCCGGCCGCAAGCCCCACATCGCGCCCCTCGATCTGGCCCTGGTTGAGCAGGTTGCCGGCGGTGACGCTGACATCGGTACCGGCGATGACGCCTTGGTTGCTCAGGGCGTTGGTGGCGTTGAGCTCGACGTTGCCGCCGGCGATCAAGGCCCCATTGCCGCGCAGCTGCAGCGAGTTGGAGGCCAGGTAGACCACCGGCACCAGTACCTTTTGGCCCTGGTAGTCCTGCTCCACCATCCACACGATGTCCTGCGTGAGCGCAGCCGCCTGCGCAGCGGTGAGGCCGACGCCCATGCTCAATTGCAGCTGGCCTGCAGCAGCCACGCCAGACTCGAGCAAGGCGTGGTATTGCGCCACGCCATCGGCGTAGTTGCCCAGGTAACGGCGACCGGTGAGCTGGGTGATCTGGTCCAGCACCAGGCGCTGCTCGTAGAAGCCGTCGCCAAGGCGGGTCTGGGTCCACTCCGGGTCCACGCCCAGCTTGTCCAGCAGGAAGTCGCTACTGATGAAATTGTCGTAGTTGACGAAGCGCGGATCGGTCTCGATCAGGTAGCGACGGCCAGGGCCATTGCTGCGCCAGGCGTTGATGCCACCGAGGCCGTTTGCTGCGCGACCCATGGCCGGGTACGACCGCTCAAACTACCCTATGCGCCGGTGCCGTTGAGCGAGCTGCCGCTGATGCTGACGCAATGACTGCCGGTCATGCTGGCGGCCCGGTTAATTCCCTCCGTCTCTGGGGTTCCGCCACTAAAGTATATTGCCCAGGACCACTGGAAACAAAAATGCCCTTTGAGCAAAATTCGTTTAATTCCGAAACAATTCGGACCTCATCCACAATTTTTCCGTAAGACTCATAAAACTGAAGTAGCCGCCAACTATCAACTATTTTTGGATTGTCAATAAATTTATGAATGTCTACGACCCAGTTTGGCTCGCGAATCAGCCTCTCAAACCGCAACCCTGAGCCATGCCTCACAAATTTCCATTGATCGAAATCAACCATTAGCTTACCGCTTCTAGGGAAGTCGGAAAGCCACCGCCAATCCTTCACCCCAGGATATAGTTCCGAAAATTCACTCATTAGGCGACATTGAAGATTAACAAATAAAAATATTGAATTTATATTATCCATATTCATACCTAGCGTCCTCCCCGGGCTTCTGCAGCTTCTCGCATCAGCTGATCCGCCTCTTCTCTAGTCACGTTATGCACGTTGACCGGAACCTCTTTAATACCAGCTCTTGGAGCGGCAAGTGCCCGGTGGTGTCCATCAATAATAATCAACTTTCCGTCAACTTTAGCCACGTCGATGGGGTGATTCACATCATAGCCATTAGCTTTCATGTCTTTCGTAAATCGCTTCACTTGTGATCCTGAAATCTCATCTCGGCCCTGCCTTCCAATCAAAATTTTCGGATCTACATTCCTTGTAATAATTTCCGAACTTTCTTGGGTGATTGCAGCAGTTAACTCTTGTGCACTGGGGAGAGAGATATGTTCCTCAGCATCTTTCACTGCCCCCGAAAATCCATCGCTACTCTTAATGATGCCGATCGCACCGGCTTTGGTACCCAGTACACCAAGCGACGACAGCAGCGTGTCCACAAGCATCGAGCTAGTCGCATGGCTCGCAGGCTGCACCGCTTGCTGATCACGATCGGTCACAGCACCAAATGCGTTGGCGCCGATGAACGGTGTCAACGGATTGACCAGATACTCCTCTTTCTTTTCCGAAAAATACCCCGCTATCGGTGTCGCCGCCCACAGTGTACTGCCCAACGTCTTCACCGGGCCACCTGCCGCCGCCATCAAGACCAGCGCAGCAGTCTCTGCATTGTCTTCGCCCAGCCAGTTCTTGAACTGCTCTACCTTCTTCCCACCTGCGATGGCGAGATTGGAGACAACCGTCGCCCCCTTCAGTCTTAAATTTTCATCTTGCGATTGCTGCGAGTCCGCGATTTCCTGTGAATGGTTAGCTCCCTCAGTGTTAGAAGCAGCTGTGCCATCTGCATGAGCACTTCCCACAGCTCCAACGGTGACGGTCCCAACCGGGTTTTTTTCAATAGCACCAACGCTGACTTCTCCCGTTGGAATGTGGTTAATAACATCTTTGCGCTGCTGTTCGTCTAGCTCATTGAAGCCCTTGCCATAGCGCTGGAAGGCAACGCTCTCAGGTTGCGCGAGCTCTCGCAGCGTTGATGCTGCATCCGGCGATTTGAGCAACAGGACTAGCTTGTCCGGATCGCAGCCGAGCTTCACGCAGTTATCGAGAAGTGCATTGACACCGGCAACTTCGTTGGGATCAGTGATCCCGACATTCTTCAATGCCTCGGCAGCCATCGCCTGCCGTTGCGCACGCCCTTCGCGATAGTCGTAGTAACCATAGGTCTGGACCGCATTGCCCGACGCTGCGCCAGCCTGCACATCGCCACCCAGGAGACCGCCCGCAGCGCCGAGTAGCGCTCCAAGGCCACTCATCAATGTGGCCTCGGCACCACTCCCCGGCTGTATGCCGCCCTTTTGCAATGCGTCAGCGAACTTCGGCAACAACGTTTCGTTCATCAACACGCCACCGGCTGCGCTCAGGACATTGCCGCCAGAGACAGCAGCAGCCAGTGCGCCCGCAGTCACTTGGGTGATCTGCTTTGCAGCTCCCGCGTCGTTCCATTTCGCGAGTTGGTCATTGGCTGCGAGCAGGCGTGCCTTCGCCGTTGCCGTCGCGTCCGGATCACCCTTGGCCGCTTCCAGATCGGCCATGGCCTGTTCTGCGTCTGCAGCCGCTTGCTCCCTCTTGTAGGAAATGAGTTCCTTGGCCGACCTAAACGCGACCTCGCCGGCGACTTGCGCCAGTTCTTGCTGTTCCGCAACCTTCTTCTCATCGAAGATCTGGTTCAGCCCGCTCTGCTGCAGTTCCGTAGCGCTGCGATCCAGACCAGCCAGAGCAGTCGAGTCCCCGTTGCGCACCTCGACACTGCCCGCAGCAATGTCGCTCCTGGTTGTACTGCTGCTACTTCCGGTCTGATTACCCGCCAGACTCAACGCCGCACCGGCTGCCACGGATTGCCAATCGCCTGTGCCGACTCCAAATCCGCCAGCCTTGTACTCCGCCTTGTTCTGCAAGTCCTCCACCGTCAGGCTGCCGGTGGACAGGCGGTTCAGCGTTGCATCGGCCGTGCTGGCGATGGCGCCGCCGATCAGGTGCGTGTTTCCGCCCACCGTGATATCGAAACCGCCATTGCCGGCCTGGATGCCGCTCTGCTCATTGACGCTGGTGTAGCTGCTGTTGACCTTCTGCTGGCTGTAGCTGGCGCTGCTGCCGCTGACGCCATAAACCAGCTTGACGCCCGCCTGCTGCTGCTTGCTCTTGTAGTCTTCGGTGTCCTGTTCGCTCTGGATCAGCAAGTCGCCGCCGATCTTGGCCAGCACGGTGTCGCCGATCACCTGCGCGCCCTTGATCTTGGTGTCGTTACCGCTGTCCAGGGTCAGCGTGTCCTTGGCCGTCACGACGCTTTCGGTGTGCAACTCGCTGTTGCCCTTGGCACTGCCCTTTCCAGCGTAGGCACTCACATAGAAGCCGGTGGTGGTGCCGACGCTCACACCGATCTCGCCGCCGCCGTTCTTGTTCTCCGACTTGCTGGTATTGGTTTCCTTGTTGCTGAGCAGGTTGAGATTGTTGGCCGCCGCCAACGTCACGTTCTGGCCGTTGATCTGGCTTCCGATCACATTGAGGTCGCCGTCGGTGGCGGCGATGGTCACGTTGCCGTCGCTGAGGATGCGGCTGCCGCCAGTAGTTTCGTCGTGCGTGGTCGTCTTGCTCGACGCGCTGCTGGCACCGAGGGCGATCTTCAAGCTGACGGCATCCTGGCCGCCGCTGGTCGGCGGTGCCTGGTAAGCACTTACCGCATCGCTGACGGCGTATGCCGTCTTGGCCGCATAGAGCGCCTTGAGGCGGTCATCCTCTACTTCCGACCCGCGTTTGGTCGCCATATACGCCGCTTGGGCTGCCTCGACCGCTGCACCGGTCAGCCCCAACGTAAGACCCGCACTCTGCTGCTTGGATGTCTGCACCGTGTCCACGGTGTTTTCCGCCGCGGCAATGGAGACCTCTTTGCCCACGATGGTGGTTCTGGTGGCGCTCAGTACATCGCTACCGGTGACGGACACCTTGTTGCCAGCAGTCATCGTCACCGAGCCGTCGGTGCTGCCGACCAGGCTGCCGGTGTTGCTGACCTCGGTAACGTCCAGACCATCGGTTTTCTTGGTGACGCCCAGGGCGACGCTGAATCCGCCGCCGCCGTATAGACCTGACTTCTTGACGGTCTTCTCATGCTCCTCGCTGCGGGTGTTCTGCACCGTGTCCAGCGTCAGGTTGTTACCGGCGGCCAACACCACATCGCCAGTGCTAGCGACCTGTGCACCCTGCGACAGCAGATCGTTACCCGCCGCGATCTGCACCGTATCGCCACTGAGCGTGGTGGTGACCGCCACGTTGTCGTGCCACTCGTCATGCGTCGTCGTGGTCTTGCTGCTGAACGTGCCCTTCTTCTTCTTGGTCATGTCCTGCACGGCATCGTGCTGCTCGCTGGCGGCGAGCAGATTGACGTCGTTGCCGGCGGCCAGGGTGATGCCGCCGTCCTTGGTGGCGGCCGATGCGGCGGTCAGGGTGATGTCGTTGCCCGCCTGCATGGCGAGGTTGCCACCCGCGCTGAACTCTGTGCCGTGGACGGTTTCGTCGCTGGTGCTGGTGGTTTGCTTGAAGCGCTTGCGCGTTTCCAGGACATCCCTGGTGTCCACCGTGGTCAGCGTGCTGGCATTGATGTCGTTGCCGGCGCTGACCCCCAGCCCCTTGCCTGCATCGAGCTTGGCAGCGACCAGATTGACGTCGTTGCCGGCGCTGAGGATCAGGTTGCCGCCGGCGGTGAGCGCCTGTTGGTCGATGGTTTGTGTCGTGGTCGTGGTAGTAACGCGGGTCTTGCCGTTGCGCGAGTTGTAGCTGTTGGTCTCGCTGTCGTTGAGCACGGACTCGACGTTGAGGTTGTTGCCTGCTGCGGCAATCAGATCACCGCCCGCCTTGACCTCGGCCTGACGGATGGTCAGGTCGTTGCCAGCGGTCAGCTGCAGGCTCTCACCGGTGCTGATGCTGGTGCGCGTACCGGCCTTGCCATCCAGACCGGTGAGCGGGGTCAGCGAGAGGTTGTTGCCGGCCTGCAAGGCGGCGCTGCCGCCGGCGTTGATGCTGACGCCATGCAGTTGCAGGTCGTTGCCTGCGGACACGATCAGGTCTTTACCCGTGACGAGTGACACGGCATCGCCGCCACGCAGCAGGCCATTGTCGTCGCGCAAGGCACTAGGCGTGAGGCTCAGATTATTGCCTGCACTCAGCGCCGCACTGCCGCCCGCCTGCACGCGGGTGCCGGTCAGGGTCATGTCATTGCCGGCCATCAGTTGCAAGGTGTTGCTGGCACTGATGCCCGACAGGATGCCGACGCCATTGACGGCTTTGGCCGCTTCGCTAACCAGATTGTTGCCGGCCGCAAGCCCCACATCGCGGCCCTGGATCTGGCCCTGGTTGAGCAGGTCGTTGCGCGCTTCCAATGCCACGGTGCCGGTGCCGCTGATACGGCCCTGGTTGAGCAGGTTGCCGGCGGTGACGCTGACATCGGCACCGGCGATCACGCCCTGGTTGCTCATGGCGTTGGTGGCGTTGAGCTCGACGTTGCCGCCGGCGATCAAGGCGCCATTGCCGCGCAACTGCAGCGAGTTGGAGGCCAGGTAGACCACCGGCACCAGCACCTTCTGGCCTTGGTAGTCCTGCTCCACCATCCACACGATGTCCTGCGTGAGCGCCGCCGCCTGCGCGGCGGTGAGGCCCACGCCCATGCTCAACTGCAGCTGGCCTGCAGCGGCCACGCCGGACTCGAGCAAGGCACGGTATTGCGCCACGCCATCGGCGTAGTTGCCCAGGTAGCGACGGCCGGTGAGCTGGGTGATCTGGTCCAGCACCAGGCGCTGCTCATAGAAGCCGTCGCCCAGGCGGGTCTGGGTCCACTCCGGGTCTACGCCCAGCTTGTCCAGCAGGAAGTCGCTGCTGATGAAATTGTCGTAGTTGACGAAGCGCGGATCGGTCTCGATCAGGTAGCGACGGCCCGGGCCATTGCTGCGCCAGGCGTTGATGCCGCCCAAGCCGGTGGCTGCGCGGCCCATCGCCGTGCGGTCGGTGGCCGTGCCATTGGACAGGCGATACAAGCCGCCGATGGGCAGATCGATCTGCGTCAGCGAGGTCTGGCCACCGCCCACGATATTAGTGACGGGGATGGTGGCGGGGTCGACACGCGTGCGGGTTTCGTTCGCACCTGCCGTGACACCGCTACCAGCTGCGGTGGGTTGCACATCAGTCTGATCGACCGTGCTGCGCACCAGGCCACTGTCGTTGGACATCACCGGTGCGACCGACATCTTGACGATGCCGCCCGACGTGGCGAGCGCGGCGTCCTGGGTGTTGGCGCCGACCTGAGTGCCTGCGTTGCCGTTGGTGGCGGTGGCAACACGGATGCTGTCCGCGCCCCCGTTGGCACGACCGACGACCGTCTGGCCACCGACGCTTCCAGCAGTCTGCCTGCCACGTCCGCTGAGTCCACCCTGGCCGCCGACTGCGGCAAGCGATGCACCACTGACTGCCCGCCCGTCGCTACCGACAGCGCCATTGCTGATATTGGCGCCATTGATGCTCACGCCTTGACCGCCGGTCATGCTGGCGCCTAGGGCGAGATAGCTGTTACTCGTCGTTGAAGAGCTGAGCCTCTGGTCCTCTTCCTCGTAGTAGCAAACGACCTTCTGCCCAACCGGCTGCATGCAGTCATTGGTGATCGCGGTAACGATGTGTTCCACATCGCTTTGCCGGACCACCTGATTCAACGCTAGCGCCTGGTTGAGCAGTTGCTCACCGCCATTGATCATCGCATCCGAAAGCCCACCAAGACCTCGCTGATTGGCAGCGAACAGGCCGGCTGCAGCGATGGTCGAGGCGTTATTCGTAACGCTTCCCGACAGCAAGATGTTTCCACCCGCTGCAATCTTCCCCTCCGCGCTTGCGGATGACAGCTGCTCCTGCTGGATCACCTGATAGTTGCGATAAATACCGGGTGCGAGTCCTGTGTAGGGATAGGGCGCGCGTGCGCCCTGTATATTCCGGATCGCCTTGCTTTCGATAAGCTCGCCACCCGAGTAGACATCGTCGCTACCAGGATCGGTCGACACGCTGGTCGTATTGATCACCCGCCGACGATTGTTCAGCTGATTGGCCGCAATCAGAACACTCCCATCAGCCTCGATACTGCCCGAGAGGTTATTCACCACCCCAGTACGCGCCACCAGGGTGCCGCCACCATCCTGCGCGCCACCAATCGCGATATTGCCCAGGCTGAAGATGCGCGCGTCGCGGTTGAGCAGCTGGTCGCGCACGACAAGGTTCATGTTGCCGGTGGAGCCGAGCAAGGCCGAGCCGTAGGCGGCATTGTCGGTCGCGCCGCCGAGATCGGCGCCGTTGACCAGCGTGCCGGTATTCACCGACACATTGCCACCCACGATGCTGCCGGTGTTGTAGACGCTGTTGGCAACCAGCGACAAGGCACCGTTACCGGAAATGCTGCCGGCGTTGTCGATGACATTGCCGCCATTGAGGCGGGTGTCGTTGGACAGGATGCTGGCGCCGGCGCGGTTGGTGATGCTGCTGGCAGTGATGTCCAGCGCACGTGCGGCCTTGAGCGTGGATTCGTTGACGAGGTTGCCGCCCACGCGCAGGTTGAAATCGCCATTGCTGACCAGGTCTGCGCCGGCACGATGGGTGTAGTCGCTGCGCAGGGTCAGATCCAGCAGGTTCTGCGCCAGGATGCTGCCGCCGCCATCGAAGCCCACGGTATCGATCACCACATCGCCGGCACCGCCTGTCGTGCTGCCTGCGCCGATCTGGCCACCGGCGTTGCTCAGGCTCTGCAGATTCAGGCGGACCGCTTGTTCGGCCTTGATCTTGCCGTTGCGGTTGTCCAGCGTGGCGCCGGCGCGCTGCAGCAGGAAGCTTGCGCCGGCATAGACGTTGCCGCCCTGGTTGTTCAAGCCATTGGTGTTGGCGATCAGATCGCCACCGGCCACAAGCTGGCCGCCATTGTTGGCGATGCTGGCCGCATCGATGACCACGCTGCCGCGGCCGCCCAGATTGCCGCTGCTGTTGGTCAGGGCGCCGCCGGTGGTGATACGCGTCAGCCCGCCACCGTTGTTGACGATGCTGCCTTGCGTGTTGTCGATCAGCCCGCCGGAGGCGGTGAGCGTATTGCCGGCATCGAGCTGGCCGCCACTGTTGAGTAGCGCGCCTGCGACGGCGAGGTTGAGATCGCGCCCGGCACTGAGCTTGCCGCCCTGGTGATTGTCCAGCTGGCCGCGCGCAGTGACATTGAGGTCGCGTGCCGCTTGCAGGCTGCCGCCGGTGCTGCTGATGTTCTCCGCCGTGATTACCGCATCGACACTGGCGCCGATGATGCCGTTGCCGTTATCCAGGCCACGGTTGAGTTCCACACGCAAGCTGCCGCCTGCCCCGCCGTTGGCAACCGCCTGCACGAGGCCGCCGGCATTGCTGAGGCTGTCGGCACGCAGGGTCAACGCGCCGCCACTGGCCTGCAGCAGGCCGTTACGGTTATCGGCGGCACCGCCCGTCTGTACGGTCAGGCCGCGTGCGGCGACCGAACCACCAGTGTTGTTGAGGCTGGCCGCCGTCAGTGTTGCATCGCCGGCCGCGGCGATGGTGCCGCTCTGGTTGTTCAACCCGCTGCTCGCACCCAGGGTGAGCTGGCCCTGGGTGAGGATGCGTCCACTGCTGTTACCCAGCGCGCCGCGGCTGGTGACCGACAGGTTGCCGCTACCGGCATGCTCGATCCGCCCCTGTGCATTCTCCAGGCTTGCCGCCGTGATGGTCAGATCCTGACCATTACTGGCAAGGGTGCCGGCGGTGTTGTCGATGGCAGCGCCGATGCTGACACGGGTCAGACCGGCGCCGCTCTGTACCAGGCGACCACCGGCATTGTTCAAACTGCCACCGTCGATGGCGAGCTGGCTGGCCTGCATCTGGCCGCCAACCGCATTGAGCCGGCTGTTATCGATGGTACCGCCGGCCTGGACGGTCAAGCTGCCACCGGCAAGCAGATCGGCGCCACGATGATCGAGGCTTCCGGCAGTGGTGAGGACCGCATTGCCGGTGGCACGCGTGTTGGCACCGGCAAGGCCCAGCTGACCGCCCTGCAGCAGCAGATTGCCCCCTGCCAGCAGCTTGCCGGACACGCCCAGTTGACGATCTGCGACCAGGCTCAGGGTGCTTCCCGTCCCCAGATTGCCATCGGCCGCAATCCCGGCGCCCACGGTGCCGGCCACGCTGATGTCGCCGGCACGCAGGCTGAGGTTGCCCGCTGCTGTGGTTTGCCCTGCATGTTCGATACGTGCACCTTGCAGGCCCACGGTTGCACCGCTGACGACGCCTTGCTGACGCAGCACCGCATCGCTGGTCAGCGTGGTCTGTTGACCAGACAGCTGCCCTGCAACAGTGAGATCGCCCTTGGAGTGCAGGTCCAGGCTGCTGCCCGCACTCAGGCGACCGCTCTGCGACAGGCTGCCGTCGGCCTGCGCCGAAAACGCCGCTGCCGCGGCCAGGTTGCCGTCCAGCTGCAGGTTGCCGCGGCTGATCAGGGCGACATCGCCGCGCTCGCTGCCCAGTTGACCGCTGCTGCTCAGCTGCCCGGCCTCCACGCGCAAGCCGTTGCCGCCGATCAGGTCACCGCGATTGTCCACCGCACCCGATGCCGTCAGGCCCAGACGCTGCAGGCCGTACGCTTGCCCGGTCTGGCGCAGCGCGCCCACGCCGAGCGTCAGCTGATTGCCTGCGCGGATCGCGCCGGCATTGTCGAGCAACCCTGCGGTAGTCAGCGTGGTGTCGCCTTGCGCAAGCAATACACCCGTACCCGTATTGCTTGCACTGGCGGCGGTAACGCTCAGGTTCTGGCCCGCGACGACCTGCGCCGCATTGGTCAGCGTGCCGGCCGCGCTCAGCACCACGGCGCGATCGGCCTGCGCAACGCCGGCAACGGCCAGATTGCCGGTACTGCGCAAATTCAAATCGGTGGAGGCATCGAGGGCGCCGCGGCTATCGATCGCCGCGCCATCCAGACTGATTGCGCCACCGGCCTGAAGCACGGCCGCTTGTGCGGTGCTGACGGTTGCAGCGCGCAGGGTGGCATCGCCCACGCTGGACGCCTGCCCGTTCAATGCGAGCATGCGCTGCGCCTGCAGGTCGAGCGTAGAGGCCGATTGCAGCGTGCCTGCCGCGACCAGGTCGCGCCCGGCATGCAGTGCGACCGACTGCGCCTTCAGCGAACCGCCTTGCTGCAGATCGCCAGCGGCGGTTGCCTGCAACGTGGTCGCAGCGGCAACCACGCCCTGCAGCGTCATCTCGCCACGGCTGGTCAGATCGACAGTGGCCGTCTGGCTACCGAGCTGGCCGCTGCTGCGCAGGGTGCCTGCATCCACGACCAGGCCGTCGGCGGCGATCAGGCTGCCGCGATTGTCCAGCGCCCCGGTGACCGTGGCGGTCAACGCCTTGCCGGCATTTGCCGTACCGCTTTGGTCCAGGCTGGCGGCGGTGATGCGAAGGTCGCCACCGCTGTGCACGCTACCGGCGTTCTGCAGCGCACCGGTGGTCAGCGTGACAGCACCTTCGGCAGCCAGCGCGCCGGAGGCGGCATTGGTCACTGTGCCTGCCTGCACGGAAAGATCGCGGCCTGCAATCACCTGGGCGGCATTGCTCAGGCCACCTGTGGCGTTGAGCACCACATCGCGATTGGCTTGCGCCACCCCTGCCAAGGCGAGGCCACCGGTACTAGTCACACGCAGATCGCTGCCCGCATCGAGCGTGCCGCGACTGTCGATGGCTGCACCGTCCAGGGTGATCAGGCCAGCGCTTTTCAGCACGGCGGCCTCACCGGTCGTGATGCTGCCGCCACGCAGGGCGGCAACACTGCCCGCTTGCGCCTGGCCGTTCAAGGCAAGCACGCGCTGCGCCTGCAGATCCAGCGTGGAGGCCGATTGCAGCGTGCCGCCGGCAGTGAGGTCGCGCCCTGCCTGCAAGCCGACAGTCTGCGCACTGAGGGTGCCCGCCTGCAGCAGGTCGCCCGCCGCAGTGGCCTGCAGCGCAGTGGCAGCAGACACGACGCCGCGCAGGTCGATGGCGTTCTGGCTGGTCAGCGTCAGTGCGCCGGTCACCGAGCCAAGCTGGCCGTTGCTGACGATGTTGCCCGCCGCGATGGTCAGGTCCTTGCCGGACACCAGTTGGCCGACATTCTCGAACGCTCCGGTCGATGCAATGGAAATCGCATCCCCGCTGTAGAGGCGGCCGCGCTGCAACAACGCGCCTGTCGACAGCGCAAGCCCACGCTCGCCATGCAGGGTGCCGCTGTTCTCCAGCGTGCCAGCGACGTCGATCCGCAGATCGCGCAGCGCCCCCAGGGTTGCATCGGCTGCATTGTCGACACTGGCCGCGCGCACGTCCAGATCGCGCGCGGCAATCACTTGCGCCCAATTGCGCAATGCACCGTCGGCCGCAAGAGTGACATCGCGTCCGGCCTGGGCCACACCGCCCAGTGCAAGATCGCCTGCGCTGCGCACGCTCAGATCGCCGGCTGCATCGAGTGCACCGCGGCTATCGATGGCGCTGCCGTCCAGCGTGATGTCGGCGCCGCTCTTCACCACGGCCGCGCTGCCGGTGGTGACGGCTACGCCTGTGAGCGCGGTGTTGCCCGTGCTCGATGTCTGCCCATTCACCGTGAGCGTGCGCTCCGCCTGCAGATCCAGGGTGGAGGCAGACTGGACGGCGCCATTGACAGCCAGATCGCGGCCGGCCTGCAGTGCAAGCGACCGCGCAGTGAGCGTGCCGGATTGTTGAAGATCGCCACCGGCGTTGGCACGCAATGCGGTCGCGGCAGCCACCACGCCGCCCAACTGTATGTCCGCCTGGCTAGCGAGCGTGACATCGGCACGCTCGCTGCCAAGCTGGCCACTGCTGCGCAGGAGTGCTGCATCGACCAGCAATCCATCCCTGGCAATCAGGCTCCCACGGTTATCCAACGTTCCAGCCACCGCAACATTCAAGGCCTTGCCCGCGGAGACGCTGCCGCTTTGGTCCAGCGCTGCCGAGGTGAGCTGTACATCGCCGCCGGCTTGCAGGCGGCCGGCATTGGCGAGCTGCGCCACCGTGGTCACTGCCACATCGCCCTCACCGGCCAGGACACCGGCGGCAGCGTTATCCAGTTGCTGCGCCTGCACGGTCAGATCGCGTCCGGCCACCACATGCGCGGCGTTGTTGAACGCATTGGCAGCAGTGAGCTGTACGTCGCGCCCGCCCTGGGCTACGCCCGCCAGCGCAAGATCGCCCTGGCTGCGGATCTGCAGATCGGTGCCCGCATCCAGCGTGCCGCGGCTGTCGACAGCGCCGCCTTCCAGCGTCAAGGCGCCACCCGTTTGCAGCACGGCGTCCTGGCGCGTGGCCACGCTGCTCGCGCGCACGGATGCATCGCCCTGTACCTGGCCTTGCGCAGCAAACGTCAGCGCACGCTGCGCCTGCAGATCCAGCGCCGACGCCTGCACCGTGCCGGCCGTGGTGAGATCCCGCCCCGCCATCAAGGCGACCGACTGCCCCGTCAGCGCGCCCGCCTGCTGCAGATCGCCGCCAGCGCTGGCCTGTAGCGACGTGGCCGCTGCCGTGACGCCCTGCACCCGCAGGTCGCCCTGGCTCGCCAGCCGGACGCTGCCCGTCTCGCTGCCGAGTTGACCGTCACTGCGCAGGCTGCCGGCATCGATCTGCAGCGCGTTTCGGGCAACCACATTGCCGGTGTTGTCGAACGCATCGCCAACCGTTGCGGTCAACGTATTGCCGGCGCCAATCCGGCCGCTCTGGAGCAGCGTGCCAGCCGCCAGCTGCACTGCATCAGCGCCGTAAAGGCTGCCGGCGTTGTCCAGCACCCCGCTGGTTCTCACAACCGCATCGGCGTTGGAGGAGAGTGCCGCGCCCTGCACATTACGCAGCGAGGCCGCATCGACCTGCAACGTGCCGTTCGCAACGAGGTTTGCGCGATTTTCCAGCGCGTTGCCCGCCTGCAGCGTGGCGGCACCTGCGCTCTGCAAGGTGCCGTTCAACGCCAGATCGGTGGCGCTTGCAACGCGCAGATCGGCACCGGCATCGATCACCCCATCGTGCTCGACCGTGCCACCACCCAGTTGCAGTGCGCTAGCGCTGCGCAGCTGGCCGCGCTGGCGCAGCGCGCCATCCGCCTGCAGGTCGATCGCGCCCGCAGCACTCACCAGTGCACTGTTGACCAGCTCACCGCCGGCGAGCATGGCGACGTCGCCGCGGATGGTCTGCAAACTGCCCGATACCTCGGCATTGCCGCCGCTGCGCAAGGTCACGCGCGCGGCATTGACTGCCCCGGAGAGTTGCGCCGCGCTGCCGGCATCCACTGCCAGCGCCCCACCCGCCACGGCGTTGCCGCCCAGTGCGATCCCACCACGGGCGCGCAAGCTCGTGTCGCCACGCTGGCTGCCGATATCGCCACGGCTCTCCAACTGTGCGGCGTCCACCGTCAATGCGTTTCCAGCCACAACGGTGCCGCTGTTGACGAAGTCTGCGGCGACGGCAAGCTGCGCGTCGCGCGCAGCAGTGATGCTGCCAGCGCTGGCCACGTTGCCGGCCTGGAGCCGCAGGTCGCGGCCGGCGTAAACGCTGCCCGCATTGGTCAGCGCAGCGGTGCTGCGCAGATCCAGATCGGTGCCGGCAGACACTGCAGCGCGCTGCGCAAGATCGACCGCACCGGCACTCAACGCAACCGCGTCGGCAGCGACCAATTGCCCTTGCACCCCCAGCCGGCCACCGGCCTGCAGCTGCACGCCCTGCCCGGCCTGCGCCAGGCCGCCCATCCGCACATTGCCATTCCCAATCACCCGCAAGGCGGTCGCTGCATCCAGCGTACCCACCGCGTCGATGCTGTTTGCATTCAAGGCAATCGCGCCGCCGCTCTGCAAGGTGCCCGACAGCGCGATACTTGCTGCGCGCAGGTCCGCGCCTGCGCCGCCATACGCAACACCGCCGCTGCGCAACAGGCCATCGGCTCCCAGTTCCAGTGCACCGGTGCTATGCAGGCTGCCGTCGGCATTCAACTCCGAACCAAACAGGCGAATCGTGCCGGCGCTGCTGCGGCCGGCATGCTGCAAGGTCCCGCTGGCCTGCGCCGTCAACGCGCCGGCCGCCACCAGATCGCCGGACAGGCGCAGCTGCGCGCCTCGCAAGTCGACATCGCCCTGCTGCGAGCCCAGCACGCCGCGTTGGTCCAGGTCACCGGCGGCACGCACGTTCACGCCATCGCGCGCCACGGTGGTGCCGCTCAGGCTCACCTGCCCGGCACTGTCGATCTGCAGATCGCCGCTCTGTGCCGCCAGGGTGCCGCGGCTGACCACGCCAACGCCGGCCTCGGTGGCAATCAGGCGAATCCGCTCGGCGTACATGCCGCCCAGCTGCGCCACGTCGATGCCGATCGATGGCGCTGCGCCATCGGTACCTGGCAACACATCCAGCAACATCCCATCGACATTGACACGCCCGGTGCCTGCGCTGGCCACCAGCTCCCTGGTCCAGATCGAGCCGTCGACACTGAGTTGCCGCGAGAGCAGATCCAGACGATCCACGTTGAACGCGTCCAGGCCGTTGCTGCCGATGCTGAGCGCGCCGCCGGTGATGCTGAAGCCATTCAAGGCGCCGTCGCTTCCCAGGTTCGGCGTACCGGTGGTCAGCGTGACCCGCGAGGTATTGAGAAAGCCGCAGCCATCGCAGGAAATGCCGTTGGGGTTGGCGATGACCACCTGCGCCTTGGCGCCGGCGATTTCGGTATAGCCCTGCAATCGGCTGCTGGCCGAGGTGACCTCGTTGAGGATCAGCGAGGCCGCGCCACTGCGCTGTAGATTGTTGTTGCCCGCGACATAGCCGCCCAGCTCGGTCTTGGAGATCTGCGCGCTGTTGTTGAGGATCAGGCCGTTCGGGCCGACATTGAAAGTGCTGTAGCGATTGTGCGAGATGCCGCGCGCATTGGGCGCAACGATGTCCACCACCGGCACGCCATTGGCAGCGACCTGCTGGCCGGGGGTCTGCCCGCCGGGATTGGGTGTGGGCGCGACCTGCGCCCAGGCCGGGAACGATGTCCAGGTCACGGTGAAGCACAGCAGCACTGCCAGGGCGCGCTTGCCCTGTTCGACCACGTAACCACGCACGCTCATCGCTTCGATGTCCATCGTTTCCCTCTGGCCGCCTGTGGACGGCATCAATCCGCTAGCGCGCAGCCGGCCGGCTGCGCGGTCCATGTCAGAACTGGTAGATCACTCGCGCGCCATAGGCCGGCTGCGCACTTCCAAACCCATCCGGGCGGTGGATGGCCCAACCGGCGAATGCGTCGATGCTGGCGCCGAACCACCCGCCACGCAGGCCCACCGCACCACCCACCAGGCTGCGTCCGCGCAGCCCGCTCGCACTGGTGCCATCGATGCGGCCGGCGTCCAGGCCCAGGTAAGGCGTCAGGCCGATCCGCTGTACCGGAACGCTCAAGGTATTGCGCCAGTACGCACCTTTCTCCGCACCCAGCGTGGCTTCACCATCGAAGCCACGCACGCTGTAGCGGCCGCCGATGGTGACGAATTCCGACCCCAGCAGCAGTTCGCCGGCCGTCTGCGCACGCAGGCTGCTCTCCCAGGCCATCGGCACCGGGCCAAGCTTGAAGGGCAGCGCGGTGCTGATGTCCAGCGTGGTGACGCCATAGCGGAAAGTGGGAAACCCGATCTGTGGGTCGTATCCGGTCCACTGGCTGTTGAACCAGGGCGTTCCGCGCCGATGGGCGATACGCGCATCCAGTTGCATGGCGCCGAGATAGCGACGATGCGCGAAATAGAATTCCGCGCTACTGGTATCGCGCCGCTGGATCCCGATCTCCACGCCATCCAGATAACTGCGTGCGCGGCGCCGGCCGATGGTCACGCCAGCGGAGGTCTTGCTGGTGCCGTCACGGTGCAGCACGCGCTGGATATCCAGCTGGGCGTTGCTGGATCGGCCGCTGGACTGGAAGGTCTGCAGGAAGCCATCGACGCGTTGGTGATACCGATACGACGACGCCGACAGTGCGAATGTCCACCAACCCCAGGGCAGGCTGTAGCTCAGGCTGTTGCCGCGGGTACCGCGCTCTTCGTCGCGCGTGGCCAGATCGTGGCTGTAGCCCACGCTGAGCAGATCGTTGAGCCCCAGCGGATTGTCCAGTGAAAGATCCAGCCCACCCTGCACGCGGCCCGTGGCCTCCACACCCGAATCGTCTGCATTGGCAACGCCACGCCAGCGTCGGCCGTGCTGCAGCGTGATCACCAGATCCGATTCACCTGGCGCCTGTCCGGGCGCGATATCGATCTTGGCGTCCTGCGATGGCAGGCGCTTGAACTGCTCCACCGCCTGCTCGATCGCGCGCAGGTCCAGCACATCGCCGCGGCGTAACGGCAAGGCGGTTTTCCACTGCGCGCCATCGGTCTCGGAGACCACACGCACCGCACGCAGACGTCCGGGCATCAATTCGAAACGCAGCTCTCCACGCGACAGATCCTGCTCGGGCACGCCGATGCGGGTGGTGACAAACCCACGCGCCACCAGGCGATCCAGTGCGCGGCGGCGAATGATGTCGATCCCCGCGCGTCCGATGCAGCGACCCTCATAACGACGCAAGGATTTCCACAACCAGGCAAAGCGGTCCGCTGCATCGCCCGCACCGGACAGGCGCACGCGCGCGATGGCAAAGCACAGGTCTTCCTTGGGCAATGCGGTGCTACGTGCGTCCACGCGCTCGGCATCCTCGCGCGGGCCGGCGAAGGGCGCCTGGCGCTCCTGCTCCTGCCGGCGCTGGATCTCTTCGGCCTGGCGCAGTTGTTCCTGCCGATCCAGGCTGGAAGGTGCCGTTTGTTGTGCAGCCGCCAGCCCGGCGACCGCCCACAGGCAAGCCGCCAGCGCCAATGGCGCCGATCGCATCCACATCTGTCATGCCCCCTGTGCAACGGTCATGCCGTGACATGCCGTTACTCGCACCACCGCGCCTGGCCGCCAAAACGGCGACGCAACCCGTCAGCGCGGCGAATGCTGCGGGACTTTGCGGCAGCGTTAACGGAACGTCAACGCTTGCTGTAGGGGCCACCCTGTAAGAAAAACCCGACAATCAAGCTAATGTGATGGACATCACTAAAATAGGTGGATGCAGCCGCGGCAGGATTGCTGTAACGGCTTGATGCGGGACCACCTTGGGGGTGAAGTTCGGCCAACAGCAGTCAAAAAGCTAATTCGAGCAATGCTCTTTAAGGCATGACAGTTTTCATGAAGGCTCTCCCGGGTTGTTGCCTGCCTCCGCCCGGTCATCAGGTGGTGATCACCAGAATCTCGCAGGCAACAAGAGTGACGTCCCTAACCTCAAGCGGCTGTCCTTCGCACTGCAAGCAGGTCAAATCGATGAACATCTCATTAACCCAGAGCAAATCCATCCGATCGGTACCGGGCTCGAGCCGGTCAGTAGATGCGCCCGTCCTCCGCGTGCCGCAGCTTGTCCCACGCATCCGACTCCGACGGGCGACGGATCGGAAGCTGGCACGCAAGCTCGAAGTGATCGTCCCCGTGTGCGTACGGCAACCCCAGCCATGCCTCGAAGGCGGGCAAGCCTGCTGGCAGGTAGTCGCTTGCCGGCAGCCACACGGTGCGCAGCCAGGTGAAGGCGCGCGCCTCCAGCTGCAAATCCCCGGGAATCACCACTTCAGCCACCTTCATCGGCGGAAACCGGAAGAGGCCGATATCGCCGTAGGGCCGCCCATGCGTCACTTCCACCGCGACGTCATAACGGCAGTCGTCGGCGCACGCCAGGCGCGGTTGATCCCAGAGATACCCTAGCCACTGATGGTGTGCTACGCCGGCATCTTGCGCCCACGACAGCAGGCGCATCGCCGCCGCCCGCACCGCGCCCTGCTCGAATGGACGATGCACGCGCACGTATTGAACGGTGCGTTCGGGAATCTCGCGAAGATTGACCGAAAATTCCCCGGCGTCGATGGCGCCACCTCCATCGCCATGCGAGGTCAGTGCCAGGGTGGCATCCAGCGCGCTTTGGCGCGCATCCAGACAGGCGCCGAGATCCAACCTGGCGGGCGAATATCCAAAATGCTTTCGAAAGTTTCTCGAGAAATCCGAGAGCGAAGAAAACCCGCGGGCCAGCGCTATTTCCGTCAGGGGCCGGCCCGGCTGGTGAGACATATCGCCCAAGGCGTTTTCCAGCCTTCTGCGTAGCACGAACGCGCGCGGGGTTTCACCCAGGACGGCACGAAAGATTCGCTGAAGATGGAAAGGTGACACACAGGCGGCGCCAGCAATCAGGGACAGCGAAAGCTTCCCGGCGAGATTGACCTCGATGTAGTCGAGCGCACGATTCACGCTCTGGACCGTGGTGAGCGATGGCGTTTGGCTGATCGTCATCCGAGCAAGATCTGGCAAGCGGCTGAACTGGCACTACTTTATCGTCGTTGCGCGGCAGCCGAGTCGGGACGCATGGACCGGCTCCGCTATTGGTCGTCACCCCACTCAGTCAAAGGAATCGGGCATGCACGCAGTGAACGGGATCGGCGGGATCATCATCAAATCCAGGGACGCGGCTGCACTACGCACCTGGTATGCAACGCAGCTGGGAATCGATGTACACGGCTGGGGTGGAACCGTGTTCGATGCGGGATCGCGAGAGGGAAGCCCCGGGAACCCGCTGGCATGGGCAATTCACGATTAGGCGAGCAGCCAGTTCGAAAACACCGCAGCCCCCTTCATCGTGAACTACCGCGTCGATGATCTGGAGTCGCTGGTTGAACGGCTGAGAGCTGCCGGTTGCCAGGTGTCTGAGACCGTCACCACCTCGGAATTCGGGCTGTTTGCCTGGGTCATCGACCCCGACGGCAACAAGGCAGAGTTGTGGCAGCCGACCTGAGCCCAATGCGCTGACCTGGGAAGCGATGCGCACGCCTCTACTGACGCGGTGCCGTCAACGCCCTGCCGTCTCAACGCGGCAGCTGGCAGGCGTCTATCGTCCCGCCAGCTCATGCGGCCATCTGGAACAGCAGCTCTCGGTCTGGTGACCCCGGCCCGATTCGAACGGGCGACCTTCCCCTTAGGAGGGGGACGCTCTATCCAGCTGAGCTACGGGGCCAAGGGCGGCATTGTCGCATGTTCAGCCAGCTTGCCAAGCCGGCCGGGCTGGATGGAGCCTGCTAAAATTGGCGGCTACCCGTGTCGTGGGCCGGCCCTGCCGCCGCGCGACCGCCACCGTTTCCAGGAGATTCCATGTCCGCTGACCTGCTCAAGGCGCTCGACCTCGCCGCGTCCAATTCCGGCACCTACCTCGGCGAGGCGACCTGGTCGCAGGCCACCGGTGCCGGGGTGCTGCAGCCGCTCAACCCGACCACCAACGCGGTCATCGCCGAGGTGCAGGCGACCACGCCGGACGATTACGAACTGATCATCCAGCGCGCCCAGGCGGCCTTCAAGGTGTGGCGCACCACGCCGGCGCCGCGCCGCGGCGAAGCCGTTCGCCTGTGTGGCGAGGCGCTGCGTGCGCACAAGGATGCGCTGGGCTCGCTGGTGGCGCTGGAAATGGGCAAGAGCAAGCCCGAAGGCGATGGCGAAGTGCAGGAGATGATCGACATCGCCGATTTCGCCGTGGGCCAGAGCCGCATGCTCTACGGCTACACCATGCACTCGGAGCGCCCTGGCCACCGCATGTACGAGCAGTACCAGCCGCTGGGCCTGGTGGGCATCATCAGCGCGTTCAACTTCCCGGTGGCGGTGTGGGCGTGGAATGCGTTCCTGGCGGCGATCTGCGGCGATATCTGCATCTGGAAGCCGTCCAACAAGACGCCGCTGACCGCGATTGCCACCATGAAGATCTGCAACGCGGCGCTGAAGGATGCCGGCTTCCCGGACATCTTCTTCCTGATCAACGATGCCGGCACTTCCCTGTCGGAGACGCTGGTCGAAGACACCCGCATCCCGCTGATCAGCTTCACCGGTTCCACCCAGATCGGCCGCGTGGTCGCTGAAAAGGTCGCCCACCGCCTGGGCCGCTGCCTGCTGGAGCTTGGTGGCAATAACGCCATCATTCTGGACGAGACCGCCGACCTGAAGCTGGCGATTCCCGGCATTGTGTTCGGTGCGGTCGGCACCGCCGGCCAGCGCTGCACCACCACGCGCCGCCTGATCGTGCACGACTCCATCTACGACAACGTGCTGGCCACGCTGGTCAAGGCGTACAAGCAGCTCGACAGCAAGATCGGCGACCCCACCGACCCGGCAAACCTGATGGGCCCGCTCAACAGCCAGGGCGCGGTTGCACAGTTCCTCGACTCGATCGCCAAGGCCAAGGCCGCTGGCGGCACGGTGGAAGTGGGCGGCACCGCGATCGACCGCCCGGGCAACTTCGTGCTGCCGGCCATTGTCACTGGGCTGCAGAACAGCGACGCGGTGGTGCAGCACGAGACGTTCGCGCCGATCCTGTACGTGATGAAGTACAGCACGCTGGACGAGGCGATCGACCTGCAGAACGGCGTGCCGCAGGGGCTGTCGTCGTCGATCTTCACCCAGAACCTCAAGGCGGCCGAGAAGTTCCTGTCTGCCGCGGGCAGCGATTGCGGCATCGCCAACGTCAACATCGGCACCTCCGGTGCGGAGATCGGCGGCGCGTTCGGTGGCGAGAAGGAAACTGGCGGTGGTCGCGAATCCGGCTCGGATGCGTGGAAGGTCTACATGCGCCGCCAGACCAACACCATCAACTACTCCGATTCGCTGCCGCTGGCTCAGGGCATCAAGTTCGATCTGTGATGTAGGGCCCACGCGCCGGACACCGCTCCGGCGCGTGGGCCTGCCTGCGGGGCGCGTGCGGCACGCATTGCTGCCTCGCGCTGTTGGAATGCTGGGGCACCAGGCCGTCGCGCTGATGGTGGAGCGGGCCGCCGAAACAGGCCGCGGCAGACTGTCGCCGCCCTGCCCGACCACGCTCCAGGCCACAAACCACACGCTCGCACGGCGCAACCGTCGCTCCCACAGCCCTTCAAATCGCCTGAATCCGGCCATCGGCCACGGTTCGCTTCAACCGGCACGCCTTTTGGCCGGCCGCTCTGGGATAATCGGGCGACGCCAGCCGCCGGCTGCGGGCCCTTCAAGGAGTTCATGATGAACGTTGTCGTTCGACAGACCAGCGCCATGGCCATCGTCAGCCTGGTGGCCGGCATTCTCGGCTGGACGTTGATTCCCTTCCTCGGCAGCATCTGCGCCATCATCACCGGCCACCTGGCGCGGGCGGAAATCCGCCGTCATCCGCAGGGCCTGGATGGCGACGGGCTGGCGATCGGCGGCCTGGTCCTGGGCTGGCTGGCGGTGGCGCTGTGGGTGCTGGGCATTGCGGTGTTCATTCTTTTCTTCGGCGGCATGGCGTGGCTGGCGGCCGCCAACAGTTGAGCATGGCCGCGCCCTCCTCGGCCCAGCGTTTCACTGACCGGGTAGCGGCGTATGTGCGCTACCGGCCGAGTTACCCGCCGCAGCTGCTGCGCTGGCTGCACGACGAGCTGGGCGTCACCCCCGCCACGCCGGTGGCTGATATCGGTGCCGGCACCGGCATCTCCAGCCGCCTGTTCCTGGAGGCCGGCTATTCGGTCACCGCAGTGGAACCGAACCCGGCCATGCGCGCCGCCGCGCACCAATGGCTGGCCGAATTCGGCAGCTTCCAGGCCACCGACGGCACCGCCGAGGCCACCGGGCTGGCCGATGCCAGCGTTGGCCTGGTGTCGGCAGCGCAGGCCTTCCACTGGTTCGACACCCAGGCCGTGCGCCGCGAGTGGGCACGTATCCTGCAGCCCGGCGGCCTGGCGGTGGTGTACTGGAACTCGCGCGAACTGGACTCCACCGCGTTCCTGCGCGGCTACGAACAGCTGCTGCTGGACTACGGCACCGACTATTCGGCGGTGGCAGAACGCTACCAGGACGATGCGACCATGCAGGCCTGGTTCGGCGATGGATTCCGGGCGATGGCCCGCTTTCCCAATGTACAGCGGCTGGATTTCGACGCCTTGCGTGGCCGCCTGCTGTCCTCGTCGTATGCGCCGCTGGCGCACGATGCGCGGCACGCGCCGATGCTGGACGCGCTGCGCGCCCTGTTCGATGCGTACGCGCACGACGGGGTGATCGACTTTCATTACCAGACCCGCATCTTCGCCGGGAGTTTGAACTGACCCGCATGTATTCGCTTGCCCGCCCCTTGCTGTTTTCCCTCTATGCCGAACGCGCCCACGCGCTGGCATTGCGCTCCATCGATACCGCCTACCGCACCGGCACCACGGCGCTGCTGGCCAAGCGCCCGGTGCCACTGCCAACGCCCGCGTTCGGGCTGATGTTCCCCAATCCGGTCGGGCTCGGCGCCGGGCTGGACAAGAATGGCGAACATATCGACGCGCTGATGGCGCTGGGGTTCGGCTTCGTCGAGATCGGCACGGTCACGCCGCGTGCGCAGCAGGGCAATCCCAAGCCACGCATGTTCCGGCTGCCCGAGTACCAGGCGGTGATCAACCGCATGGGCTTCAACAACCTGGGCGTGGATGCGCTGGCGGCCAACGTGCAGCGCGCGCGCCGCCGCGGCGGCCTGCTGGGCATCAACATCGGCAAGAACAAGGACACCCCCAACGAAGAGGCCACCAGCGATTACCGCTACTGCATGGAGCGGGTGTATCCGCTGGCCGACTACATCACCGTCAACATTTCCTCGCCCAATACCGCCGGCCTGCGCGAGCTGCAGGAAGAACAGGCGCTGCGCCGCCTGATCGCAGACCTGCGCGAAACCCAGGAAGCCCTGGGCGCGCAGCACGGCAAGCGCGTGCCGATGCTGGTGAAGGTGGCGCCGGATCTCAACGACCGCGACATCGATGCGGCCGCGCGCGTGCTGGCCGACCTGGCGGTGGATGGCGTGATCGCCACCAACACCACGGTCACGCGCACCTTGGTCGCCAATCATCCGTTGGCTGCCGAAGCCGGCGGCCTGTCGGGCGCACCGTTGCTGGGGCAATCCACCCTGGTGCTGCGCCGCCTGCGCGCACGCCTGCCCGAAGCGATTCCGTTGATCGGCGTGGGCGGCATCACCTCCGGCGCCGATGCGGTGGCCAAGATGGCCGCGGGCGCGAGCCTGGTGCAGTGCTATAGCGGGCTGGTGTATCGCGGGCCGCCGCTGATCGGCGAATGCGTCGATGCCATCCGCCGCCGCCGCGAGGCGCCCAGCGGCGGCGCGGTGTCGCCGTTATGAGCGATGCCGTGCAACCGGGCTGGCGCCTGAGCGAACACGCGCCGCTGCATGCGTTGAACACGTTCCATGTGCAGGCCACGGCGCGCTGGCTGTTGCATATCGACACACCCCAGGCCTTGCCACAGGCGCTGTTGGCGCCGCAGATCGCGGGCGAACCGCTGCTGGTGCTGGGCAGCGGCAGCAACGTGCTGCTGGCCGGCGACCCACCGGGTTGCGTGCTGTGTTTCGAAAACCGCGATATCGCCATCATTGCGCACCGTGCCGACCATGCCATCGTGCGTGCCGGCGCTGGCGTGAACTGGCATGCGCTGGTGCTGTATTCGCTGCAGCAGGGTCTGTCGGGCCTGGAAAACCTGGCGCTGATACCCGGCACGGTGGGTGCCAGCCCGATCCAGAACATCGGCGCGTACGGCGCGCAGGTGGGCGACTTCATCCATGCGGTGGAGGCCTTCGACCGGCAGGGCCAGCAGTTCGTGCGGCTGGGGGCAGACGACTGCGCGTTCGGTTACCGCGACAGCGTGTTCAAGCAGCAGCCGGAGCGTTACCTGATCGTGGCGGTGGAGTTCAACCTGCCGCTGTTGCACGAACTGCGGCTGGACTATGCCGGCATCCGCGAGGAGCTGGCCCGCATGGGAGCCGAACTGGCCGGTGCAGCGGATGTGGCGCAGGCAGTGATCAACATCCGCCGGCGCAAGCTGCCGGACCCGGACGTGCTGGGCAATGCCGGCAGTTTCTTCAAGAACCCGCTGCTGCCAAGCGAGCAGATCGCGGCCTTGCAGGCCACCTTCCCCGACATGCCGGTCTACCCGGGCGAACAGCCCGGCCAGGGCAAGTTGTCGGCGGCGTGGCTGATCGAGCAATGCGGCTGGAAGGGCCGGCGCGAAGGCGATGCCGGCGTGTCGCCGGATCATGCGCTGGTCCTGGTCAACTACGGCAGCGCCAGCGGCGCGCAGCTGCTCGACGTCGCACGGCGCATCGCCGAATCGGTGCGCGAGCGCTACTCGGTGATCCTGGAGCCGGAGCCGCGCATCATCGGAGCGCATTGGTGACGGCATCGCCGGCGCCGGTGCGCGCCGCGGTCTGGATGCTGATCAGCACGCTCGCCTTCGGCCTGATGGCCATCAGCATCCGGTTTGCCTCCGCGCACATGCCGACCACCGAGATCGCGTTCTTCCGTAATGCCTTCGGCTTGCTGGCGCTGCTGCCGCTGATCGTGCGCCCGGGCAAGCCGCTGCCGCGCACGCGCCAGCTGCCGCAGTATTTCGCCCGCACCTTGATCGGCCTGGCCTCGATGCTGTGCGGGTTCTGGGCGATCGGGCATCTGCCGTTGTCCCAGGCCATCTCGCTGTCCTATTCCACGCCTTTATTCGTCACCGTGCTGGCGGTGGTGTGGCTGCAGGAACAGGTGCGCATGCGGCGCTGGCTGGCGGTGGCAGCGGGCTTCATCGGCGTGCTGGTGATCCTGCGGCCAGGCTCGTCCACCTTCAGCCCGGGCTTGCTGGTGGCGCTGCTGGCCGCAGTGATCAGCGCCATCGTGGCGATCCAGATCAAGCAGCTCTCGCGCAGCGACGACTCCGACACGGTGGTGTTCTACACCTACGTGTTCTGGGTGCCGATGTCGCTGATTCCCGCGCTGTTGCAGTGGAGCTGGCCGCAGGGCATCGACTGGCTATGGCTGGTGGCCACCGGCATCTTCGGTACCGCCGGGCAGTTGTTCTGGACCCGCGCGCTCAAGCTGGGCGAGGTCTCGGCGCTGCAGCCGATCAGCTTCATGCAATTGCCGCTGGTGGCGCTGCTGGGCTGGTGGTTGTTCGGCGAGGCGATCGAGCGCCATACCCTGATCGGTGCGGCCATCATCATCGGCGCCAACGTCTACATCGCCCATCGCGAAGCGGTGCTGGCGCGCCGCGCCGCCACCCATGCGCCGGTGGAAGGCGCAAAACCGGGCGAGTGATCGAGCGTCTGCGAGCGGCCTGACCGTCTGCGAGCGGCCTGACCGTCTGCAAGATGGCGTGGCGACGATGCCGACGTACACTGCGCTGGTATGCGCTCCCCGGGCATCGAAGGGGCGATGCGCACGCACATTCGTTGACTTTTCCAAGGTGAGGTCGGCATGCCGGTTCCAAGCAAAACCATCGGCCTGATCGGCGGCATGAGCTGGGAATCCACCCTGCCCTATTACCGCATCATCAACCAGCGGGTGCGCCTGGCCTGCGGCGGCCTGCATTCGGCCAGGCTCTTGCTGTACAGCGTCAATTTCCATGAGATCGAGCGCCTGCAACACGCCGGCGACTGGGACGGCGCAGGCCAGGCAATGGCGGCAGCGGCGCGCGCGCTGCATGCCGGCGGTGCCGACTTCCTGGTGCTGTGCACCAACACCATGCATTGCGTTGCCGATGCGATCACCTCCGCGACACCGCTGCCCTTGCTGCATATCGCCGATGCCACCGCCGATGCGTTGATTGCCGCGGACGTCACCCGGGTCGGGCTACTCGGCACGCGTTTCACCATGGAACAGCCGTTCTATCGCGAGCGTCTGGCTGCGCGTGGCCTGCAGGTGCTGGTACCGCCGGCCGACGCACGCGCGCAACTGCATCGGGTGATCTACGACGAACTCTGCCAGGGCATCATCCGGCCCGAGTCGCGCGGCTATTTCCGCCAGGTCATGGCCGACCTCGGCCAGGAGGGTGCGCAAGCGATCATCCTGGGCTGCACCGAGATTTCGCTGCTGGTGGACAGCAGCGATGCGCAGCTGCCGTTGTTCGACACCACCGCACTGCATGCCGAAGCGGCGGCGCACGCAAGTGTGCGCGACTGATCGGCACCGAAGGCGCAGCCAGCGCGCCTTTCCCGAAGCGCATGTGCCTGGCCGTGGCGGGCAAGCGTGCAAGCTGCGCGTTGCCGCAGCAATAGCACGGATGACTCATACCTCACTGCTCCAGCACGCGCATGCGCGCGAGCACCTGCCACAGGATGTCATGCCTTGAAGACCCCTTCCGCAACAGGCACTGCACCCACAAGCCAGCTCACACGCGGCGACTACAAGACGCTGGCCCTGTCCGCACTGGGCGGCGCGCTGGAATTCTACGACTTCATCATCTTCATCTTCTTCGCGACGGTGCTGGGAGAGCTGTTCTTTCCGCCGGGCATACCGGACTGGATGCGGCAGTTGCAGACTTTCGGCATCTTTGCTGCCGGCTACCTGATCCGTCCGCTGGGCGGGATCGTGATGGCGCACTTCGGCGACCTGCTCGGTCGCAAGCGCATGTTCGCGCTGAGCATCGGGTTGATGGCCTTGCCGACGCTGGCCATCGGCGTGCTACCGACCTATGCGCAGATCGGCCTGGCCGCCCCGCTCCTGCTGCTGACGATGCGGTTGCTGCAGGGCGCGGCCATCGGCGGCGAAGTTCCCAGTGCATGGGTCTTCGTCGCAGAGCACGTGCCTGCGCAACGCAGGGGACTGGCCTGCGGAACACTGACCGCCGGGCTGGCCGCCGGCGTGTTGCTCGGTTCGCTCAGCGCCGGGGCGATCCATCGCGCTTTCACCCCGCAGGAAATCGCCGACTATGCCTGGCGCCTGCCGTTTTTGGCCGGCGGCCTCTTCGGCCTGCTTTCCGTGTATCTGCGGCGCTGGCTGCATGAAACGCCGGTGTTCGCCGAGCTGATGGCGATGCGTGCAGTCGCGCGTGAAACGCCGCTCAAACTGGTGCTGCGCGATCATCCACGCAGTGTGGCGCAGTCGTTGTGGCTGACCTGGATGGTGGCCGCCGGGGTGCTGGTGGTGTCGTTGATGACGCCGACGCTGCTGCAGAGCGCGTACCACTACACGGCAGCGGTCGCCTTGCAGGCCAACCTGCTCGCGGTCCTGCTGCAGGCGGTCGGCTCGATCGTGGCCGGCGCCTTGTCCGATCGCTACGGCAACGGACGCGTGCTGCTTGCCGGCAGCGTGTTCCTGGGCGCCAGCGCCTGGCTGTTCTATCGCCTGGCCGGTGATCCGCAGTTGCTGTTCCCGCTGTACGCCCTGCTGGGCGCGGCGCTCGGCGTCCTGGGGGCGGTTCCGCGCGTCATGGTCGAAGCGTTTCCGCCGGTGGTGCGCCTGTCCGGCGTGTCGTTCGCCTACAACCTGGGCTATGCGGTATTCGGTGGCCTGACTCCGCTGGTGGTGGTGATGTTGCTCAAGCAACACCCGATGGGCCCGGCGTATTACATGATTCTGCTGGCCGCAATCGGCAGCGTGATCGGGCTGCAGTTGTGGCGCCGGGAGCGCGTAGGTCGTTACTGAGTCGAACGCCGTGCCGGTCTGCGTCAGTCCCGGTCACACGCCTGCGCCGACCACGTTCGACGTCGCGCGGCCCTGCCCTCAGGCCGAGGTGAGATGGCGACGCCAATGCGGCCGCCGCGTGCCGCGAAACATCACCAGATACAGGCCGACCACCCAGACCAGCGCCGCCGACCAGCCACCCAGGATGTCGGAGGGGTAATGCACGCCCAGGTAGATGCGCGACACGCCGACCAGCAACGCGAACGCACTGGCCACGAGGGTCACCGGCCAACGCCAGCGGGTGCGCCAGGCCAGCGCGATGACCACCGCCGCCAGCGTCATCGACCCCATCGCGTGGCCGCTGGGAAAGCTGAAGGTGCTTTCCGGCGCGATCGACTCCCACAGGCTGGGCCGGTCGCGCTGGAAGAACTGCTTGGCCCCCATGTTGAGCAGTGCCGAACCGCCGAAGCCCAGCGCCGCAAAGCTGCCCTCGCGCCAGCGCCGCAGCGCCAGCAGCACCAGCACGATGGCGATATCGGCCGGAATCACCCCGTACTGGTAGCCGATCTTGGAGATCGCCCCGAAAAATGTATCCAGCGTCGGGGTGGCGATGCTGCGCAGGCTCCACAGCAAGGGTTCGTCGAAATAGACATTTTCCAGCTCATGCACTTCGTCGGCCAGGTTCACGAACAGACCCAACGGCACCAGCACGCCGACGAACAACAGCCCCATGCGCCATGCGTTACGGCGCAGCCATAGCTTGAATCCGGCCGGCGACTCAGCCGGCGCGGCGGACATAGGTGCGTTCGACGTACTGATCGATCAGCGCGATGAATTCCTGGGCGATGTTCTCGCCACGCAGGGTGACGGTTTTTTCGCCATCCACGAACACCGGCGCCGACGGCGCTTCGCCCGTCCCCGGCAACGAGATGCCGATATTGGCGTGACGCGATTCGCCCGGCCCGTTGACCACGCAGCCCATCACCGCCAGGGTCATGTTCTCCGCGCCGGGGTTGGAGATCTTCCATTCCGGCATGCGTGCGCGCACGTGGTTCTGCACCACGCCGGCCAGCTCCTGGAAGAACTCGGAGGTGGTGCGGCCGCAGCCCGGGCACGCGGTGACCATCGGGGTGAACGCGCGTTGCCCGGTGGTCTGCAGCAGTTCCTGCGCCACCACCACTTCCTGGGTGCGCGACTGACCCGGCTCGGGCGTCAGCGAAATACGGATGGTGTCGCCGATGCCTTCCTGCAACAGCACGCTCAGCGCCGCAGCCGAGGCCACGATGCCCTTGCTACCGATGCCGGCCTCGGTGAGCCCCAGGTGCAGTGCAAAATCACAGCGCGCAGCCATGTCGCGGTAGACCGCGATCAGCTCCTGCACGCCGGAGACCTTGGCCGACAGGATGATGCGCTCGCGCGGCAAGCCCAGTTCCACCGCCCGCTCGGCCGAATCCACCGCCGAACGGATCAACGCCTCGCGCAGCACGCGGCCGGCGTCCCACGGCGTTTCGCGCTGCGAGTTTTCGTCCATCAGTTGCGCGGCCAGCGATTGGTCCAGCGAGCCCCAGTTGGCGCCGATGCGTACCGGCTTGTCGTACTCGATGGCGAATTCGATCAGCTGCCCGAACTGCAGGTCCTTCTTCTTGCCGAAGCCGACGTTGCCCGGGTTGATGCGGTACTTGGCCAACGCTTGCGCACAGGCCGGCTCGGCGGCAAGCAGCTGATGGCCGTTGTAATGGAAGTCGCCGATCAGCGGCACCTCGATCCCCATCATGCGCAGCTTGTCGACGATGCGCGGGATGGCGGCGGCCGACTCGGCGTTGTTGACGGTCAGGCGCACCATCTCCGAGCCGGCGCGCCACAGCTCGGATACCTGTTTGACACTGCCGGCGATGTCGGCGGTATCGGTATTGGTCATCGACTGGACGACCACCGGATGGCCTCCGCCCACGATCACGCTGCCGATCTTGACGGCCTGGGTGATGCGGCGCGGCCAGGCGGTGGCGTCGGCGGGAGGGGTTGGGCGGGTCACGGCGTCATGCATCGCGGTATTTTAGCCTGTCCTCCGTCCGCTCACAGCTGAAGCGTGGTGCGGGCGGTCTTCCGGGCCGATGCGACGGTTTGTCGCAGGCCGCCACGCCCCCGAGCGCATAGCATTGCGGTGATGAACAATTCCGACGCCTCCTTCCTGCGGACCCTGTGCAGCCTGCGCTGGCTGGCCACGGCCGGCCAGGCCGCCACCATCCTGGTCGCCACCGGCCTGATGGGCCTGCACCTGCCGCAGCAACCGCTGTGGGCCGGCGTGGCCGCGCTGGCAGTGTTCAACCTGTATGCGCAGCTGCGCGTGGCCCATCGCGGCGCGGTGAGCCCGGCCACCGAATTCGGACACATCCTGGTCGATGTGACCGTGCTGACTTGGATGGTGGGCTGGAGCGGCGGCATCGCCAACCCGTTCGGCTCGCTGTTCCTGGTACTGATCGCGCTGGCCGCGCTGGCCCTGCCGCTGGGCTGGGCGATGGCGGTGGCGGCGTCGTGCGTGGCCGGCTACGTCGTCAGTGCCGCATTCGGCCTGCCGCTGCCGTACGGCAGCTTCGACCCGCTGAGCCTGCACATGTGGGGCATGGCGGCCAACTTCCTGCTGTCCACCGTGGTGGTGCTGGCCTTCGCCACGCGGCTGGCGTTGTCCATGCGCGAACGCGAACGCGAAATCTCCACCCTGCGCGAGCGCTTCGCCCGCAACGAGGGCATCGTGGCGCTGGCCACGCATGCAGCCTCGGTGGCGCACGAACTCAACACTCCGCTGGCCACGATGACGCTGCTGGTGGACGACATCGCCGACCAGTGCGACCAAATGGAGCTGCGCGAGGATCTGGACACCTTGCGCGAGCTGCTGGTGCAGTGCCATGAGCGCGTGCTGGCGCTGGCCGCACCGGCCGACAACGGTCACCTGAGCCGCGAGGTGGCGGTCAAGGACGTGCTGGAACAATGGCGACTGGTGCGCCCCACCATCGAGCTGCGCCGCAACGAGGACGCACCGATGCGGCTGATGCTGCAGCCCGGCGTCAGCCACCTGTTGATGGTGCTGCTCAACAATGCCGCCGATGCCGGCGAGCGCGCCGGCCGCCCGCAGATCGACCTCACGCTTCGCGTGGAAGAGGACCACCTCAGCGGCGAGGTACGCGATTACGGCCCCGGCTTCGACACTGCGCAAGCCATGCTGCCGGGCACCTTGTTCAACAGCGGCAAACACGACGGCATGGGCGTGGGCCTGGCCTTGTCGCATGCCACCGTCGAACGCCTGCAGGGCGAGCTATGGATGCTGCCCGCCGAAGGCAGCGGCGCCCGCGTCGGGTTCCGCCTGCCGCTTTCCGAACTCGAGGCCCTGGCATGACAAGCACCCCGATCCGCACCGGCCTGTTGGTCGACGACGACACCTTGTACCTGCGCACGCTGCAGCGCAGCCTGGCACGGCGTGGCGTGGAAACGCTGACCGCCACCGATGCGGACAGCGCGCTGTCCACCGCGCGCAGTGCATTGCCGGATTTCGCCCTGATCGATCTCAAGCTCGGCCACGATTCCGGCCTGAGCCTGATCCAGCCGCTGCGGCAGATCCGCGCCGACATGCGCATCCTGCTGGTCACCGGCTACGCGAGCATCGCCACCGCCGTGGAGGCCATCAAGCTCGGCGCCGACGATTACCTGCCCAAGCCCGCCAACATCCCCACCATCATGCGGGCGCTGGGCGAAGAAGACGACGAGGTGCCCGAACCGGATGAAGAAGAAACCGCGCAGGAAATGATGACCCCGCTCAGCCGCCTGCAGTGGGAACACATCCAGCAGGCGCTACACGAAACCGGCGGCAACGTGTCCGCGGCCGCACGCCTGCTCGGCATGCACCGCCGCTCGCTGCAGCGCAAGCTGACCAAGCGCCCCAGCCCGGGCCCCCTGCGCGAACCCGGCCGCTGATCGCAGCCGTGCGGTGCGCAGGAACCGCAGCCTACGCGTGGTACATGCGGGTTCGAACACCGACCGCGCGCCCGCCTGACGGCTGCGCGGTCGGTTGATTAGCCGCGCTTGGACCTAGCGACGCCTTGCACTGAAGATGCTGGCCCTGCGCGAGGTGGCGCGGATGCCGTCGGTGCCGTCGATCAAGGTGCGCCCCCAGCTGCTCAGGCGGGTCGGATCCCAGTCCAATACGATATCCAGCGACTGGGTGCTGCTGTCGTTGCCCGACCACGACCAGCCCATGTAACCGACCCCGTATTCGCGCGCGCGCCGCATGATCGCCGCCTCGTCCACCTGCGCGCCGCGATGGTCGGCACCGAACTCGCCCACCACCAGCGCCAGCCCGTTGCTGCGGAACGCGCGCAGATAGCTGTCCACGGGCGCATCGCTGCCGAACACTTCGTACATGTGCACGCTGAAGACCAGATTGCGGCGGCTATCCATCGCCAGCAGCGCAGCGGCGTTGTCGCGCATGTAGAACTGCCAGTCCTGGCCCCAGTTGGGCGCGTCGACCATCAGCGCATGGGTCAGGCCGGCGTTGCGCAAGGTGGCGATCGCACGCGCGTGGCCGGTGACCCATTCGCTGGCACTGAGGCGGTTGCCATACGGCTCGTTGCCGACATTGATGATGACGTAGTCCTCCTGCCCCACCAATGCGCCGCGGATGCTGGTCCAGTAGTTGGCCGCGTCAGCCAGGGTCCCGGCGGCACCGTCTTCGCCGTAACCGGTGGTGTCGTGCACTTCCAGCACCGCGATCAGGCCCAGGCTCTTGCAGCGCGCGATGATGCGCGCCACCTCCGCCTCCGGAGTGCGGCTCCAGCGGTGGCCGGAACTGAGCACCACGCGCACGCTGTTGGCACCGGTGGCGGCGATCTGCGCCAGTGCCGCATCGGTGCGGTCGGCAAACCAGGCATGCGGCAGGTTGATGCCGCGCAAGACCAGCGTGCTGCCATTGGTCTCGCGCAATTGCGTGCCGGAGACGGACAAACCGGCGTGCGCAACCGATGCCAGCGCCAGGCCGGCAATCAACAACAAGGCGCGCTGCGCCCGGGACGTGAATATCTGCATGATCGGCTCCAGAGGTGGGTGCCGCGAGCGCTCCGGCACGCATGCGTGCCCGGCCCACGTGCGCTCACCGTGCCCATGGCACGCCCGCGCAATCAGCGGCCAGGTCACAGAACCGACAAAATCCGCAGAGACCGACCCAGTGCGCAGACCGCCGCGCCAGGCGGCTGGTAACGTTAACTTCCGTGTATTCGAGCGCCCACGCAGGGTGTGGTGAGCCGGCGCCCAGCCTGACAGCGCAGCGCCTGGCTGCCGCATCGTGTTGCGCAGCGCGGTGCTGCAACGCGAAATACGCATGCGCGATCCGGTTGCTGCCAATGCGGCCAGTGGCCACCGCCCCGCACTGCACCATGCATTTGCGCTGCTGGCAGCTGAATAAGCCGGTGCGGCGACATCAAGTGGATACGGCCGAGGCCGATACCGGCACATGCCATCCGTGCCCGCCCCCGTCAGCCAGCCATCCGCCATGTCCGAAGAATCCGCCCGTCTGGCCGTCCTGCGTGGCCTCTGCCTGCTGGATTCGCCGCCGGATCCGGTGTTCGACGCCATCGCCGCGATGGCCGCACGCGCCCTCGGTGCGGAGATCGCGCTGGTATCGCTGGTGGACGAACACCGCCAGTGGTTCAAGGCACGCATTGGGCTGGATGCCCCGGAAACGCCACGCGACCAGGCGTTCTGCGCGCACGCGATCCGCTCGGACGAGGTAATGGTGGTGGCGGATGCGCAACTGGATCCGCGCTTTTGCGACAACCCGCTGGTGCTGGGCCCGCCCTTCATCCGTTTCTATGCCGGCGCGCCCTTGACGCTGCGCGACGGGCACCGCATCGGCACGCTGTGCGTGATCGGCACCAGCCCGCGCGCGGGGCTGGATGCCGAGGCGCTGACCCAACTGGAAGGCCTGCGCGACCTGGCCGTGCTGCGGGTGGAAAACCTGCGCAGCACCACCTATCGCGATGGCGCCACCGGCCTGCCCAACCGCTCGCGCTTTGGCGAAGACCTGGATACCTGGCTGGCGCAGCGCGAGAGCGCACCGGCCACCACCGCAGTGGCCGTCGACGTCTGCGGCAGCGATTACTTCCGCGACATGGTCAAGGCCCTGGGCTGGGACTACGCCGATGGATACGTGGCGCTGGCGCAGCGTCGCCTGACTGCCTACCTGCCCGCCGGCACCCTGCTCTACCGGCTGGACCCGACCACCTTCGGCTTTCTGACTCCGGCCGAAAACCAGCGCCTGTCCAGCCTGTGCAACAAGCTGTCCAAGGCGTTTACCGAACCGGTGGATCACCAGGGCATCCCGCACACGGCGGTGGCCTCGATCGGCGCAGTGTCGCTGCACACCAGTTATGGCGCGGCCGACACCATTCGCTCGCTCACCACCGCGGTAGATGTCTCGCGCGAGCGCGGCGTGGCGTGGAGCATGTACGAGCGCAAGCACGATGTAGCCCAGCGCAACACCTTCCGCCTGCTCGCCGCGCTGCCGGCCGCGCTGGACAGCGCCAACGAGCTGCGCCTGCACTACCAGCCGCGCGTGGACCTGCACGACCATCGCTGCGTGGCGGTGGAAGCGCTGCTGCGCTGGCAACATCCGATGATCGGCCCGGTGATGCCGTCGGACTTCGTGCCGATGGCCGAGAAGACCGCGCTGATCAACCGCATCACCGCCTGGGTCATCGACCAAGGCATCGCGCAGGCCGCGCGCTGGCAGCAACAGGGCCTGGATTTCAATCTGGCCTTGAACGTGTCGGCCGCGGACCTGGACCGCCCCGGCTTTGCGGGCCTTCTGCGGCGTGGGCTGGAACGCCACAAGCTGGATCCACGCCGGCTGGAGATCGAATTCACCGAAAGCGCGATGATCCGCCACCCCGACCAGTTGGCCGAACAGCTCGCGGCAGTGGCCGCGCTGGGCGTGCACATCGCCATCGACGATTTCGGCACCGGCTACAGCAATTTCAGCTACCTCAAGCAGCTGCCGGCCAGCTCGTTGAAGATCGATCAATCCTTCATTCGTTCGCTGCCGGACAACCGCACCGACCGCACCCTGGTGCCGGCGATGATCCAGCTCGGTCACAGCCTGGGCCAGCGCGTGGTGGCCGAAGGCATCGAATCGGCCGAGGCCTATGCACAGCTGCGCGCCTGGGGCTGCGACGAAGGCCAGGGCTACTGGATCGCCAAACCCATGCCGGCCGCCGCGCTGGAAGCCTGGTTGCAGACGCCCTGGCAGGCGCAGTTCGCCACACCGGTCGCGCTGCTTGCGGCACACATGACGGCGGCGCGGGTCTGAGCGCAGACGGCGCAAGCCGGCAACGGCTCACCGGCAGGCTTGGGATGCCGACTTCGCACCACCGCCGGCACGGACAATGCGACACATGCCAATTCCTGCCACCCGGCGGACTTTGCAACAACCGCAAAAATGCGCACCGAGGCGCCTGCCTGCAACGAGCGCGTCGGAGCGGTTCGCCGGACAGGATCGTGTGGCGTGGCAGTTGGCTGCATCGCTGAGGCAACAGCACACGGAAGACCCTGGCTTACTGGCGCGTACGCACCTGTTTCCCGGCGGAGGTATCCACCAGGATGTACTCGCCAGCCTTGCTCTTCCAGGTTGGCGCCTGTTTGTCGAGCTTGATGCACGGCCGGCCGCCGCACGAGGTGATCTGGACATGCCGGGATGCCTGCAGCACCTCCGCGCGAACCTCTGCCTGTGCCGCGCGGGCGTCCGCCGCCTGCAACCGATCGTTGGCCTGCCTGAGCAACAACAGGAATCCCGCCAGCAGCAGCGCGAAGAACACCACCAGCGTGGCGATGATCTTCCAGGCCCAGGCGATGCGGGGCCGCAGCGCCTCCCCCATCCGCTCCTGCTGTTCGCGGAACAGCGCCACCATCGCCTGCCTGAACATGGCCTCTTCCTGCTCCCTGGCGGCTTGCATCGCCACCTGCGCGCGTTTGGCCTGGTCCTGCAAGTCGGCAATCAAGGCGTCCAGACGCCCGGCGCCAAGCGCCATCTGCGCGAGGATCAGTCGTCCTTCCTCGTTCATCTCAGCAGGCTCCGGCGCTTGCATCAGTAGGAGAACCCTTGCTGCTGCGTCTGCATCTGTTGCTGCGCCTGGAACATCGCTTGGTCCTGCTGCCGCTGCGTTTCCGCAGTCAGCTGCTGCAGGCTCTGCTCCAGCGGCTGCGTGGCGGCCTGGGTCGTATCGATACTGGCGCGGTCGACGAACGCAGGCACGTTCGGATTGGCCGATGTCGCCAGCAGCGCACCACCATCCTGGCCCGGCGTCAGCGCATCGATGCGGGGCAGCTGGTGCAACTTGGCCTGATACGCCACAACTCCGGCAACCTGCTCCATCTGCACCCGGTCCAGATAACCGCCGGCCTGCGGCCCCAACCGCTCCAGCTGGGTCATGGCCTGCGCAAACAGCGGATTGTCGCGGCCGGGCAAGTGCTGCTGTCGCGCCAGCACGTTTTCTTCCGCCGCCGCAAGCGTCTGCTGCCAGCGCTCAGGGGTGGCGTAGGCCATCGACGCCGCCCGCGCGCCCTGTGCGTCGCCGGCCTCCAAGGCCGCGTAAAAGCGTTCCACCAGCGGGTCCTGGTGGCGCAACACGGTCTGGCCCGAGACTGGCGCGTCGTGTTCCGAGGCTGATGGCAAGGATGCCGGCGCGATCGGCACATACTGATGGTCGTGCCCTTGGCTGCCGTCCTGGGTGTGGTGGAAGTGCCCGCGTGCCGCCGGGGTCTGGCTGGTATCCAGATACGGGCGCGGCGCCTTGTTCGCACCGAGGTTCAGGCCCTCCATTTCGATCAGGTCTTCCTTCAGGCCCAGCGCCGCCATGTCGATGGCGATCTGCGGTTTGGCGCCCTGATACCGCACGGTGGCCTTGTCCTCGGCAGCAACGATCTGCTCCAGCGCCCAGGTACCGTAAAAGTTGGTGTAGTCGGCGGTGGGGTTGGGCTTGTGCTCGCCCAGATGCACCGGGCGCTGATTGGGCTGGGCATGCAACGCCGAGGGGCGGTCGAAGTAATGCTGCCCCATGGCGGCGATATTGGCCGGGGTCTGGGACAGGCTGCCGTCTTGGTTGAAGGTGAGGCCGGGAAGGG
The DNA here is from genome assembly GCF_012848175.1 of Xanthomonas campestris pv. badrii. Taxonomy (NCBI): domain Bacteria; kingdom Pseudomonadati; phylum Pseudomonadota; class Gammaproteobacteria; order Lysobacterales; family Lysobacteraceae; genus Xanthomonas; species Xanthomonas campestris. The sequence continues at coordinate 1,702,051 of NZ_CP051651.1, read as the reverse complement.
GCGAAGACGGAGACGATGGCGTATTCGGTGTAACAAAGTCGTATATCCGAGTATTTCGAATGCTCCCCATACCAGCAAGTGTGATGTTGGGATTACTTTGATGCTCGCGGCTCAGTAATGCATTCCAGCCCGCAATCTCCGCTTTGGCCTCATCTTCGCGCCCAGACTGGATGTAAGCCCGCAATTCATCGGTGTAGTCATGCAATGGACCTGGCGCCCTGGCCTGCGCGCCGATGCCCTGCATGAACGCCTGCGTTGCCCGATCCTTGGTCGCATCGTTGAAGCCATGCTGGATCTCGTGGCCCAGCACGAAGGTCATGTCCTGCGCATCGTATCTGCCCTGAGGATTGGCAGCCGTTTTGGTCTGCAATCCCAGCGGTGGCAGATTGATGCCCTTGGGCGTACCGTCCTGCTGCACGGTATTGCCGTCGTAGGTGGCGCCGGCTGCCATGCTGTTGCCCAGTAGGCTGATGTGCTGCACATGTCCCTGGCTCACCGCCTGCTTGATCTGCGCGGCCAACACCGGCGAACCATTCAACGTGGACTGCAGATTGCGCACCATGTCCTGATCGACGGTGCGCGTCTGACCTGCCCCGTCCTGCCAGGTCTTGTGCGCAAAATCGACACTCATGCCCTGCAGCCCGACCACCGCCTTCAGATCGCTGCTCGCTGCGCTACCGCTGGGCTGGAAACTCGCAGCCGGAATCGTCACCACACCCGTGGCCTTGTCGTAACTGCCGGTCAGGTTGGGCGCCCCACCCGGCACCTCCAACGCAAAGCCCTTGAGTTGGCCACTGGCGGCCTGCCGGTTGAGCCGGTCGGCATCGGCAATGACCGCAGCGCGCAGTTGCGCTTCCAGCGCTGGCGTCGTGCCGGGCTGTGCAGCGAACTGCATCAGAGCGGCTTCGAGTTGCGGATTCGGATTCGCCATATCATCGCTCTCCTGATTCGATTAACGACCGTTCAATGTGCCGATGGATTTGACGCACAAACGACCGGCTTCACCGGCAATCACGTTCTGCGGAATGATCGAAATCTCGAAATCAACACTGCCGTCACTGACATTGAACTTAGTGTATCGCCAATCCTCAAGCTGACCGATTTCACCGTAGGTCGGGTTATCGACGAACCCCATCGTTTTGAGCGCACTGTGGTAATAATCGAAATCCAACTTGCAGACTACCGTCATATCACCAAATCTCTCGTCAGGCTGCACAAAATGCAGTTCGACACCGATTTTGTTGGAACTAGACTCTGGATAAAAATTTATAACGTACCTCCATCCATCGCCTACGTCGCCCTCCACACCATAGAATCCGCCATGCGCTGCCGGTGCAAGTGTGATCCCGATAGTGTTTTGGACCTTTACTAGATCCAAGTCTTGCCGAGATTTCAGCCCCTCGATCAACTTCAGGAATCGCTTGCCAATTTCTTCGGCGCTGAGTGTCGGATTCTGGGTAGTCGCAACCGGATGCATCGTGGTGGTCTCCTTGGCAGATTGCGGTGATTCCGAAGCGGTCGCGCAGGCAGTCATCACCAAGACGCACACTAACGCAAGCCAGCGCGCCTTTGACGCTTTCACCTTGGACACCTGCATGGCATAGCGCCCGATCAAATCGGGCGGTCCACCCGGCAATTGCAACGCCATGAAGTCGTCCACCCTCTTATTGGGTGTATCAAGCATCATGGTCGGCCCATCAGCACCCGGTAGGTTTGTTCTTTCTCGACTCAGCAACGCGTTCCAGCCTGCAATCTCCGCTTTGGCCTCATCCTCGCGTCCACTCTGGATGTATGCCCGCAGTTCGTCGGTGTAATCGTGCACCGGTCCTGGTGCCTGGGCCTGCGTGCCGATACTCTGCATGAATGCCTGCGTTGCCCGATCCTTGGTCGCATCGTTGAAGCCATGCTGGATCTCGTGGCCCAGCACGAAGGTCATGTCCTGCGCATCGTATCTGCCCTGGGGATTGGCAGCCGTTTTGGCCTGCAATCCCAGCGGTGGCAGATTGATGCCCTTGGGCGTACCGTCCTGCTGCACGGTGTTGCCGTCATAGGTGGCGCCGGCAGCCATGCTGCTGCCTAGCAGGCTGACATGCTGCACATGCCCCTGGCTCACCGCCTGCTTGATCTGCGCGGCCAGCACCGGCGAACCATTCAACGTGGACTGCAGATTGCTCACCATGTCCTGATCGACGGTGCGCGTCTGACCTGCCCCGTCCTGCCAGGTCTTGTGCGCAAAATCGACACTCATGCCCTGCAGCCCGACCACCGCCTTCAGATCGCTGCTCGCTGCGCTACCGCTGGGCTGGAAACTCGCAGCCGGAATCGTCACCACACCCGTGGCCTTGTCGTAACTGCCGGTCAGGTTGGGCGCCCCACCCGGCACCTCCAACGCAAAGCCCTTGAGTTGGCCACTGGCGGCCTGCCGGTTGAGCCGGTCGGCATCGGCAATGACCGCAGCGCGCAGTTGCGCTTCCAGCGCTGGTGTCGTGCCGGGCTGTGCAGCGAACTGCATCAGAGCGGCTTCGAGTTGCGGATTCGGATTCGCCATATCATCGCTCTCCTGATTCGATTAACGACCGTTCAATGTGCCGATGGATTTGACGCACAAACGACCGGCTTCACCGGCAATCACGTTCTGCGGAATGATCGACAGTGTCATATCCACCATTCCATCGCTCTTCTTGAACTTCGTGTAATGCCAGCTTCGCAGCTCACCAATTTCCCCATAATTCGGCTCGGCCAGGAACCCCAGAGCGACCAGTGCATTATGGTAATGATCGAAATCAAGTGCGCACACCGGTGTCATTTCACCAAACTCTTCCTTCGAGTTGATGAACATGAGGCTGACACCTTTCTTAAAGGAGTCGGATTCAGGGATATACCAAAGCATGTAGTACCAGCCATCCCCAAGCGCCTCGCTATACGAATAACGTTTACCCTTTGGCAAATAAGACAGCGTGATTCCAGTGACCTCCTTGATCCGCTCCACGCTCAAGTCGTCGCGTGATCCAAGCCCCTCGATCAACTTCAGGAACCGCTTGCCAATTTCTTCGGCGCTGAGTGTCGGATTCTGGGTAGTCGCAACCGGATGCATCGTGGTGGTCTCCTTGGCAGATTGCGGTGATTCCGAAGCGGTCGCGCAGGCTGTCATGGCCAAAATGCACACTAACGCAAGCCAGCGCGCCTTTGACGCTTTCACCTTGGACACCTGCATGGCATAGCGCCCGATCAAATCGGGCGGTCCACCCGGCAATTGCAACGCCATGAAGTCGTCAACCCTCTTATTGGGTGTATCAAGCATCAAGATCAGCATATCAGCACTCGGATGGCTGTTTCTTTCGGCTTAACAGCGCATTCCAGCCTGCAATCTCCGCATTGGCCTCACCCTCACGCCCAGGCTGGATGTAAGCCCGCAATTTGCATGCGTAGTCGTGCACAGGCCCTCGCGCCTCAGGCCTGCGCGCCGATGCCCTGCATGAACGCCTGCGTTGCGCGATCCTTGGCCGCATCGTTGAAGCCATGCTGGATCTGGTGACCCCATAGGAAGGTCGTGTTCTGCGCATCGTGTCTGCCCTGAGGATTGGCAGCCGTCCTGGTTTGCAATCCTAGCGGCGGCAGTTGATGCCCTTGGGCGTGCCGTCCTGCTGCACGGTCTTGCCGCCATGAGCGCACTGTAGCAGGGACGCCGCTAGAAACTCCAAAACGTCCCACAAGCTGCGCGCAACCGCCAAGCGGGAACGGAGGTGCCTCGGAAGCCTCATGCACAACGTGCACAAGGCAGCTTGTCCGCACGGTCCGCGCCGCTCTACCGGCTTCTTCAGCCACGAGGTGTCTGTGCCCGTTGACCAAAAGCGTCCGCCGGCACTAAACCGCATGCGCAAGAGCGCATCGGCCGCCGAGCGGGAAGCCTCGTTCGGGCTGCCCGTCGGCGCGTTTGCGTGCGATGCCACAGAAGACGTTGCGAGCGCCTACCGGCGCGAACGCGCAGTGGCGCTGTGCGTTTCTACCAGAACACCGTGTACAGCACGACCAGGATTGCGATCACACCGGCGGCGCCCACCTTGAAGCCCAGCGTGGTGCCATAGGCCACATCGTCGGTACGAATCAAATCGCGTGCCTGGGTGGGTGCCGTCATCAGCGACACCACCACCGCCAGCACCAGTGCGGCCAGGAACACCACGCCGATGCGGTCCATGAATGGCAGTTCCGGCCACGCGAACTTGAGCGCGAACGACAGCACCACCGAGCCGATCGCCGCGGTCAGTGCGCCGGCTTCGTTGGCGCGCTTCCAGAACAGGCCGAGCATGAAGATCACCACCACGCCCGGGGTAAAGAAGCCGGTGAATTCCTGGATGAACTGGAAGCCCTGATCGAAGTTGCCCAGCAACGGCCGCGCGGTGAGGATGCCGATCAGCACCGACAGCGCGGCCACGACACGACCCACGCGCACCAGCTGCTTCTGCTCGGTCTGCGGGCGGAACTTGGCGTAGAAGTCCAGGGTGAAGATCGTCGCCACCGAGTTGATCTTGGATGCCAGCGAGGCCACGATCGCCGCCACCAATGCGGCGAACACCAGGCCCAGGATGCCGGTCGGCAGCAGTTGCATCATGGTCGGATAGGCCTGGTCGGGCTTGGCCAGATCCGGCGCCAGCACCACCGCGGCAATGCCCGGCACCACGATCACCAACGGCATCAGCAGCTTCAGGAACGCCGCAAACACCATGCCCTTCTGCGCTTCGCCGATGTTCTTGGCCGCCAGCGCGCGCTGGATGATGTACTGGTTGAAACCCCAGTAACTGATGTTCATCACCCACAGCCCGCCCAGCAGCACGCTCAGGCCCGGCAGGTCCTTGTAGAACGGGTTGTCCTTGGTCAGGATCATGTGGAAGTGCTCGGGGTGCGCGCTCCACAGATGCTTGAAGCCCGCCAGAACGCCGGCGCCATCGCCGATGCGCGACAGCGTCAGCCCGGCCACCAGCAGGCCGCCCAGCACCAGCAGCGTGACCTGCACGATGTCGGTCAGCGCCACCGCCTTCAGCCCGCCGTACAGCTGGTAGACCAGCGCGAACACGCCGATCAACGCCAGCGCCAGGGTCTGGTCCATGCCGGTGACCTGGCTCACCGCGATCGACCCCAGCCACAGGATCGAGGTGAGATTGACGAACACGTACAGCAACAGCCAGAACACCGCCATCAGCGTGCGAATCCACTTGCCGTAGCGCTGCTCCAGGAACTGCGGCATGGTGTAGATGCCGTTGCGCAGGAAGATCGGCAGGAAGAACTTGCCGACGATCAGCAGCGTCAATGCCGCCATCCATTCGTAGGACGCGATCGCCAGCCCGATCGCATAGCCGGAGCCGGCCATGCCGATGATCTGTTCGGCAGAAATATTCGCAGCGATCAACGAGGCGCCGATCGCCCACCACGGCAGCGACTTGCTGGCCAGGAAGTAATCCTCGGCGCTCTTGCTATGGCCTGCCTTCTCGCGCGACACCCACTGCGCGAGCACGAAGATGCCGGTCAGGTAGACCAGCACGATCACGATATCCAACGTCGCCAAACCCACTGCACTCTCCTGTCTGGCTCTGGGGTATGCGCCGACGATCAGGCAGGGCTGCAGAAGGCCGCCGCCGCGCACCCGGTGCGCAACGGCAGCGCGGCGAACCGCGTCTGCAGGCCATCCCGGCCGATCGACAACACCGCCCCCGCGGCGGCTGATGGCACCACCGCGATCGGTGGCCGCTCTGACACGTCGCCGGACGCGGCGACGCACTTAATTCGCTTGACCTGCACCGTGCCCGGAAGCGTGCCTCCGGGCATGGGGGATTACTTGACCGGGCAATCCACCGTGACTTCGGCTTCGTTGAGCGCACCCAGCGCCACCTTCGACACCGACAGATCCAGTGCTGCGCCGCTTTCGATGCTGGCGACCTGGGTCAGCTTGGTCACGTCGGCACCGGCCTTGGCAAAGCACTTGAGCGGAATGCCCACCACCTTCCACTGGCCTTGCGGCAGTGCGGCCAGGGTCTTCTGCGCATCGACGCGTCCGCTGCACTTGTCGCCGCAGCCCACGCCCAGCCACACCGGCGCGCTCACTGCGCTGTCGCGGCGCACGGTCAGCTGCAGCTGCACATCGCCGTTGCTCTCACGCGATACATCCACCGGCTTGCCGGAGACCAGCAGCACGCTGGCGGTCTTGGCACCGGACCACACCAGGCGGCGCGCATCTTCCTGCGCCTTGTGGTCGACGGCGGTCATCTTCAGGCTGCCATCGGACAGGCCCACCGGCAGCGTGGTCGCCGGCATGTTGGACTGGCCCGCGTTGGACAGCTGCATCGCAATGCCGAGCGCCGGCTTGCCGCGCACGAAGTACACCCCGCCCACCGACTGCTCGCCGGACACGCCCGAGTCTTCCGGCAGCGCCGCCAGGTCGCCCTTGTCGGCGTAGGTCAGGCCGTAGCCGAACTTGAACTGCGGGTCGTAATCCTTCTGGCCCACGTTATTGGCGAACTGCACCGCGGTCTTGGGCCAGGAGAAGCTGAGCTTGCCCTTGAAGTCGTTCTGCACGCTGCCATCGGCCTTGCGCAGCAGCACATCGGCAATGCCCTCGCCTTCCGAACCCGGCAGCCACGCGGCGACGAAGGCATCGGCCACGTTGATGTACTGGTTCATCCACAGCGGACGCCCGCTCAGGAACACCGCCACCACCGGAATGCCGTCGGCCTTGAACTTCTTCAGCAGCGCCAGCTCGCTCTCGTCGCCCGGCTTGTACAGCAGGGTGGCGATGTCGCCCTGGAACTCGGCATATGGATTCTCGCCGAACACCACCACCGCCACGTCGGGCTTGGTCTTGTAGGCGCCGTCCACGGCCAGCTCGGCGCTGCCGCCGGCGGCCTTGATCTGCTTGTCCAGGCCTTCCCAGATGGTGGTGCCATTGGGGTAGTCGCTGCGCTTGGTGCCGGTGCCCTGCCAGTTCAGCGTCCAACCACCGGACTGCTTGCCCATGTCGTTGGCGCCATCGCCAACCACCAGCACGCGCTTTTTCGGATCCAGCGGCAGGATGCCGGCCTGGTTCTTCAGCAGCACCAGCGACTCGCGCACCGCCTGACGGGCGATGGCGCGGTGCTCCGGCGCCCCCAGCAATTCGTACTTGCCACCGAGCGGACGCTTGGACGGCTTGCCGGCGTCGAACAGGCCCAGGCGCAGCTTGACCCGCAGGATGCGGCGCACCGCATCGTCCAGGCGCTCGGCCGAGATCTGGCCGGATTTCACCGCGGCCAGTTCGGTTTCGTAGATACCCTTCCAGCTGTCGGCGGCCATCGCCATGTCGACGCCGGCAATGAACGAGGCCGGGCAGTTGTCGTTGCTGCAGCCCTTGACCTGGCCGTGGCCATTCCAGTCGCCGACCACGAACCCGCCGAAGTTCATGCGGCCCTTGAGCACGTCGGTCAGCATGACCTTGTTGCCGTGCATCTTTTCGCCGTTGAAGCTGTTGAACGAGGCCATCACCGTCTGCGCACCGGCCGCGATCGCCGGCGGATACCCGGCCGCGTGGATGTCGCGCATGGTGGCTTCGGACACCTTGGTGTCGCCCTGGTCCTTGCCATCGGTGGTGCCGCCGTCGCCGACGAAATGCTTCACCGAGGAAATCACGTGGCTGCCGTCCAGGAACTGCGGCGTGCCCGGTGTGCCCTGCACGCCCTCGACCATCTTGCCGGCGAAGCTGGCCACCACGTCGGGCGACTCCGAATAGCCTTCGTAGCTGCGGCCCCAGCGGTCGTCCTGCGGCACCGCCACGGTCGGCGCGAAGGTCCACTCCATGCCGGTGACGCGGGTTTCGGCGGCGGTGACTTCGCCGATCTTCTTGATCAGCTCCGGGTTGCGCGTGGCCCCCAGGCCAATGTTGTGCGGGAACAACGTGGCGCCGACGATGTTGCTCTGGCCGTGCACCGCGTCGATGCCGAAGATGATCGGAATCGCGTTGCCGCCCTTGGAGGTATCCATCGACGCCTCATAGAAGGCATCGGCCAGCTTCAACCATTCGGCCGGGCTGGCGTTGTACTTGCCGCCCGGATCGGAGTTGCCGCCGGCCAGCACCGAACCGATGCGGTACCTGCGCACGTCGTCCGGGGTCATGCTGGCGATATCGCCCTGGATGGTCTGGGCGACCTTCTCTTCCACGCTCATCTTGGCCATCACATCGGTGATGCGCTGCTCCAGCGCCGCGTCCTGCGCGAACGGCCACTTCGGCGATGGCCACTGGTCCGGATGGATGGTGGTGGAGGCCTCGGCAGGCGCTGCAGCCGGCGCGGTCGTGCCGGCCTCGGCGGTGGTGGTGTCCTTGCCTTGGCAGGCCGCCAGCATCAGCACCGCCGCAGCGGTGGCAAGAGAAAGAGCGCGGCGCGCGACGGGCGCAGCAGTACGGCGAAGCAGCTTGTCCAAGATCCGGGTCTCCAGGGGTGTCTCCTGCCGCGATGCATGCGCCGCAGGCCTTCAGGCGGCGTACGCTCACGTGATTCAGCTACCCTGTCAACCGCGCTCTCCCGTATGCCAAATCGCGGCCAACTTATTGGCCGGAGCTATAGGCTTGGAATACCGGCAGCACCTGTCAAACCACGGAAATTCGCTGAATCCGGCGCGCTGCTTGGCCTTGCGCGACTCCGCACTTTGCTGCATCGCACCACAGGAATCGAGGCGTACTGCGCAGCGCTGCGCCTCGCGGCGCTCTGGTCGCGCCTGCTTTCCAGGCGACGTCCGAACCGACGCCAACGGGTGAGCTCGCCGTCAAACAACTGTCATATCCCGGGCCTAGCGTGACCGCTTGCCGATGCGCCACTGGCCATCGTTGATCGTCGTCTTTGCCTGGAGTTTCGATGTCCGCCTCCCCCGATCCCTCCCGTCGCCGCCTCATGCAAATGATGGCGGCCGTTCCCCTGTTGCCGCTCGGCAGCGCCAGCGCCGCCGCGTTCCAGCAGCTAGGCAGCGCCGCACTGGCCGCGCGCCCGCTGCGGCCTTCGGAAACCCCCGCCCGCCTGGTCTCGGCCACCTTCCACGGCATGCCCGCGCCCAGCCTGGCCAACCCTGCCGCCATGGCCACCACCACGGTGGGCTCGTCGCTGAGCGTGGCCCGCAGCGACGGCAGCACCCAACGCTATGCGCTGGCTTACCAGCCCTTCTTCGTCACCGGCGACCAGGTGCCCGACGGCAAGGGCGGCACCGTACTGGCCGGCGGCTACTACGACATCCAGCATCGCCCCATCATCGACCGCTCCAAGCCCGGCGCCGAACGACCGTTCTTTTCCGATTGCCCGGATGGTTCCTCGCTGCTGACCCTGCGCGACGCCAAGGTCCCGGGCGTCAAGGGCAACCACGTGTTCGCGGTGGTGCAGTTCGAATACACCACCCGCGACCAGGCCGGCAACGACACCAATCGTCATCTGCCCGCGCCGATCGCGGTGCTGACGCTGGACCAGGACCCGGCCACCGGCAAGCTGTCGCTGGTGAAGTACCACAACGTCGACACCGCCCCGGTGCACGGGCTGTGGACCACCTGCGGCGCCAGCCTGTCGCCGTGGAATACCCACCTGTCCAGCGAAGAGTACGAACCCGACGCCACCGCGCTGGCCGGCAACACGCAATTCCGCAGCTACAGCACGCATCTGTACGGCGACCCGGAAAAAGCCAACCCGTATCACTACGGCCATCTGCCGGAAATCACCGTCCATCCAGACGGAACGGGGAGCGTGCGCAAGCACTATTGCCTGGGCCGCATCTCGCACGAGCTGGTGCAGGTGATGCCCGACCAGCGCACCGTGCTGATGGGCGACGACGCCACCAATGGCGGGCTGTTCATGTTCATCGCCGACCGCAAGGCCGACCTTTCCGCCGGCACGTTGTACGTCGGCAAGTGGCACCAGACCTCCGGCGTCGGCCCGGGCGCGGCCACGCTGAGCTGGATCAGGCTGGGCCACGCCACCAGCGCCGAGATCGAAGCGCTGGCCGACCGCCTCACCGCCGCCGACATCCTCGACGTGCACCTGAGCGACCCGGGCGATGCCAGCTTTACCAAGATCCCGTTCAACGGCACCTTTAACTGGATCCGCATCAAGCCGGGCATGGAAAAGGCCGCCACCTATCTGGAAACCCACCGCTATGCCGCGCTGGCCGGCGGCAGCCTGGGCTTCACCAAGCTCGAAGGCACCACCGTCAACGCCCGCGACAAGATCGCCTACATGGCCATGTCCTACATCGTCACCAGCATGCGCAACGGCTCGGGCGATGTGAAGGTGGAAGGTCCGGATGCGGGCGCGGTGTATGCCTTGAACCTGCGCGGCGGGCGCCGCGACAACAGCGGTGCGCCGATCCACAGCGACTGGGTGCCGATCGACATGGCCGCTCCCGCCGCCCTGACCGGCCACGACTTGGCGCAGCCGGACGCGCTGGGCAATCTGGCCGATCCCGACCGGCTGGCCAACCCGGACAACCTCAAGTTCTCCGAATCACTGCGCACCCTGTTCATCGGCGAGGACAGCAGCCTGCACGTCAATAATTTCCTGTGGGCCTACCACGTGGACAACGGCACGCTGACCCGCCTGCTCTCGGTGCCGGCCGGCGCCGAATCCACCGGCCTGCACGCGGTGGACCAGATCCACGGCTGGACCTACGTGATGAGCAACTTCCAGCATCCGGGCGACTGGGAAAGCCCGCTGCACGACACCGTCAAGGCGACGCTGGACCCGCTGGTACGCGCCAACTACAAGAACCGCTTCGGCGCCGCGGTGGGATATCTCACAGGCGACCCGGTGGCAGTGCAATTGAGCAAGGCATAAGCGCAGGCGTCGTCGCTCGCAGTGCTGGCAAGGCGCTGCGAGCGGCATCTTCTTTCGTCGGTCGTATCCACTGCGCGACCGGCGCTTGCATGATGGCGCGCTGATGTATGGCCATCGCGCAGCGTCGAGTGCGCGGTGCCCTCACCGCCCGCGGGACACGCCACAAGTACGTCCATGTAGGCTCGGTGGCGGCATCCATGCCGCCACACGGTCCCGCAATCGGTAAGGACACCGCACCGGAGAGTTGGCTGTCGGTTCTTTGAAGAGCAAAGGACATCAGGTCGCGCGGTCAAGGGTTACTCGTTGCCGTGTTGAAACTTTGCACACCGACCTGCCCGACTGGTCCTTGCCCGCCCACCGTCGCGGGACCTCATGCGGCATGGATGCCGCATAAGAGCCTCCATGGACGGATTCACGGCGTGTCCCGCGATGGTGGGCGGGCAAGGGCCTTGCAGCCAAGCCGCGGCCCTGTCGCAAGTGACTGAAGCATCCACTGGATTTTCTGCCACGTTGAACAGCGCTGCGCAGGATGTCGTCATCCTCTCGGATGCAGTCAAACGCCTGGTGCGTCGAGAGCGCGGTACCCTTACCGCTCGCGGGACACGCCGCAAGTACGTCCGTGTAGGCTCCGTGGCGGCATCCATGCCGCCACAGGGTCCCGCAAGCGGTAAGGGCACCGCACCACAGCGTTTGCTGGCTGCTTCATTGAAAAACATGCACACCGACCATCCCGACTGGTCCTTGCAGCCATGCTGCAAATCATTCGCTCAGCATTTGATCTATCCGAAACGTTCAATCCATCCAAATACAGGATTAAAAACAGCCAAGGATTTGAGTCGTAGAAGTGTTTGGATACGGCCAGAAGCTGAGTGCGCCCGGTGCGTGGCGCCCTCACCGCTTGCAGGACCGGATGCGCGTCAAAGCACGCCGCGCGTTTCCAGTGCCGCCATCACGATGGGCTTGGCCCAATCGGGCACCCGTGCCAATTCTTCTGGGGTTTGCGGGTATTGCAGACCGCTGCGGTCCAGTTCCAGCACCAGCAACGGCGCCACCTGCCCTGCGGCATCGGCCGGTGCGCTGTTGTCGTAGACGTGCAGCACCGACAGATGCGGCAGCAAGGCGATCAGGTTGGCGCGCGAGGCATCGAAGCGCTCGCGGATCCTGTGCTCTGCGATCGCATGGCCTCCAGCGGCGACCCGCACTGCAACACGTTCGATGTGCAGCTCCACCGTCGACAAACCGCAGAACCAGATCGCCACCGTGTGCTGCGCGCAGGCCTCGCGCAGCAAGCGCGGAATGGTGTTCGCGCCCAATGTGGTTTCAAAGGCGTAATCGCTGCCATCGGACATCGCCTGGCGCAGCCGTCGTACGCCCTCGTGCCAGGCCTGCGCATTGGCATCTTCCAGTGTCCAGCCCTGCTCCACCAGCGCTCTGGTGAACGCATCCCGGTTGAACCAGCTGGCGCCGTCTTCCTGCAGCAAGCTACCCAGCAACGAACTCTTGCCGGCCCCGTTGACGCCCGCCAGTACCAGGATGTTTCCCATCGATCAGAGCGACGGGCCCAAGGCGACCCTGCGGCCACGGCGTGCGGGCTTGGCGATCACCTGGGCCAGCACTGCGCCATCGGTCACCGCGGCAAGATGCGCGTCGAATCTGGCCTGCAAGGCCTGCAGCGACTGCGCGCGCGTGGTCGCACCGGCAAGCGCGCTGGCCTGCTGCACCAGATGCCGGTATTCCTCGGCATCCACCACCACCGCTTCGGGATGATTGTGATTGGTGATGACGACCGCGCCGTGGGTGCGCACCTTGCGCATCAGGCTGGGCCAGCCCTTGATCTTGATCTCGGCCGCTGGCGCTCTTTCGAGCTCGGGCAAATCCTGATGACGGGACATGGGGCGGTCCTGCGAAGTGAGTAACCTCAGGCTACGCCAAAATACCCATTTTGGGAAATTTGTCCATTTTAGCCTGGGTGGAAAAAAGTGCCGAACCAAGTACGGCTGATTGATACGCAGCAGACAGCTGTCAGATGGGCGCAGACGGCCCTCAGACCCGGATGCACGCGTGGTCCATGCCGCGCCAAGCATCGGCCTCGCCCGCTTGGGTGAGCGCACTCCTCTCGTTGGGCTGCTCCAAACGGAAACGGGGCCCGCAGGCCCCGTTCCTTGTCACGCGCACTGTGCCAGGCTCAGCCGCGCAACTTGCCCAGCAGCTCGCGCGTCACCGGGTCGGCGACATCGGCAGATTCGCCCTTTAGTGCCGGCAGCAGCTGACTGGCCAACTGCTTGCCCAGTTCGACACCGAACTGGTCGAACGCATTGATGCCCCACATCACCGACTGCACGTAGACACTGTGCTCGTACATCGAGATCAGCGCACCCAACGCCTGCGGGGTCAGCGCGTCGAGCAGGATCACCGTACTCGGGCGGCCGCCCGGATAGCTGCGATGCGGGTCGCTGCTGTCCTGGCCATTGGCCAAGGCCTCGGTCTGCGCCAGGACGTTGGCCATCAGCGCGATATGGTTTTCCGCATACGGGTCGTCGTTGTGCACGGTGCCGATGAAATCGGCCGGCACCACGCTGGTGCCCTGGTGCAACGCCTGGAAGAAGCTGTGTTGCACATCGGTGCCCGCACCGCCCCACCACACCGACACGGTGTCGCTATCCACCGCCGAGCCGTCGAGCTTGACGCGCTTGCCCAGGCTCTCCATCACCAGCTGCTGCAGATACGCCGGCAACAAGGCCAGGCGCTGGTCATAGGTCATCACCGCATGGGTGGCACTGCCGAGCAGATTGCGGTTCCACACCGCGGTCAGGCCATGCAGCACTGCAACGTTTTCTTCCAGCGGCGTATTGAGCGCATGCGCGTCGAACTGCGCGGCACCCTCCAGCAAGTGTTCGAAACGCTCGAAGCCGATCGCCAGCGCAATCGGAAAGCCCACTGCCGACCACAACGAGTAGCGCCCGCCCACCCAATCCCACATCGGCAGCACGCGGCCTGGGGCGATGTCGAACGCCTTGGCGGCGCGTTCGGGGTTGGCGCTCACCGCATACAGGCGCTCGCTGCCACCGAGCCAGGCATGCAGGATGCCGCCATTGAGCAGCGTTTCCTGGGTGCCGAAGGTCTTGGAAATCAGGATGCCGGCGGTGCGCGCCGGGTCCAGCGTCGCCAAGGTGCGCTGCATCGCCGCGCCGTCGACGTTGGACACGAAATGCACGCGGAAGCGCGCACCGGTGACCGGGCGCAGCGCATCGGCCACCAGGCGCGGGCCCAGGTCCGACCCACCGATGCCGACACTGACGATGTCGGTGACGTCGGTGGCTTCGAGTTGCTGGATCAACGCGCCCATCCGCTGCCGCACTTCTGCGGCAGTGGCGTAGGCCTTCGAGGCCACCGGCGCGTCGGTCAGGTCGCCACGCAATGCGGTGTGCAGGGCAGCGCGCTGTTCGGTGACATTGACCTGCTCGCCACGAAACAGACGCTGGAACGCACCGGCCAGATCGCGTTCGCGCGCAATGGCGAACAAGGCATCGAGCGCGGCGCGGTCGTACTTCTGCCGCGCGAAATTGAAATACAACGGACCGACTTGCCTGGCGTACTGCGTGGGCCGCTGCGGCTCGGCGGCAAGCAATGCGGGGATGGCAGCGCCGCGCAGGCGCTGGGCGTGGGCGTGAAGCGCGTCGAATCCGTTGGTCTGTGTCATGCGGCCTGCGTGGGGATGCTGTGGTTGGTGTGGGAAATCGCGTTCTGCGCGTTCACATATACCAGATTGGGCTTGAAGGTCTTGGCTTCGTCTTCGCTCATGCTGGCAAACGCCGCCACGATGATCAGATCGCCCACCTGCACGTGACGTGCAGCACCGCCGTTGAGCGACATGATGCCGCTGCCGTCTTCGGCACGGATGGCATAGGTGCTGAAGCGCGCACCGTTGGTCACGTCCCAGATATGGACCTGTTCGAACTCACGGATGCCGGTCGCTTCGAGCAGCAGGCCGTCGATGGCGATCGAGCCTTCGTAGTTGAGCTCGGAGTGGGTGACGGTGGCGCGGTGGATCTTGGCTTTCAGCAGGGACAGGTGCATGGACGGAAGGCAACGACAAAAGGAAAGCCGGCATTTTAGCGGAAAGCGCCCGCGCCCACCGGCTGGCGCGGCCGCCGGTGGTGAGGGCTTCAGGCCCACGACAAGGCGACGGCCTGACCTCTCCCAGGACCGGTCACCGATGCCGGCCACCACGCCGGCTGCCGGCGCACGCTCGGCCGGCTCAGAACTCCAGGTTGTCGATCAGGCGGGTGCTGCCCAGCCGTGCGGCGATCAGCGCCACGCGCGCACCGGCGGTGCCTTCGCCCGGCTCGCTCAGGTCCGGCAGCCGCACCACCGCGTAATCGACCTGAAATCCGGCCTGCTGCAGCGCGCCGGTAGCGGCCTGTTCGACCTGCGTACGCGGCGTGCCGGCCGCGTAGCTGTCGCGCATCTGCAGCAGCACCTTGCGGATCTGCGCGGCAGCCGGGCGATCGTCGGCCGACAGATACTGGTTGCGCGAGCTCATCGCCAGGCCATCGGCCTCGCGCACGATGCTGCCGCCCAGAATCTCGATCGGAAACGCCAGGTCGGCCACCATCTGCCGGATCACCGCCAGCTGCTGGTAATCCTTCTTGCCGAACGCCGCCACGTCCGGCTGCACCTGGTTGAACAGGCGCGCCACCACGGTGCAGACGCCGTCGAAATGGCCTGGGCGGCACACGCCTTCGAGCACGTCACTGACGCCCGGCGCATGGATCGGCGTGGCCAGCGCGGTACCCAGCGGGTACATCGTGTCCACGTCCGGCAGCCACAGCGCATCGCAGCCGGCATCTTCCAGGCCGCGCAGGTCGGCCTCCGGCGTGCGCGGGTAGCGGGCGAAATCTTCGTTCGGCCCGAACTGGGTCGGGTTGACGAACACGCTGGACACCACGCGGTCGGCGTACTGGCGCGCCAGCATCACCAACGAGTAATGGCCGGCATGCAGGTTGCCCATGGTGGGCACCAGCGCCACGCGCAGGCCTTCGCGCTTCCAGCCGGTAACCAGAGCGCGCAGGGCGGAGAGATCGGTAATGGTCTGGATCATGCGGCGTACGCGTGCTCTGCATCGGGGAAACTGCCATCGCGCACGGCCTGCGCATAGGCACGCACCGCGCCAGCCACCGAGCCGCCCTCGGCCAGGAAATCCTTGACGAACTTGGGACGGCGATGGCCGCTGTCCAGGCCCAGCATGTCGTGCATCACCAGCACCTGGCCGTCGCAGCCGGGGCCGGCGCCGATGCCGATGGTGGGCACCTGCAGCTCGGCGCTGATCTGCGCGGCGATCGGCGTCGGCACGCATTCCAGCACCACCAGGCTGGCACCGGCGTCGACCACCGCCTGCGCATCGCGGCGCAGTTGCTCGCCGGCTTCGCCACGGCCCTGCACCTTGTAGCCGCCAAACCGCAACACCGACTGCGGCGTCAGCCCCAGGTGCGAGCACACCGGGATCTCGCGCTCGACCAGGTAGTGGATGACCTCGAGCTTGTGCCCGGCGCCTTCGATCTTGACCATCTCCGCACCGGCCTGCAGCAGCTGGGTGGCGGCATCTAGCGCCCGCTCGGGAGTGGCATCGGCCTGGAACGACAGGTCGGCCACCAGCAACGCGCGTTCCAGCACGCGTGCCACTGCGGCGGTGTGGTAGACCATGTCGGCGGTGGTCACCGGCAAGGTGGAATCGTGTCCCTGCACCACCATGCCCAGCGAGTCGCCGACCAGGATCAGGTCCACGCCGTTGGCGTCGAAGCTGCGCGCAAAGCCGGCGTCGTAGGCGGTCAACATGACCAGTTTTCGACCCGCCCGCTTGGCCTCGGCCAGGGCGGGCACGGTCCAGGGCTTGCTGTCGCTATGGCTGCTCATGAAGTCATTACGTGGGGTGATGAGCCGGCCATTATCTACCCAATCGGCTCCAGCCCGCAGGCATCGATGGTTTGCAGGGCGTGCCGCACTGTTCCATGACCCGGAATGATCGCCTCCGGCGCCAGCTCGGACAGCGGCAGCAGCGCAAAGGCGCGCGCATGCAGGTGCGGATGCGGCACCTGCAGCCGCGGCAGATCCAGCACCTGGTCGGCGTACAGCAACAGATCCAGGTCCAGCGTGCGCGGGCCCCAGCGCTCGCCGGACAGACGTTCGCGCCCAAAGGCCCGTTCGATGCCCAACAAGGCATCCAGCAGCGCCAGCGGGGCAAGCCCGGTCTGCAGCTGGGCCACGGCGTTGATGAAATCGGGTTGGTCTTCGCGCCCCCAGGCCGGGGTGCGGTACAGGCGCGAGGCCGCTACCAGCGTGGACTGCGGCACGGCCTCCAGCGCGGCGATGGCCGCACGGACACTGGCCTCGGCCGGGCCCAGGTTGGCACCCAGGCCGACAAAGGCGGTGTGCATGCCCTACTCGCCTGCCGGTGCGCCGGTGCGACGGCGGCGACGGCGACGCTTGCGCGGCGCGCCGCCCTCGCCCTCGTGGTCGGCCTGCGCCGATTCGATGGCATCCACCAGCTCCTGGCCGGAGGAGGTCTGCGCCTCGCGCCAGAACTCGACATCGGCCGCATGGTCGGGCGACGCGAACTGGCGCAGCGCCAGGAAATCGAAGGCCGCGCGGAAGCGCGGATGCGACAAGGTGCGGAACACGCGCTTGCGCTGGCGCGAGGAGAAGCGCGTCTGCAGCAACCAGATTTCCTGCATCGGCAGCGAAAAACGCCGCGGCAATGCCACCCGTTCCAGCTGGTGCAAGGTGACGCGGTCGGCGGCACGGCGCTGCGCATCCTCCGGCTGCACGCCCTGCGCCTGCAACCCCATCAGGGTGCGGCAGAACGCCGGCCACAGCAGCAGCGCGAACAGGAACGCCGGCGACACCGGCTCGTCGTTGGCAACGCGCGCATCGGTATTGCGCAGGCCTTCCAGCACCATTGCGCGCAGTGCACCGCTGCGATTGGATTTCAGGGCTGCGGCGCTTTCCGGGAACAGCGCACCGAGCAGGCCATAACGCTCCAGGCCTTCGAAACTGGCCACGCCGTGTCCGGACAGGAACAGCTTGAGAATTTCCTCGAACAAACGCGCTGGCGCTGCCTCGGACAACAGCCCGGCCAGGCGCGGGATCGGCTCGGCGGTGCCGGCCTCGATCTCGAAGTTGAGCTTGGCCGCCAGCCGCACCGCGCGCAGCATGCGCACCGGGTCTTCCTGGTAGCGCAGTTCCGGGTCGCCGATCAGCTTCATCAACCGCGCCTGCACGTCTTCGAACCCGCCGCAGTAATCGCGCACCGAAAAATCCTCGATGGCGTAGTACAGCGCGTTGCAGGTGAAGTCGCGGCGGATCGCGTCGTCTTCGATGGTGCCGTAGACGTTGTCGCGCACCAGGCGACCGTTATCCAGCTCGCGGTCGCCGCTGCCGTCATCGACGTTGGCGCGGAAGGTGGCCACTTCGATGATCTCGCGGCCGAACACTACGTGCGCCAGGCGAAACCGGCGGCCGATCAGGCGGCAATTGCGGAACAGCGCCTTGACCTCTTCCGGCGTCGCACTGGTGGCCACGTCGAAATCCTTGGGGTGGCCGCCGACCAGCAGGTCGCGGACCGCGCCGCCCACCAGATAGGCGCCAAAGCCCGATTCGCGCAGGCGGTACAACACGCGCAGCGCGTTGGGGCTGATGTCCTTGCGCGAGATGGTGTGCTGATCGCGCGGGATGACGCGCAGCGTGAACGGGGATGTAACTGAGGGTTCGATGATGGCGCTTCCGTCTTGTGTTGCAGGATTGCCCAACGGCTATTACCTCACTATACTAGCGCGCTGCACAAGACGCGACAAAAACGCTCCCTTCGTCTAATGGTTAGGACGTGGCCCTCTCAAGGCTAAAACAGGGGTTCGAGTCCCCTAGGGAGCACCACGTTCGTCCTACCGCAGAGTACGCCAAGACCCCGCATTGCGGGGTTTTTGCGTTATGGGCTGCGCATTTCCCAGGCGATCAGGGCGTGAGTCTTTATAGGCCCGCCACCGCGCGGGACTGAGGGAATCAATGCCTGCGCCCTTTATCGGCAAATCCTGCCCCGCCCCATCGGTCGAGATCGGTTGCCGTTGCCAGGCTGGCTGCCGCGCAATGCCCCACGGACCTGCACCGCGCCACGCCTGACCCGGTGCGTGCAGCAAGCAGCACCAATCACATCAAGCAATGCGTGCCGAAGCACCGGTAGCAGCGACGCAACCTGCACTGCGCAGCGCGTGCATGCCGCTACACCGGGCGGTGAACCAGCGACTGCGTTTGCTCGCCGCGCACACAACAGGTCTCGGACACTGCAGTACATGCTCGCTCCTCACTTGGCGAACGGGTGCACGCCACTCACGTCGCTATCGGTTTCGGCGACCGCATCGTGGGCATGCAGGCTTTCGAGATGGCGTACTGCCACATGAAATGCCGTATAGCGCTCGGCAAGCGCCTGACGCAGGCGCCGCGCGGCATCTTCGACGTACATCAGGTTGGCGCCATTCAAACGGGCGAAGGCCTGCTCGTCGATGCGCCGCACCGCCGCCTGCACCGGCGTGGCCAGTGCGCGCTCGCACACGCCGATCAGCTCGCGAATCTCCAGACGCTGCTGGCGGGCAGGCAGGTCCACCCGCACCTGCGCGATGCTGCGCTGGCTATGCGGTGTGGCATGCGAGCCATTGACCCGCAGCCATTGCGCCACGTCTTCTCGCTCCAGCGTCTCGCGTCCAGCATGTTCCTGCAGGAAGGCATCGCTCAGCAATTGCCGCGACAAGGCGGCCGAACATGGGCAGGTGGAGGCGTACAGCACATCGATCTGCAACTGCAGATGGCATTGCCCTGCCCTGCACTGGGCCTCCAGACGCACCGGGTACGCGCGCCACCCTGCCCAGCCCTCGCTCAACAGGGCCGGGGTCCGCAGCATCACCTCGAACGCCAGCGAGACCCGGGCGGCACGACTGCCGCAATCGGCATGGCTGTCGATCAAGGCCTGCAGCAACTGCGACATCATCGCTGGCGAGACCGGCTGTTCCAGATGCCGGTCCAGCAAGCGGTACAACCGCGACATATGGATGCCCTTCACTTCGGGCCGCGGCAGGTCCACCTGCACGCTGGCGCGCGCGCCCACGGTTGCGCCGGGCTCGGCCTCGTCCAGGCGCACAGGAATGGCAATGTCGTGCATGCCCACCCAGCGCAGCGGTGCGCTCAACGTGGGGGTTTCGGAAACGGCAACATCGGGAAGCGTGGCGGACATCGCAAACTCGTTGATCGGAAAGTGGGAATACGCGTCGTGCGCGAAGGGGAATGCTTAAGAGCGGCTGATGTGCTGGGCGTTGAGAGCGAAGTAGTCGTCGATGCCGGCATGCAGGGTCTGCGCCAGCTCGTCCTGATGGTTGTCGCCGCACAGGCGCCGGCACAGCAAACGGCAGCATTGAGCGCGGTGGGATTCGAGACGGCAGCGGCAGCATGGAAGAAGGCAGGACATGGAAGGCAAGACTGAGCGGCCAAGATTAATTGTTATAAAGTAACATTTATCCAGAAAAAGCAAGCTTGCCGCTGTCGTCCTGCGCCCCCCGCGTTCATCTCTTCGTGTCCAAAAGCCGCCTACGGCCTAATACATCTCTCAGACCTACAACGCCTGGCGTTGCTGCATTGAGATCGACTGCGCCCAGCGCCTCACAGCGTTCCAGGACGCGACCGATCACCACACCCAGCAGTTCCGCGCCGTTGGGGACAAGTGCACTACCAGCGGGCGGCTGAGTGGTTTACGCGCGCTAGCAACGAACTCGAGCTGAGCCGGTCAGTTGGCCCCACCGTGACGCTATACAGACTGGGCAGATCGACAGGTCTAGGGCCTAACGAACACGTTCCAAGTGGATTTTTATCGCTATTTTGCTAGCAAGGTATTACTCAACGATTTTCTGCGACAAACAAGCAACAAAAATTCTTCGTCAGGACGTAACGTACAAGGGCCTGAATCGCAGGCAAAACTGCCCCATGCAGGGGGAAGGCAAATCATGAAAAACGTAAAAAATTGGCTTAAGGCCTTTTGCTTAATCGCCGGACTGTTTGCATCGAGCGCGGCAATGGCCCAATGCTGTGGAACCGGCGGTATCGGCGCAAATGCAATGACGGGACTTGGCGATAGCAACCCAAAATCCGCCAACCTTGCCATTGACTCCTCTCTTGCCATATATGAACTGCATCGTGATGGAGTCACCTATTTGCAGATCAATGATGTCACCGGCGTGGTCCGTGCGGTAGTCGCCAGAGTGGACAACGCACTTTGGACTTTACCGATGGGGAAGGATGTAGATCGCGTCGTGCTGTCTCCAGAAAACAAGATTTCTGCAAGCACGGGCTCAGATGATTCGGCAACACTTGATGCAATCCAACGCAGTCAGGCACGACTCGTCTATAAGACAAAAAACTTCACGGTACTAACGCGGCGGGAAGCAATTGGGGACCAGTGGATAGTCTCCCCCTGACTGCCACGGAATCGGACTCAGCAACAAGAAAGGTGAGAACCAACGCATGGCGGCGGCGGAGTGTGCCGCCATGCGCTTTCAATCGCGCTTCCAGTTCGGCCTCAATGTCATTTGAGTCGCGTCCAACCAGCTCAGCTGACGAAGAATCTGCAATGACGCGTACCATAACCCCCCTAGCCCCTCTGCCTGTCCAAGCACGCGCCTGGATGAAATGCCTGCTTGCTGACGGCAATATCTCGACACAGTTGAGCACGCTGCGGTACGCGCTCAGCTGTAACTCTAGCGAAAGATTTCTGCAATTCCCTCGTAACACATGCTCGAATTGAGATCGACAGAAGCGCTCAAGCGCCGGCGAGCGCAAGGCTTGATATAACCCATGCGTCTCGATTTCCAACGGATATAATGATGCTACATACTGCTGCAACAACTGCGACTCAAGGACACCAACCCTAGTCATCTCCATAGCTATGGCATGCTGTCCTTTCGCCCTCAAATCAGCTACAACATCTTTGCGCATTCTATTGATCTGCACATTTATATCAGAATATTCAAGCACACGATTGCGCAAAAGACGTTCAGCACTTGAGTAGCTCGCACGAGCAAAAATCAAAGGATCATCCTTCGCACGATTGGAAGCCCTATTACGGGCAGGATCACGCAGGCGTGCGTTAAAGACGAAGAGAACCGTCGTCGTGAGCGCGTAGAGCAATTGGATACTGAAAACGTTTTGATCAAAGAATCCAATCTGGTAGACCCGGGGAAGAGAAAATTCAAGCGCGAAGCTTGCCAATAGCGACCCCAATGCAGCACCTCTCCATCCATGCCTTAGGGTCAGGACAATCATCGGCAAAAGTATTGCGACCATCAAGATGTTGCGAATCGATTGATCTTTCGATATGCCCAGACTGAAGAAAAAAACGAGGATGACAACGACTGAAATAGCAAAATCCCTTGGAAGACCGGAATGCACTGGACCGTCATTCCAGTTTGCCCACAGCATCGCCGGAAGCAACAAAACCAGGATTCCGAGATAGCTGCCTGACCAATAGCGCAAGAGCAGATCGATCACGGGATATATCGGCGGTCCACCGAGCGTCTCATTCAATAACATGCTGCATACTGCATTCCAAAGCCCCAATGCGAGTGCGGCAGGAATTAGCCAATGCTGGCTTTTGATAATATGAGGAACATGGTAGCGAAGCACAAAAATGCCGCTAGCGATTAAAGGTGCATGCAGAAACGGACTCAGATAAGACCATAGGGGGTTGAATCCCTGCATTTCGCCTAGGGGAATACGCAAGACCAACATTGCCACAGCGTCCCCTAACAACAGGTACGGCCATTCTCTATATGGTCGAAAAAGCAAAGTGACGACCCGCAAGCCAACCGGCAGATACCATTGATCAATGGACAGGCGCCAGAGAATCAGAAATACCAAGCAGTAGCACACGCTGATCAGCGTGCCTCTCAGGACTTGTTTAGCTACCGCCATACCACCACTCCTTGGTTCCACGAGTCTTCCTAGTCTGGAGGGAACTGATCGATGGAGTATAGCGATGGCGCACACATTGCGATAAGGGCGGATACGTTTTTGGCATGTAGCGTGTGCGTTTAACGACGCGCATTGCACTTTGCTGGTGCATTAGCCCCATACATGGATGAACGCCGGGCTCGGTAGCAAGCGATAGCCGATGCATCCAACGACGCATCGGGAGAGACGCAAGCGCAGTGCTCATGATGCGAACCTGACCTTGCCGCGCGGCTTGGCTTGCTGGCGCGGCTTATGCAAGCGTGCATAGCGTTTGAATCACCCCAACGAAGAAGGCCGCGCATTGCGCGGCCTTCTTCACCTTCCATGCCGATATCAGCATAACCGTCGAAATCAGCCCTCCATCTGCTCCAATTCCTTGCCCTTGGTCTCGTAGACGTACTTGAGCACGAAGAACACCGAGATGAACGCGGCGACGGTGTAGATGCCGTAGGCGCCGGCTAGCCCGATGCTGCCGAGCAGGATCGGGAAGCTGACGGTGATGGCGAAGTTGGAGGTCCACTGCGCGGCGCCGGCAATGGCCAGGCCCGAGCCGCGGATCTGGTTGGGGAACATCTCGCCCAGCATGACCCACATCACCGGGCCCCAGGAGGCATTGAAGAACACCACGTAGACGTTGGCGGCCACCAGCGCCAGCATGCCCATGGCATCGGACATGGCGAGCTTGCCATTGGGGTCCAACGAGGCCGTGGCGAATGCATAGGTGACCAAGGCGAGCGAGACGGCCATGCCGGCCGAGCCGATCCACAGCAGCGGTTTGCGGCCGATCTTGTCTACCAGCATCACCGTGACCAGGCAGGCGCCGATGCTCAGGCCGCCGGAGAGCACGTTGATCAGCAAGGCGTCCTGCTCGGAGAAACCCACTGCCTGCCACAGCACCGCGCCGTAGTAGAAGACCACGTTGATGCCGACCAGTTGCTGGAACACCGCCAGACCGATACCGATCCAGACGATGGGGCGGATCTTGCCGGTGGCCTTGTTGATCAGGTCGGAGAACTTGGGCTTGTGCTGGTCGGCCGACATCGAGGCGGCGATCTCCGCCAGCTTGGTCTGCGCGGCCGCGTTGCCGTACAGGCGCTTGAGCACCACCAGCGCCTGCTCGCGGCGGCCCTTGACCACTAGATAGCGCGGGCTCTCGGGGATGACCAGCAGCAGCACCAGGAACAGGATCGAGGGGACCGCCTGCATCCAGAACATCCAGCGCCACGCGGCCTGCCCGGCCCACAGCGGCTCGGTGGAGGCGCCGGCGGCGTTGGCCAGCAGGTAGTTGCTCAGGAACGCGCAGAACAGCCCGCTGATGATGGCGATCTGCTGCATCGTGGCCAGCCGGCCGCGGTAACGCGCGGAGGCGACCTCGGCGATGTAGGCCGGCGAGATGACGCTGGCCGCACCGACGGCGAAGCCGCCCATCACGCGGGCGAAGATGAAGAAGCCGGAGCTATGCGAGGCGCCGGCACCGATGGCCGAGAGCAGGAACAGCGCGGCGGAAATGATCAGCACCGCACGGCGACCCCAGCGGTCGGCCAGACGGCCGGCAAAGAAGGCGCCGATGGCGCAGCCCAGCAGCATCGAGGCGACCTCGAAACCGGTCTCGGCGGCGGTGGACTGGAAGGTCTGTTTCAGGCCATCGACGGTGCCATTGATCACGCCGCTGTCGAAGCCGAACAGGAAGCCGCCGATGGTGGCCACGCAGCTGATCAGGATGATGAAACGGGTGTTCTCGCCGGCATCGGGGGCGCCGTCAATGGAAACACTGGACATGGGTTCACCTGGGAACATGCAAGGGAGCGGCCACGGGGGTGGGCGCCATCGGCCGGCGACACAGTGCGCCGCCGGCCACGGGACATCAACGCGTCAGATACTGGTTGATCAGGTTCTCGTAGGCTTCCTGGCGGCCACTGATCTGCGTGGGTGCATTGCCGGCGGCATAGCTGGCCAGGTCGGCCAGCGTGCTGGTGCCGTTGGCAAATGCCGCACCGGCACCGCTGTCGAAGCTGGCGTAGCGCTCGGCGCGCCATTGCTCCAGCGGCGAAGCCGTCAGCAGCGCGTTGGCCACTTCCAGCCCGCGTGCGAACGCGTCCATGCCGCCGATGTGGGCCAGGAACAGGTCCTGCGGGTCGGACGATTCGCGGCGCACCTTGGCGTCGAAATTCAGGCCGCCCGGGGCCAGCCCGCCCTGGCGCAGCACCACCAGCATCGCGCCGACGGTGTCGTACAGGTCGGTCGGGAACTGATCGGTATCCCAGCCGTTCTGCGGGTTGCCGCGGTTGGCGTCGATGCTGCCCAGCAGGCCGGCATCGCTGGCCACCTGCAGGTCGTGCTCGAAGCTGTGGCCCGAGAGCGTGGCATGGTTGGCTTCGATATTGAGCTTGAAATCCTGATCCAGGCCGTGCTGACGCAGGAAGCCGATCACCGTGGCGCTGTCGAAGTCGTACTGGTGCTTCATCGGCTCCATGGGCTTGGGCTCGATCAGGAAGTTGCCCTTGAAGCCGATGCTGCGACCGTAATCACGTGCCAGGGTCAAAAAGCGCGCCATGTTGTCCTGCTCGCGCTTCATCTGGGTGTTGTGCAGGCAGGCATAGCCTTCGCGGCCGCCCCAGAACACGTAATTCTCGCCACCGAGTTCAACGGTCGCATCGATCGCGGCCTTGACCTGCACCGCGGCACGCGCGACCACGTTGAAGTCCGGGTTGGTCGATGCACCATTCATGTAGCGCGGGTGCGAGAACAGGTTGGCGGTGCCCCACAGCAGCTTGATGCCGGTATCGGCCTGGCGCTGCTTGGCGATGCCCACCATGTGCTTGAGATTGTGTTCGTACTCGCCGATGTCATCGGCATCCGGTGCCAGATCGATATCGTGGAAGCAGTAATACGGCACGCCGAGCTTGGTGAAGAACTCGAACGCGGCATCGGACTTGGCTTCGGCGCGCGCCAGTGCGGTGTTGCCCACATCCCAGGGATAGGCGCGCGTGCCCGGGCCGAACGGATCGGCGCCGTTGCCGCAGAAGCTGTGCCAGTAGGCCACGGCAAAGCGCAGGTGCTCGGCCATGGTCTTGTCGCCGATGGTCTTGTTGGCGTCGTAGACCTTGAACGCGAGCGGGTTGTCGGAGTCGCGGCCTTCGAAGCCGATCTTGCCGATGCCGGGGAAATATTCCTTCGCGCCGATGTAAACGGTGTTGCTCATGGGGTGTGATGTCCTTGGTTCTGGGGGAGTAGTGAATCAGTCAGCGTAGAGCGGGCTGACGACGTGCAGGTGCTTGAGAAAGGTCTGGTAATGCTGCTGGTACTGGGCCACGCGCTGCGGGTCGGGCTGGGCGGCAAGTGCGTCGTCCACCTGCAGGTGCTCCAGCACCACATCCGACAACGCATCGGTGCCACCATCGTCGCGCTCGCAGGCCCATAGCGCCTGCAAGGCGGCACCGAAGGCGGCGCCCTCGGGCTGGGTCGGCACCACGACCGGCAGGTTGAACACGTCGGCGACCATTTGCCGCCACTGCGCGCTCTTGCTGCCACCGCCGGTGAGCAGGATGGTGTCGAACTGCAGGCCGGCGGCGACGAAGGCATCGAAGCCATTGCGCAGGCTATAGGTGGCCCCTTCCATCGCGGCGCGATAGAAATGCGCGGCGGTGGTGTTGTGCAGGTCCATGCCGAACAGGCAGCCGCGTGCATCGGGCAGATTGGGCGTGCGTTCGCCATTGAAGAACGGCAGCAACACCAGCCCGTCGGCGCCCGGCGCGGTGTCGGCGATCATCGACTCGGTCTGCTCGCGGGTGATCGAGAACATGCGCATCACCGCCTCGGTGGCGACGGTGCAGTTCATGGTGCAGATCAGCGGCAGCCAGCCGCCGCTGGACGAGCAGAACGCAGCCCAGCGCGCATCGTCGTCCACCACCGGGTGATCGGCGTAAGCGAACAAGGTGCCGCTGGTGCCCAGGCTCATGGTCAGGCGGCCTGGCACCACGTTGCCGGTGCCGATGGCGGCCATCATGTTGTCGCCACCGCCGGTGGTCACGCGCACGCCGGCCGGCAGGTTCAGCGCCTCGGCCGCGGCATCGGACAATGGGTAGACCGCGCCGGTGTCCACCAGCGGCGGCAGTGCGGTGCGCAGATCGCGCTGCGCATC
This sequence comes from Xanthomonas campestris pv. badrii, assembly GCF_012848175.1. NCBI lineage: Bacteria > Pseudomonadati > Pseudomonadota > Gammaproteobacteria > Lysobacterales > Lysobacteraceae > Xanthomonas > Xanthomonas campestris. The sequence continues at coordinate 1,675,039 of NZ_CP051651.1, read as the reverse complement.
CACCGCGCCGAGCATGCGTTCGGACCACTGCCGTGTGCGTACATCCAGCCAGCCGGTGCCGGAGGCATCGCCGACTTCGGCAAAGCGCTCGCCGGTGAGCCAGAAATTGATGTAGTCGTGCGGCAGCATCACCGTGGTCATGGCCGCATAGGCGTCGGGACGATGCTTGCGCGTCCACGGCAGTTTGGATGCGGTGTAACCGGCCAGGATCGGGTTGCCTGCGGCCGCGACGCTACCCGCCGCGCCGCCCACGGCGTCCATGATCTCGTCGCATTCCAGCGCGGTGCTGGTGTCGCACCACAGCTTCACCGGCGCGGTGACGCTGCCGTCGGCAGCCACCGGCACGAAGCCGTGCTGCTGGCCGGACACCGAGATGCCGCGCACCTGCGCACGCTGGTCGGCATCGAGCTGCGCAAAGCAATGCACGATGCCGTCGACCCACCACTGCGCCTGCTGCTCGCGGGTGCCGTCGTCGCGGCTGATCAGTTCCATCGGCGCGGCGATGGTGGCGACCACGGCGCGCTCCTGCGGAGCGTAGGCCACCAGCTTGACGCTCTGCGTGCCCACGTCCAGTCCTACGTACAAGCTCATTGCTTCACCAATCGGTTGTTGTTGAGTCCCACCTGCTGGGTGCGGCCCGCGCCCAGTTCCAGGTCCAGGGTCTGCCCTGCGTAGGACAGTTGATAGCGCCCGCCACGATCGCTGTGCAGGCGTGCCTGCAGCAAGCGACCGCCATCCCATTCCAGGTCGATGCTGGCACCGCCACGCACGCGCAGGCCACGCACGCTGCCGCGCGGCCAGGCGCTGGGCAATGCGGGCAGCAGAAACACACTGCCGCCCCAGCTTTGCAACAGCATTTCGGTGATGCCGGCGGTACCGCCGAAGTTGCCGTCGATCTGAAACGGCGGGTGTGCGTCGAACAGGTTCGGGTAGGTGCGCTCGGGCGAAATCAGCAATTGCAGGATGCGATACGCATGCTCGCCGTCGGCCAACCGCGCCCACAGATTCAACCGCCAGCCGATGCCCCAGCCGGTGGTGTTGTCGCCACGCGTCTCCAGCGTGCGTTTGGCTGCAGCGGCAAGCTCGGGCGTATCGCGCAGATTGATCTGGCTGGAAGGATGCAGCGCATACAGATGCGAGACATGGCGGTGATGGATCTCCGGCGCGTCCATATCCCAATCCTGTTGCCACTCCTGCAACTGCCCGGCCTTGCCGATGCGGTTGGGCGGCAATTGCTCGCGCAGGCTCGCCAACTGCTGTGCCAGCGCCGCATCCACGCCCAGCAGCTTGCCCATGGCGATGCATTGCGCAAACAGGTCGCGCAGCAGCTGCGCGTCCATGGTGGGACCTGCGCACACGGCCGCGCCGAACGGGTGCTGGTTTTCCGGCGAGATCGATGGGTTGGTGACCATCGCGCCGGTTTGCGGGTCGCGCACCAGGGTGGCAACGAAGAACTCCGCCGCGCCCTTGAACAACGGGTAGATCTTGCTCAGATACGCGCGGTCGCGGCCATAGTCCCAGCGGTCCCACAGCTGCTGCAACAGCCAGACGCCGCCCATCGGCCACAGGCTCCATTGCGCACCGTCGATCGGCCCGGCCTGGCGCCACAGATCGGTGTTGTTGTGCACCACCCAACCCGGCGCGTCGTAGAGCGCCTTAGCGGTATGCGCCCCGGTCTGGGCCAGGTCGAGCAGCATGGATTCCAGCGGTTCCACGCATTCGTGCAGTGCGTTGGCCTCGCTGGGCCAGTAGTTCATCTCGGTGTTGACGTTGATGGTGTACTTGCTTTCCCACGGCGGCTGCATCAGGTCGTTCCAGATGCCCTGCAGGTTGGCCGGCTGGGTGCCGGGCCGCGAACTGCAGATCAGCAGATAGCGACCGTACTGGTGGTACAGCGCCGCCATGGCCGGATCGTTGCCGGCTGCGAACCGTTGCATGCGTTCGTCGGTGGGCAGGCGTGCCGCCTCGCTGGTGCCCAGGTCGATCGCCACGCGCCGGAACAGGCGCCGGTGATCGGCAAGGTGGGCACCCAGCAATGCGGGGTAATCGGACTTGGCGGCCTTCTGCAGGCTTGCCGCCGTCAACGCCAGCGGATCGCCATCCACCGCGTCGAAACGTTGGAAACTGGTTGCGGCCGTCAGCAGCAACACCACTTCATCGGCAGCCTCGATACGTAGCCGGTCACGCACATGGCTGACGGTGCCACCGCTGACCTTGGGCACGACGCGCAAGGCAAAACGCAACTTGCCGTCGATACCGGCAAAGCCGCTGTTGCGACCACTGAACAGCAGGCCGCCCTGCTCCACCGTGACCTCGCCGCTCTGCGGGCTGTCGATGCCGACCCGCAACGAAATACCGCCTGGCCGATCGCAGGACAGGCGCACCACAACGCACTGCGACGGTGCCGACACGAATACCTCGCGACGGTGCACGGCACCACCGGAGCGGAACGTGGTGGTGGCCACCGCGGTGTCCAGATCGAGCTGGCGACGGTACTCGCTGATGCCGTCGGCGCGATCGAAATCCAGCAACAGATCGCCCAACGGTTGATACGGCATCTGCTTGAGCGGGCGCGACAACAGCTTGGCGTCGGCCAGTTGCTCGGCCTCGGCATAGCGGCCGGCAAAGATCAGCGCGCGCACCTGCGGCAACGCGGCCAATCCCTCCGGGCTGGTGGAATCGTAGGGGCCGCCCGCGTAGAGCGTGTCTTCGTTGAGTTGCAGGCGCTCGTGGGCAATGCCGCCCCACACCATCGCGCCGAGTCGGCCATTGCCGACCGGCAAGGCCTCCACCCATTCGTTGGCCGGTTCGCGATACCACAGCTGCAGCGCGTCTGCCGGCGCTACGGCCGGCAAGCCCGCGCCACTGCCGGGACGCGCAGCCTGCGCGGCTACCGGTGCGGCGCCCAGGACCGCAAGCGCGGCCCCGGTGGCCTTGCACAGTTCGCGCCGGGTCAGCACGGCCACCGCCGTGCTGCCTCACCGGAACCGCCCGCGACTGCCTTGCGGCGTTCCGGCATCTGCTCGCTCATCGACTGAAGACAGCCTGCGATCATCGACGACGCGCTTTGCCGGACGCAATCTTGCGCTGCAACACGCTGACCGCCTTGCCGTCGTACTGGATGCTGGTGTCGGACTTGGGCTCCAGCGCACCGGCGTCGGCGCGTGGACCATCGACGAAACGCACATTGATGGTGCGCTTGGCCTGCATGCCGGTCCAGCTGCCTTCGCGCTTGCCGATGCTCAACTCGCCCTTGGCCTGGTTCCACACCAGCGGGATGCGGCTGAACTCGCCCTTCTCGTAGCCGTAGCCCTTGCCGTCATCCTCATACAGCGAGAACTGGCCATCGGCGCCGGTGTAGACCACCACGGTGAGCGGTGCATCCGGCGTCTGGTCCACGTATTCCTGCACCGGGCCGGTCGGCACGATGGAGCCGGCACGCACGAACAGCGGCATGCGTTCGATCGGCGCGGCCGCCTCGATGGTCTGGCCGCCTTCGTAGCGCTTGCCGGTGGCGAAATCCAGCCAGCTGCTGCCGGCCGGCAGGTATACCTGGCGCGAGGTGGCGCCGAAACGGGTGACCGGTGCGACCAGGAACGCCGGCCCGAACAGGTACTGGTCGTTGATGTCGCGTGCCTTCGCGTCATCCGGGAAGTCCATCATCATGCCGCGCATGATCACGCCATCGCGCTGATAGGTATCGCCGGCCAGGCTGTAGATGTACGGCAGCAAGGCGTAACGCAGGCGGTTGTAGTAGGCCATGCTCTCGTAGAACGGCGTGCCTTCCGGAGCGATGTTCCAGATTTCGCGGTACGGGAACTGGCCGTGCGAGCGGAAGATCGGCACGAACGCACCGAACTGGAACCAGCGCGTATTGAGCTCGCGCCACTCCGGCAGGTGCGCCGGATCCTGGCTTTCGTAACGCTTCTCCACCGCAAAGCCGCCGATGTCGAAGGTCCAGTTGGGCAGGCCCGACAGTGCCATGTTGACGCCAGCGGAGATCTGGTCGCGCATGTCGTCCCAACGCGAGACGATGTCGCCGCTCCACACCGCCACCGCATTGCGCTGGGTGCCGGCATAGCCCTTGCGCGAAAGGATGAACACGCGCTTGTCGTCGGCCGCGCGGTCGCCCACGTACACGCCATGGGTGTGCGGCAGCGGATAGGAGTTGAAGTATTCGGTGGACGAGCCCAGCGCATTGGGCGTGGTGCGTGCCTTGCGCTCGCCGATGTCCAGGTTGGAATGCACGTCCGGTTCGTCGGCGTCCATCCACCAGGCATCGAAGCCCTTGCTGTTGAGCTTTTCGTTGACCTGGCGCCAGTAGATGGCCTGGGCCTTTTCCGAATACGGGTCGTAGAACGAGTTCTTGTAGCCCTTGCCGATCCAGTCCAGTTCGCCCACTTCCACGTTGCGCTTGAACATGAAACCGGCCGCGTCCAGTTCCTTGTAGTTGGCGGTGGTGGGGTAGAACTTGGGCCAGATCGAAATCATGATCTGGGCGTGCATGTCGTGCACGGCCTTGACCATGCCGTCCGGATCCGGGAAGTGCTGCTTGTCGAAATCATGCGAGCCCCAGGCGTCTTCCGGCCAGTACGACCAGTCGAGCACGATGTTGTCCAGCGACAGCTTGCGCTTGCGGTATTCGGCCACCGCACCCACCAGCTCGTCCTGGCTCTTGTAACGCTCGCGGCTCTGCCAGAAGCCATAGGCCCACTTGGGCAGCATCACCGACTTGCCGGTGAGCTCGCGGTAGCCGGCCACGGCCTGGTCGTAGGAATCGGCGGAGACGAAGTAGTAGTCGATCATCTGGCCGGCTTCGGACCATAGCGACAGATCTTTCGCTTCGGCGGCAGGCAGCGGGTCGCGGTGCAGCAGCGCGATGTAGCTGGGGTCGATCAGGTCCCACTCGATCTTGACGGTGTGGCGCGTACCCGGTTCCAGCTCCAGCTTGAACTCGTGATTCCACGGGTTCCAGTTCTGGCGCCAGCGGTCGATCACCAGCTTGCCGTCCACGTACAGCTTGGCGTACTCGCTCGAGTACAGCGAGAAGGTGTGCTCGCCACCGGTGAGCGCTTCGATCTCGCCCTCCCAGCTGACCTGCATGCGGCTGTCCTTGTCCTTGGTGATCGCCTTCTTGGGGAACTTGCTCAGGTCGCTGATGTATTGATAGTTCACCTCGCTCTCGCGGCGCTCGAGCACCTGCTTGCCGTTGATCGCATAGCGTGCGGTCAGCGCGCCGGCCTTGCCCTTGGCGTCGTACAGCTTCAGCGACTTCGGCAGCGGCTGCAGGCCGCGCGGGTCGCCCAGGCGGGTGATCGAGTTGTTGTCCCATAGCAGGCCGTAGTTGCGGCTGGACACCAGGTACGGCACCGCCATGTCGATGTTGTTCTGCTGCAGCTCGACATTGCGGCCCTTCTGGTTCATCCAGCCCTGCTGGTGCTGGCCGAAGCCGTACAGCGCCTCGTCATCGGGCGACTGGAAGCGCTGGCGCACGCTCAGGTACTGCTTGCCCTCGACCTTCAACGGCGCAAAGCTGCGCCCGCCGGCCACTTCGGCCAGCACCGGCTTGCCATTGGCATCGGCAAAGCTGACATGGCCATCGACGGTGGACACGGTGGCGGTGACCTTGCCGGTCTTCAGCTGCACGTTGTCGCCCTGCTCGGCCACCTGGAAGGCGGTGTCGCCCTGCACCGGCACGCGCATCAGGCTGGGGCTGCGCGCGAAGTCGCCGTCCGGATCCGCGCTGACGCGGATGATGCCGGCATCGACCACCTGCAGTCGCACCGGCGCGGCGCCCTTGGCGCTCGGCACCACGGTGACGCCATCGGCGGCCTTGCGCACCTCCTGCGCGTGCGCGGCATTGGCCAGCAGGGCCAGCGACAACGCCAGGCAATGGGCAAGCGGTGTACGTCGGTTGGCAGGCGCGGGGCCGGCGGAACGGATGGTGGTTTGCATGATCACTCCCTTGGAATTGCGAAACGTTGCCGCGGGGGCGGCAGCGCATGGGTGGTATTCAGAAGGTGCCGACGACGGCGCGAGCGGTCGTCAGTGTGGTGCGGGCGGCGCGCAACATCCGGAGCGGACGCGTGGTCCATGTTGCAGCGGGTACTGGCCGCATCCAACGGATGCTGCGCATCGCCGTTGTCATTCCTGCTTATTTGTAAGTGGCTAGCGTGATCTTGAGCAGCTGCGGCGCGCTGGAGAAATTGACCCCGTAGTCGGTCTGGTCGCCGTTCCAGTTGCGCACGAACTTCCAGTCGGTGCCCTCGTAGACACCTTCTTCGACGCGGTCGTAAATCATGTTGGCGGTGGCTTCGCTGGCCGGGTGCAGGGTCACGCGCGCGTGGTAGCCGGTGACCAGGAACTCGTCCGGGCCCAGCTCGGCGATCAGCGCAGCGCCGATCGGTTCCGGGTTGCCCGGCGGGTCGCCCTTGAACCAGAACTGCGGCACGCCGTAGGTGATGGTGGCGCTCCAGCGGTCGTTGAGCTTGAGCTCCTGCACGGCCTGGCCGGGTTCTTCGGCGGTGCCGTGCAACTTGCCTTCGGAAGCGGCCTTGGCAAACGGGCGCATGCCGCGCTTGACCAGGTCAAAGCCCAGCGCGAACGGCGCCAGGGTTTCTTCGTTGACGTGCTTGGCACCCAACGGGTAGTTGGAATAGCGCGTGTAATCCATGCCGAACGCCGACCAACCGATGCCATCGTGCCCCAGTGCCGGGAACAGGTAGCGTGCGTACTCCGGGCGGTTGCCGGTTTCGGCCACGAACAAGGCATTGTCCGGGCGCGCGTAGCGCTCCAGCACCGTGGTGTACATGCGGTACTCGGGCATGTAGATGTCCGGCGCCAACAGATCGATATGCGGGCCGGCCGCCTTCCACACATCGAGCACGTTGTCGGTGGGGCCGCCGCTGGCGTACTGGCCGGGCTGGCCCGGATTGAAGGGGCCGCGCAGCGCGGCGTTGACATACATCGGCAGCGGATATTCGGCCTTGCCGGCTTCCACGACCTGGTCGATGTAGCGGCCGATCGACCACGCATGGAACACTTCATCGGCATCGGCGCCGAATACCTGCGCCCAGGTGCCGGGCTGCTTGTTCAAGCGCTTGACCAGCTCCTCCGGCACCGGGCCATCGAACAGCTTCTGCGCCATTGGCGAAAAGTCGCGCACGCTGCCGTAGGTGCCCGGCTCGTTCTCCGGCTGGATCATGATCACGGTGTGTTGCGGGTCCACTTTCTTCAGGTGCTGCATGAAGGCGACGAACGCCTTGCGGTCGGCCTCCAGCGTGGACGGTGCATGCGGCGACAGCGAGCCGATCGACTTGCCTTCGCGGGTCACCACGCGCGGGAAACGCTGGTTGTCGGTCTTGACCCAATGCGGCGCGTATTGCGGGCCATTGTTCTTCCAGGTCGCAAACCACAGCAGCACCAGCCGCACCTTGTGCTCGCGCGCCTGGGCGAGCAGCGTATCGACGAAGGAGAAGTCGAACTTGCCTTCTTCCGGTTCCACCTGCTCCCAGGCGATCGGCACCTGCATGGTGTTGGGGCCCAGCACCTGCATCGCCGGCCACACCTTGTCCATCACGCCGGGATAGTTGCTGGAGTTGTTGACCTGCGCGCCCAGGATCAAAAACGGCGCACCGTCGACCAGCAACGCATGCTTGCCGTTCTTGCTGACGAACTGCGGCATCGGCGTCTGCGTCGCCGGTGCCTGCGCAGAGGCCGGCGCGGTGGCGGGCGCGTTCGCCGCAGGTTTGGCGGCGTCGGGCTTGGCAGCGCTGTCCTGCTCGCCGGAGTGGCAGGCCGCCAGGGCCAGCGTCAGCGCGGACAGCAGCAGCGGGCGCAGGCAGTGACGGACATTGGAACGGGAAGCTGCGTGCGTAACGGGGGAATGCATGGTCATAAGACTCCGTGTCACCAGGTATCGGTACGGAAGGGGGAAACGGGCAACTGCTCGCGATTGATCAGGTTGGCGTCGTCGGGGTTCTCGCTCCAGCCATAGCGCACCGCAACCGGCGCGCTCACCGCGTCGCTGTGCACGGTGATGCGGTCGCCGTCGATCTGGGCGGTGGCCGGATGGAAGCGTCGATCGGCACCGGCAATACGCATGCCCTGCACCGCCCCACCGCCGCGCACCTGCAGCGCACTGCCCTGCAGATCGAACGTCAGCACAGCCTTGTCGCCGTCGAAGCGTGCCTGCTTGAATACCGGCGCGCTGTACACCAGTGTTTCGCCATAGGCCACGTGGCGTGCGGCAAGCGCCAGGCGATGCCCGACATCGCGCTTGTTGGTGGGATGGATGTCGGTGGGTTTGCCGATATCGATGATCACCGCCTGCCCGGTTGCCGGCAGTGCCAGCGTCTTGGATTGCGACTCGCGCAGCAACGCCCACGGGCTCAGCTCGCCCTTGTCGCCGTCGGCCTTGAAGTTGGCCAGCTGCACCCACAAAAACGGCAGGGCTTTCTGGCCACGTTCGGCGCGCCACTGCTGGATCATGGCGGCAAACTGCTCGCGGTATTTCACCGCCCCGCTCTGACTGGCATTGGTTTCGCCCTGGTACCAGAGCACGCCCTTGACCGGGAACGGCTGCAGCGGGTGAATCATCTGGTTGTACAGCAGCGTGGGCAGCTGGTTCTTGTTGTCGGTCAACGAGACGCGCACCGCCGCGGGGCGGAACTTCCAGCCGCTCAATGCACGCTTGGTGCCATCGTTGGTCTGCACGAAGCGCTGCTCGTCCGGGCCATGCATGCCGCCCCCACCGCTGAGATCTTCCACCCGCACCGCGATGTGATTGACGCCGGCCTTCAGCAGCGCTGCCGGCACTTGGTAGACGCGCGGCAGCTTCCACTGCTTGTCGGTGCTGCCCACCTGCTGGCCGTTGACGTAGGTGATGTCCGAGTCGTCGATCTGACCCACGCCCAGCGCGATGCCGGCCTTGGCTTGCGCAGCCGTCAAGGTGAAGGTGGTGCGGTACCAGGCGATGCCGTCCATGCCATCGAAGCCGCTGGCCTCCCATTGCTGGCTGGTCGGGATGCTGTCCCAGTCGCTGTCGTCGAAGTCCGCCTCACGCCATTGCGGCGTGTCGCCATCGACCTTGGGCCAGCGCGCGATGCGCTTGCCGGTGGCGGCCTGCGCCGCGGCATCGCGCTGCTTGATCGCCTCGATGGCGCCCTGGTTCTGGGTGGCGTTCAAGCCCAGCGAGGCGGCGTCCATCCATGCCTCGATCGCACTGCCGCCCCAGCTGCTGTTGATGATGCCGATCGGCACGCCGGTGCTGGCGCGCAGCTCCTTGGCGAAGAAGTAGCCCACCGCGGTGAACTCGCCGGCGTTGGCCGGCGTGGCGGCTTTCCAGTCGCCACCGGTCAGGCGTGCTTCCGGCTGCACCGACCACGACTTGGGGACCTTGAAGTGACGCAGCTGCGGGTCGTTGGCCGCCGCTACCAACTGCGGGCCGTCGCTGGCCTGCGCCAACGGCCATTCCATGTTCGATTGCCCGCTGGCCAACCAGACATCGCCAACCAGCACATCGCGCACCTGCAGCTGGCCCCCGTCGCCCTGCACGCTCAGCACATAGGGGCCGCCCGCAGTGTGCGCCGGCAGGCTGACCTTCCATGCGCCCTGCGCGTCGGCCTTGGTGGTGGTGCGCTTGCCGTCCAGGCTCACGCTGATGGATGCATTCGGCGTCGCCCAGCCCCATACCGGCATCGGCTGGTCGCGCTGCAGCACCGCGCCATCGCTGAACAACAGTGGCAGGGTCGGCTGCGCCGCTGCGAGCGGGCTGACCAGCGCCAGGCCCAGCAGGCAGGCGCGGCGAACGAAGGTGACAGTCATGCAGTGATCTCCAGGGGCGGCGCGGCCAGTCGGCGCGCAACGAGGCAACGGGGGACGAAGATGGACACGGTAGGACAGCGCGATGACACGCCAAGGGACGGCACGCTCATCGCGGGTCGCCGTAGAAGATGCCACGTCCACCGGTAGCGAAATACACCCGGCCTGGAAGTCGTGGGTCGCCGGTGACGCTGTATGGCTTGCCGAAGCGATGCGCGTCGTCGTTGATGCGCAGCCAGTGCGTACCTTCGTCGTCGGAGCGGAACACCCCGTCCACGCCGGCCACGCGCCCGGCCAGATACAGCGCCGGTGGCGCGCCGTCGCGCAGCGGCTTGCCGATGCCGAGCGAGCGTGCTTGGTCCAGTGTCGACAGGGTCTGCAGGCGGCCGTCCTGCCAGCGCATCACGCCACGTGCGGGACTGGCCAGATACACCACGCCGGCACGCCAGGGATCGGGCCGCAGCTGTGGACGTACGCGCTCATCGCGCGCCGGTGTGCCCAGCGACTGCCCGGTATCGCGGAAACTGGCCGCCCCATCGGTACTTTCGTACAGGCGCCCGCTGAGCGGATCGGCGGCGTACCAACGCTGCGCATCGACACGGTCGGCCACTACCACGGCGGTGGCGGGCAGGCCCTGCACGCGCTGCCAGTGCGTACCGAAATCCGCGGTGCGCCAGTTGCCGCCCTGCGCCGGCGACCACACCACCTGCGCCGCATCGGCGCCGATGGCGATCGTACCGGCGCCCTGCCCGGCCGGCGGTTCACTGGCAAACGCCTCCCAGTGCGCACCGCCATCGCGCGAATACAGCGCGCGGATTTCGTTGTTGCGGCGATTGCGCACGGTGCCGCTGCGCACCACCGTCATCGGAACCTGTCCCGCGGCGTCGATGCTCTCGCCATTGGTCAGGCGCGGGCCGACGTATTGCAGCTGCGCGCTGTCCAGGTCGTCGTGGCGAAAGCCATCGATATCGCCGAGCGCGCTGAGCAGATGCGCACCGGCCATCGGGCTGAGCAGATCCAGCGGCACGGTTTCTTCCAGCCCGCGGTCCTGGAACCACCACTGCAATGGCTGCCGCTTGCCGGCGAAATCGCGCAGATTACGCGAGGCCCAGATGCCGTAGCCGGTGACGAACAGCGCGTGGTTGCTGTCGAACGGATCGATCGCCAGCGCGCCCATCCAGTGCGGCGTTGCCTGCGCGGTCCACGGTGCGGCGCCATGGTCGAACACCGCATCGGCCAACAGCGGCGTCCAGTGCTTGCCGCCATCGACGCTGCGAAACAGCTCGTCGCGCGGCGTGCGGCGGCGGAAGGTGCTGGCCAGGATGACCTGCGGCTGCCGCGGGTCCACCGCCACCGCGCCCCAGCCGAAACCATCGCCGTTGGCCGGCTGCGGAATCGGGCTGATCTCACGCCAGCGCCGCTGTGCCGGGCTGTACTTCCACAGCGCACCACCGGCCATCAAATCCGGGCCAGGCTGATCGCCATAACTCAGGTACCACTGCCCGTCGCTGCCACCAACCATGTGACTCGGACGCAACCCCCTAGGTTGCCCGGCCACTGCCACCCAGCTGCGGCCGGCATCGTCGGAGACATACAGACTGGTTTGCGCGGTGGAAACGCCCACATAGATGCGTGGTGTCGGACTGCCGGCGCGGCCGCTGGCGGCGTCGAACACGACGAAGGCGATCCCCACCGCCTGGTCGCGTCCGACATGGTTGCGCGCGGTGGCACCGGCCAATGCATCGGCAGGAAATCCTTCCACCCGCGCCCAGTGCGCGCCGCGATCGTCGCTGCGCCACAGGCCTGCATCACGTGAACCCAGCAACAGCACACGGCCATCGTGCGGGTCCACCGCCAGCCGCTCGCCGTTGGCGCGGCCGAGCTGATTGCCGCCCAGCTTGAACGGCAGGTCGGCGCGCTCGAAGCTGCGGCCGCGGTCGAACGAGCGCAGCACCGCCGCATTGCCGGCGCGCTCGTGCATGTAGGTGCCCGCTGCCAGATAGATGGCCTCGGGATTGGCGGGGTCGATGGCGAATGCATCGATCCCCATCAGGTTCCAGTCGTCCGCACCCAGCCAGTCGGTCAGGGCAATCCACTGCTGCGCCCGCGCATCCCAGCGATACGCGCCACCGACATCGGTGCGTGCGTAGGCAAGATCGCGCTCGGCGGGATGGAACAGCACGCCGGTGACGAAGCCGCCACCGCCGATGGCGACACTGCGCCACTGATACGGCCCTGGCGTGCCGGGCTCGGCCGCAGACACGTGGGGCGTCATGAAGGGCAACACCAGCGTCAGGCAAACAGCCTTCAGCCACGCGTGTGCTGCGCAAAAGCGGCGCTTAGTAGGCGGATCGATCATGGCGATCATTCCTCCGGCTCCCCTCGCGATCGATGGCAGCGCCATCGATAGGAAAAACACCGGCCCGACGAGCTGCCTGCACAGCTCGCCGGACCGGAGACGCACTTCCTACGGCGCGTTCTACAGGCTGGCCCGCAAGGTCAGGCCATACCGACGATCGTTGATCACGAAGTCGCGGTAGCGCGACTCGACACCCAGGTAGCTCTCGCGACGGGTATCGAGCAGATTCACGCCATCCAGCGAAATCGACCACACATCATTGATGTTGAAACGCAGCGAGGCATCCAGCTGGCCGAAGCCCTTGTTGTAGACCGGCAGGTTGCCGGTGCCGTTGCCCGCGGTGGTCACCAGCCAGTCGCTGCGCCAGTTGTAGGCCACACGGCCCTGGAAGCGCTTGTTTTCGTAGCTGAGGATCGCGTTGTAGCTGTTCTTGGACAGTCCTTCCAGCGGCACCGTCAACGACTGGCCGTTGGTGTCGGTGGCGGTGGGGCTGGGCGCCTCGCTGTCGACATAGGTGTAGTTGGTCTGCAGGCCGAAGCCGCTCAACCAGCCCGGCAGGAAGTCGAAGAACTGCGTGTAGCCCAGTTCGGCACCACGGATCTTGCCGGCATCGCCGTTGACCGGGCGGGTGATCTGCCACACCTGGCCGTCGTAGACCTCGTTGAAGACGGCATTGGCGATGAAGCCTTCCACCTTCTTGTAGAACACGGTGCCGTACATCATCGAGCCCTGGCCGAAGTACCACTCCAGCGCGGTGTCGAACTGGTCGGCCTTGACCGCTTCCAGGCTCGGATTACCTGCGGTGCCGGTGAAGGTCGAGGCGCCGCTGGACGAGGTGCCGGTGCTCAGGCTCAGGTTCGGGTTGAGCTTGTCGAAGGTGGGACGCGAGATGCCACGCGAGGCCGCAAACCGCCACTGCAACTGATCGCTCAGCATCCAGCGCAGGTTCAAGCTCGGCAACACGTCGGTGTAGGTCTGCTGCGCATCCACCGGGATCAGGCCGCCGCCTTCAGCGTCGGTGCCGGTGCGTACGCCGCGTGAGCCGACTTCGGTGCGCACCACGCGCACGCCGATGTTGCCGTCGAACGGGATATCGCCGTCCACGCCGAAGCGCAGCACGCCGTAGGCGGCGTAGGTCTTCTCGTTCTGGGTGTTGATGTTGTTGGGCGCAAATTCCAGCGGGCTGGCACCGAAGGTGGCCAGGCTCTGCTCGTAGTTCGCCACCGCCGCGTCCGACGCGGTCAGCGTGCGACCGAAGGTGCTGCTCTCACCGCGGAAGAAGTCGGTGATCGGGTTGGCCACCAGACCGATGCTGGGGAACTGCGAGAACGGCGTGCCCGAGCAATCGTTGATGCACATGAAGCGCCACACGTTGCCCTTGGTCTCGGCATCGCGGTCGGTATAACGCACGCCGGCCTTGAAGCTGCGCACGAAATCGCTGTCGAACGCCAGATCCATGTCCGAACGCCAGGCGAACTCGGTGCCGGTGTTGTCGTCCTTGTTGTCCAGGTGCCAGCGCCAGCCGTCATAGTTGTTGACGTCGGCCAGATAGCCTTCCGCGCCGCTGGCGTCGGTCACCGACAGGCGCGGCAGATCGCCACGGAAGTCGACGTTGAACTGCGGGCTGGTGTCCTGCCCGGTGGCGATGATGTAGCGCGTGCCCTTGGTGGTGGCATCGACGTACTGGAAGTCGGTGCTCAGGATCAGCTTTTCGTTGACCGTCCACTTGGCGCCCAGCGAGTAATCGGTGGTCACCGAGTGGCGCTCGGTCAGGCTGGTGTTGGATTCGGTCGGCACGTTCTGGAACGAGCCGTTGACGAACTCGTTGCGGCTGTTGACCTGGATGCCGGGCAAGCCCTGCATCGGGTTGGCGCCAGTCAGCGCGAAGAACGAGTAATCGTGCCAGCTGAAGTCGTAGTCCGACCGCAGCACCTGCGTATAGACCTCGACATCATCGTTCGGACGCCACTGCATCGCAAAGGCGCCGGTCTTGCGCTCGCGCTCGCCGACGGTGGTGTTGATGCCGGCGCCGTGCGGCACCGACACGCCCTGGCCTTCGTAGCCCGGCAGATCGGTCTGGGTGTACCACGGCTCGATCGAGATGGTGTCCTGGCGGAACGGGCTCTTCTGCTGCGAGTAGTTCACCAGGATGCCGATCTCGCCGATGCCGGTCTGCCAGCGGTCGCTGAACAGGCCCGAGAACGCCGGCTTGCCGTCGTCGGCCAGGTCGTAATGGTTGTACTGCACGCTGCCGGCGATCTTGCGGCCTTCATAGTCGAACGGCAGGCGCGTACGCAGGTCGACGGTGCCGCCCAGGCCACCTTCGATCATGTCGGCCGACGGGTTCTTGTACACGTTGACGCCGCCGAGCAGTTCGGCCGACACGTCTTCGAAGCTCAGGCCACGGCCGTCGTTGGCGGTGAAGATATCGCGGCCATTGAGCTCGGTGCGCACCTGGGTCAGGCCGCGAATGGCGATCGAGCTGCCTTCGCCGTAGTTGCGCGAGATCTGGATGCCGGAAATGCGCTGCAGCGCTTCGGCGACGTTGTTGTCGGGCAGCTTGCCGATGTCTTCGGCGACGATGGAATCGACGATCTGCTCGGCGTTCTGCTTGACCAGCTGCGCCTTGGTGACGCTGCTGCGGGTACCGGTGACCTGCACCGTGTCCAGCTGCTGGGTGGTTGCATCCGACGCCGGTGCAGCGGTGGTGGTCGCATCCTGCGCATAGGCCTGCGCGCTCAGCAGCGTGGCCACACTGATGGCCATCACCGAGCGGCGGAAATCACGGATCGAACGCTGACCCACAGCCCGGCCTGCCGGAATGTGGCGATGTTGCACTGACATGGTGCTCCCTCCCAGGACGCATGCACTTCTTGTTTTAGCGGACCGGTGCGCGAACGCCCTGCCCGTCGTTGTTGCTGGCCCGCATCTGCCATCCGGCCGTTGCCGGCAGTGCGGATGGGTGGTCGCCCTGGCGGGCAGACCTGCGGCTGCGGCGGGAGCATAGGGTGCGGTCGTCATGCCACACCAATGAAATATTCCTGGAAAGCTATTCGTTAAAACTATAGCAATTGCGTAAAACCTGGCGGGCCGGCATTACGGGCCATCCCTACCAGTCGGCAGAAAACGGCCTCGACTGCGCAACTCGCTTCACAGTCGAGGCGTGACAGCGCGCACTCACCAGTTCATGCGCAGCACCAGCGAATAGCGCCGGTCGTTGACGAACCGACTGCGCGTGTACAACCGGGTATCCACTTCGCCATCGGCATACGAGGTCGGCCCCATCAACACCTTGGTCTCGGTGTTGGTCAGGTTGTTGGCCTGCATGCCCAGCTGCAGATGCGCGTTGAAGCGGTAGAAGAACGAGCCATCGAGCTGACCATAGTCGTCGGCCCAGGTCGGCAGGCGGGTCGCCGCGTCGCTGGTGGTCAACAGGTAGCGCGAGCGCCAGTTGTAGGCCAGGCGCAACGACCACGGCCCCTTCTCGTAGATGCCGGCCAGGTTGTAGCTGCGCCGCGACAGGCCTTCCAGCGGCAGGTCGACACCCTCCACGGTGGTCCGGGTGTAAGGATCGATGGCGGTATTGGCGCCGCCCTTGCTGTCGACGAAGGTGAAGTTGGCATTGACGCCGAAGCCGCTCATCCAGCCCGGCAGGCTGTCGAAGAACTGCGTGTAGCCCACTTCGGCGCCACGGATGGTGCCTTCGTCGGTGTTGTACGGCCGGGTCACCAGCCACTGGCGGTTGTCGTAGGTCTCGGCGCGGGTCTGGGTGGAGAAGTAGTCCTTGACCTTCTTGTAGAACAGCGTCGTATAGAGCATGTCGCTGGTGTCGAAGTACCACTCCAGCGCGGTGTCGAACTGATTGGCCCGCATCGGCTTGAGGGTCGGGTTGCCCGCAGTCCCGACGAAGTTGGTGGCGTTGCCGGCGTCGTCGGTTTCCACGTTCAGCAGCACATACGGCTGCAGCTGGGTGTAATCCGGGCGTGCCATCGCCTTGGATGCGGCAAAGCGCCATTGCAGGCTGTCGGTGAAACGCGCGCGCAGGTTCAGGCTGGGCAGCACGTTGGTGTAGCTGCCCTGCGAGTTGTTGTCGAAATACTGGCCGGTGTAGCGCGCCTGCAGCTCGGGCGACACGTTCAGGCCGGACAGATCCTGGAATTGACCGAAGCCTTCGGCCTGGGTCTTGGTCTGCACGATCCGCACGCCGACGTTGCCGTCCACCGGCACCCCCAGCGCTTCCTCGTTGCCGAAGTACAGGGCCGCATAGGCGGCCTGGGTACGCTCGAACTGCCGGTTGGTGTCCTGCGGCTGATAGGTATCCGGTGCCCAGCCCCACCCGCGCAGCGCCACGATCTGCTGCTGCAGCAGATCCGATGCGCGTCCGTAGTTCCGGACCAGCCCGCCATTGGGCACGATCAAGGTGGTCGGCACGTTCACGCCGCCGCGGAAGAAGTTGGAGAAGGTGAACTGCGAGGACTCGTTCGGCAGGTACTGCGACATGTTGGCCAGGCCATTGGCGCTACCGGGGATGGCCGCCCAGTTGTCCGACAGCACGCCCCAGTTGTAGCCGGAGTTCTTGTTGATCTGGTTGCGGTCGGTGGCGCGCATGCCGAAGCGCGCAAAGCGCAGCCAGCTGCTGTCCTGGAAGGTGTATTCCAGGTCCACACGGGTGGACAGCTGGCGGCCACGATTGTTGCCCAGGTGATCCATGGCTGCCGCCCAGAAGTAGTTGGACGGATCCTGGGTAAAGCCCTGGTTGGCGATCTGTACGGTCGGATACTTGCCCGAGACGTCATAGGTCAGGCCAGGCAGATAGGTCGCGCTGAACACGGTGAAGTCCAGCTGGTCGTTTTCCGACTGCACCAGCTGCACATCGCCCTTGATCTGCAGGTTGTCGTTGAAGTAATGGGTGAAACCCACCGACAGGTCGGAGGTGGTGGTCTGCTGGTCCGAATAGCGGTTGTCGGTATTGAAGCGCACGCCGTCGCCGGTCAGCAGGCCGCGCCAGGAGTTGGACACCGGCGAACCGCGCTGGAACACGCCGTCCTGGTCGTACTGGAAGGTTGTCCCCGGCGCCGGGCTGATGCTGTTGTTGCTGTCGTTGAAGAACGCCGCGCGCTCCTGCCAGTTCATGTCGTAGCGCGAGCGCAGGTATTGCGCATAGATCTCGGTCTGGTCGCTGGGCCGCCACTGGAACGCAGCCGCGATACCGTCGCGCTTGCGTTCGAAATCCAGCTGGCGCCAGTTGACCCCACCCGGCACGAACACTTCGCTGCGGCCGCTGCCGGCCAGCACTGCATCGTCGGTACGGCGCACATACGGCTCGACCTGGATGCCGTCCGAGCGGGTCGCCAGTTCCGAATGGGCGATGTCGATCATGAAGCCCATCTCGCCGATACCGGTCTGCCAGCGGTCGCTGAACAGGAACGACGCCGACGGCTTGTACTTCTTGCTCATGTCGCCGTAGTTGACGTCGACATTGCCGCCGACGATGCGGCCCGGGTTGTCGAACGGCATGCGCGTGCGCAGGTTGACCGTACCGCCCAGACCGCCTTCGATGATTTCCGCCGAAGGATTCTTGTACACGTCCACGCCGGCCATCAGTTCGGCCGGCACGTCTTCGAAGCTCAGGCCACGGCCGCTGGCGGCGCTGAAGATGTCGCGGCCGTTGAGCTCGCCGCGCACCTGGGTCAGGCCGCGGATCATCACGCCGCTGCCTTCGGCCGAAAAGTGATCGGGGTCGCTGCGTGCGGCGAAGTGGTCGATGGTCACACCGCTGACGCGCTGCAGGGTTTCGGTGACGCTGCGGTCAGGCAGCGCGCCGATGTCTTCGGCACTGACCGAATCCACGATCTGCGCGGCGTCTCGCTTGATCGTTTGCGACTTGATCAGGCTGGCGCGCACGCCGCGCACCTCCACCGTGTCCAGATCGACCGCGCTGCTGGCGTTGCCTGAGGGTGCGTTCTGCTGGGACGCGGCCTGTTGGGCATACGCCGGCGCAGCGAGCAGCAGCCCGATGCTGATGGCCATGGCCGAACGACGCAACGGCATACAACGCGCGCGCACGCCCGTTCCTGCCGGGGCATGGCTTGAAAACTTGGACATCTGAATCCCTCCCAGGACGCAAGACGACTGAAGACTGGTTGTCGCGGCGCAAGGCGCGCCACGTGATCGTGCGGGACAGGCGCTGGCGCCCGTTCCTCTCACTGCTGCAAGGCGGCTTGGCCGCCGATCACCTGCCCGACTTCACGTGCGCTTCAGCGTGCGATCTGGCGCACAGATATAGGCGCACGGTCTAGCGCCAGCCAATGAAAAATTCACAGGCTGGTATTACCCCACGGAATAGAAATGGAAGAGTCTGTTAAGCAAGGGATTCCGGCCCGCGCAGGGCCGGGTACAGCCGCCTGGCGGTGGTGCGCAGCGCCTGCAAAATGCGCTCGGCACCCGGCGGGAGGATGTAATCGCGCCGACGGATGATGCCGAACGACTCCATCCGCACGCCCAGCTCGATCGGCAGCACGGTCAGCAGCTTGGCCTGGATCAGCGGCGCCACCGACTCCACCGGCAAGGCGGTCAGCATGTCGGTGCCGCGCAGCAGCGTGGAGGTCACCGGCAGCGAGGATGTTTCGATGGCATTGGTCGGCGTCTGCACGCCGTGCTCCATGAACATCGAGTCCAGCCGCGCGCGCAGCACGCTGTCGGCCGGCGGCAGGATCCAGCCGTGTCGCACCAGGTCCGCATGCTGCAGGCCGGCGCGGCTGGCGAGCGGGTGGCCGGCGCGGGCGATCACCGAATGCGGCTCGTCGGCCAGCGGCTCGAACTCCAGCTCGCCCACCCCTTCCGGCCCCAGGATGCGGCCAATCACGATGTCCAGCTGGCCATCCAGCAACTTGGCCACCAGCGGACGGCTGTAGTCCATCTCCACCCGCACCAGGATGTCCGGAAACTCGCGCTTGACCTCGGCAATGGCTTGCGGCACCAGGTTGGTCCCCGGGTTGACCACGGTGCCGATCGATGCCTGCCCCATCCGCCCGGCACGCAACGCCGCAATTTCTTCCTGGGCACGGCCGATTTCCGACATCGCCGCGCGTGCGCGCCGGATCAGCACATGCCCGTACCAGGTCGGCTCGACCCCACGGGCATGCCGCTCGAACAGCTTCACTCCCAGCATGTCCTCCATCTCGGCCAGCAGCTTGGAGGCGGCCGGTTGCGTCATGCTGGCGGCCTCGGCCGCGCGCAGCACCGAGC
The DNA here is from genome assembly GCF_012848175.1 of Xanthomonas campestris pv. badrii. Classification (NCBI taxonomy): domain Bacteria; kingdom Pseudomonadati; phylum Pseudomonadota; class Gammaproteobacteria; order Lysobacterales; family Lysobacteraceae; genus Xanthomonas; species Xanthomonas campestris. Next base: position 1,655,610 of record NZ_CP051651.1, on the reverse strand, counting down.
GTTGTTCGTGCAGATGCAGCAGCAGCAGCAGCTGACGGGTTTTCAGGCGAGCTGCGTTGAACCAGGGAGTACCGGAATTTGCCATGGGTGCGGTTGCGGCCGTGTATTCATCGGAGGAATAGAATATGCCGAAAATTTCATTTGCCGCACATATCTCACCGCGCGAGGCTAGCGCTCGCCGCAGCAGGAGCCCCTACCTCCCGGGCGCGGCCAGAACAGACGTGACCCGCCTCGATCAGGCGCTGACACGCACGCCATGAACGCGGAGGTGGACGACGATGACCGCACTATGCCGGCCACTTGCGAGCCGTAGCGGCATGCTTGTGCATGCCCGGGCGTGCCCATCGGCATTGCATCGCGGCGCTGCCACCGCACTTCGTTTTTCTCCCCGGATTGCGCATTGGCGGCGACCTGTCGCCTGCGCAGTTGCGCAAGCTCCCCCGACGTTGCCGGCCACCCAGTCGCCAACGGCCGCTTTCCGCTCTATCGCGAGTAACCGCATGACCTCAGACACCACCGCCAGCCTGTTCGCCCTGCCCCTGGTCGCCATCCTGCGCGGCATTACCCCGGAAGAAACGCTTGACCACGTCGGCGCGCTGATCGACGCCGGCTTCGATGCGATCGAGATTCCGCTCAATTCGCCGCGCTGGGAGCAGAGCATCGCCCTGGCCCAGCAGACCTATGGCCAGCGCGCTTGGATCGGTGCCGGCACCGTGCTGCGCAACGAAGACGTGGACATCCTGGCCGACATCGGTGCGCGCTTCATCGTCACCCCGAATACGCGCCCCAGCCTGATCCGCCATGCAGTGGCGCGCGGGCTGACCGTGGTGGCCGGCTTTGCCACCGCCAGCGAGGCCTTCGACGCCATCGACGCCGGTGCCACCATCCTCAAACTGTTCCCGGCGGCCACCTATGGCGCGGCACATGTGCGCGCCCTGCGCTCGGTGCTGCCCACCCACATCCCGGTCTACGTGGTCGGCGGCGTCAGCCCACAGACCCTGGCCGGCTTCATGGCCCAGGGCGCTGCCGGTGCCGGCATCGGCGGCGAACTGTACAAACCCGGCCAATCCCTCGAAACAACCCAGACGCATGCACGCGCGTTCGTGCAGGCCTACCAGGAACTGCAAGGATGAAGATCACCCGCCTCACCACCTACCACGCTGCACCGCGCTGGCTGTTCCTCAAGGTCGAAACCGACGAGGGCATCACCGGTTGGGGCGAGCCGGTCATCGAAGGCCGCGCGCGCAGCGTGGAAGCGGCCGTGCACGAACTGGCCGGCTATGTGATCGGCAAGGATCCGGCACGCATCAACGACCTGTGGCAGACCATGTACCGCGCCGGCTTCTATCGCGGCGGCGCCATCCTGATGAGCGCCATCGCCGGTATCGATCAGGCGCTATGGGACATCAAGGGCAAGGCACTGGGCGTACCGGTGTACGAGCTGCTGGGCGGGCTGGTGCGCGATCGCATGAAGACCTACCGCTGGGTCGGCGGCGACCGCCCCGGCGCCATCATCCAGCAGATCACCGACTACCGCGCCTTGGGCTTTGACACCTTCAAGTTCAACGGTACCGAGGAAATGAAGCTCATCGACAGCGCGCGCGCGGTCGATGCGGCGGTGGTCAAGGTGGCCGAAATCCGCGAAACCTTCGGCAACGCCATCGATTTCGGCATCGACTTCCATGGCCGCGTCGGCGCGCCGATGGCCAAGGCACTGCTGCGCGAACTGGAACCGTTCAAGCCGCTGTTCGTCGAAGAACCGGTGCTGGCCGAACAGGCCGAGTATTACCCGCGCCTGGCCGCGAGCACCTCGATTCCGCTGGCCGCCGGCGAGCGCATGTTCTCGCGCTTCGAATTCAAGAACGTGCTGTGCGCCGGCGGCATCGGCATGGTGCAGCCGGATCTCTCGCATGCCGGCGGCATCACCGAGTGCGTCAAGATCGCCGCGATGGCCGAGGCCTACGACGTCGGCTTCGCCCCGCACTGCCCGCTCGGCCCGATCGCGCTGGCCGCCTGCCTGCACGTGGACTTCGTCTCGCACAACGCGGTGCTGCAGGAACAGAGCATCGGCATCCACTACAACGAAGGCGCCGACCTGCTCGATTACGTCGTCAATAAAGACGATTTTCAGTGTGTCGATGGCAGTATCGCCGCCCTGCCCAAGCCCGGGCTCGGTGTGGAGATCGACGAAGACATGCTCAAGCGCGCAAACGAAAACCCGCCGGACTGGCGCAACCCGGTGTGGCGCCATGCCGATGGCAGCATCGCCGAATGGTGAGCACGCCCGAGCACACCGCCGTTTTGGCGGTCGATAGCCGCTGCACGCACGGCGAAGGCGTGCTGTGGTGCGAACAGCGCCAGGCGCTGTACTGGGTCGACATCGTTGAAAAGCGCCTGTGGCGACATCATCCGGCCACGGCGCAATCGCGCTACTGGACACTGCCCGATCGCCCGGGCTGCCTGGGCCTGATGGACGATGGCCGCGTGCTGGTCGCATTGGCCAAGGCAGTGGGAGTGGTCGATCCGGACACCACCGACGCCGACGCGCTGCCATTCGAAAAATTGGCCGATGTGGAGGCGGACAACCCGCTCACCCGCAGCAACGATGGCCGCGTCGACCGGCATGGCAACCTGGTGTTCGGCACCATGGACGAACACGACAGCAAGGCTGCGCGCGGCGCGTTCTACCAGTTTTCGCTGCGGCACGGCTTGCGTGCGCTGCCGTTGCCGGGCGTGTCCATTCCCAACTCGATCTGCTTCAGCCTCGACGGCCGCACCTTGTATTACTGCGATTCGGTGCGCCCGCAGATCCTGTGCTGCGATTACGACCCGGAGACGGCGCAGACCAGCAACACGCGCGTGTTCACCACCCTGGATCGCGACGACGCCGAACCGGATGGCTCGATCATCGACAGCGAAGGCCATCTGTGGAATGCGCAATGGCGCGCCTGCCGCGTGGTGCGTTACCGCCCCGACGGCAGCGTGGAGCGCATCGTGCAATTGCCGATCAAGCACCCCACCTGCAGCGCGTTCGGCGGCGCGGCGCTGGATCGCCTGCATGTGATCTCCTCGCGCCTGGACCATAGCGCCGAAGAACTCGCGCGCATGCCCGAAGCCGGCAGCCTGTTCGTGTGCGACCTCGCCATCGCCGGCCTGCCCGAAAGCCGGGTGGCCAGCGCATGATCGCCATCGACTGGGGGACCAGCAGCCTGCGCGCCTACCTGCTCGACGCGACCGGCACCGTGCTGGAGCAACGCCGCGGCAACGACGGCATCCTCGCCTGCCAGGGACGCTTCGCCGACGTGCTGAGCGCATTGATCGCTGACTGGGAGGGCCCGGTCCTGCTGTCGGGCATGATCGGCAGCCGCAATGGCTGGGTCGAACAGGCCTACCTGCCCTGCCCGGCCGACACTGCGGCCCTGGCAGCGGCCATGCGCCGCTACGACGACCTGCTGCCCGGCCGCACACTGTGGTTCGTGCCCGGCGTCAGCACCGGCGAGCGGACCGGCGTGCCCGACGTGATGCGCGGCGAGGAGACACAGCTGGCCGGCCTGCTCGCCAGCCTGGGCCAGGGCGACCACGTGGCCTGCCTGCCGGGCACGCACAGCAAATGGGCCACACTCGCCAACGGCCAGCTGACCGACTTCGCCACCGTCATGACCGGCGAACTGTATGCAGTGCTCTGCCAGCACAGCATTCTCGGCAAGCTGATCCCCGACGCCCACGCCGAGCTCGACGCGCCCGCGTTCCTGCTTGGCATCGAGCGCAGCGCCGAACCGGGCGGGCTGAGCCATCACCTGTTCGGCACCCGCACGCTGGGCTTGTTCGATCGCCTCAGCGCACAGGCCCTGCCCTCGTACCTGTCCGGCCTGTTGATCGGCCACGAACTGCGCGAGCACCGCGGCACGCACGCCACCGTGCACCTGGTCGGTAGCCCCGCGCTGGCGCAGCGCTACGCGCTGGCGCTGCAGCATCTGGGCGTCCAAAGCCAGCTGCATCCGGAAGACCTGGCAGCGGCAGGGTTGTTCGCGCTGGCCAGGCAGCGCGGACTGGTCTGACCGAAAAAACCAGGAACAAGAAGCCCCTCTCCTACGGGAGAGGGGTTGGGGTGAGGGTACGGAGGTAGCCACCGTGTTTTCCAGCTGCACGAGGCTTCGCCCGTACCCTCATCCGGCGCTAGCGCGCCACCTTCTCCCGATGGGAGAAGGAATAAAGGCCCCTCTCCCTGCGGGGCGAGAAGGCACGGCTTACGCGCCACTGGCGCGTGTGCCTTGGAGCGCCAGCGCCGCGGGCGCGGGCCGGGGCGCAGAGCGGGGGTTGGGGCGAGGGTACGGCGGCAGACAGCCAACTCGACGAACTCACCCAATACCGCTCAAGGCGCACACCGCCGCCAGCCAACCTCACCAACCGACAGGCACCACCTGCGCAGGACGGTACGCAGCTGCCGCACCGAAAAATCGCGTGCCACTCCCAAAGATCACCAACTCCACAGCCGTCCCCCGACTGCTTTAGAATTGACAGGCTAAACGCCGGATTCCGCCATGCCTTTTGTTGTCACCGAAAACTGCATCAAGTGCAAATACACCGACTGCGTCGAGGTCTGCCCGGTGGATTGCTTCCACGTCGGCCCGAACTTTCTGGTCATCGACCCGGACGAGTGCATCGACTGCACCCTGTGCGAGCCGGAATGCCCGGCCAACGCGATCTATCCGGAAGACGACGTACCGGCTGGCCAGGAAGGCTTCGTTGCGCTCAATGCCGAGCTTGCCAAGGCCTGGCCGGTGCTAACCGTGCGGCAGGAACCGCTGCCCGATGCCGCCGAATGGGATGGCAAGCCGAACAAGCTGCCGCTGCTGCAGCGCTGAGGCCGCCGTCGGCGAGCGCGCACTCCGCCAGCCCCCCACCGCAAGCACTGCAAAACAGAACGGGCGCCTGAAGCGCCCGTTTTGCTGTCCGGCCGTGCTGTAACCACTCAGCCGCCGAGCTTGCTCTTCAGCGAGGAGATCACCGCCACCGGCGCTGCCGCCGTGGCCGGCATGCCGCGCGGATCCACCGCCGACACATAGCTGCCCGCCTCGACCTTGACCACGCGCACCAGGAAGCTGGAACCCTCGTAGCTGACGTCGTAGGAGCCCAGCATCTGCGCCTTGCTGGCGATGGTCAGGCCCGGAATATCGGCCAGTGCCGCGCCCACCTTGGCGAATACCTCGTCGCGCTCGCCCGGCACGGTGAAACCGCTGTTGGCGCTCGCCGACGGCGGCGTGTTGGTGTTCTGCTGCGTGGTGGAGGCCAGGGTCGGTACCTTCATCGCACCGGAGGTGTCGGGCAGGTTCAGGTCCGGCGGCACTTCCAGCGGACGGGCTTCCGGCGCCAGCGCATAGTCGCCGCGCGCGCCCTTATGGAACCAGCTGCAACCGCTCGTGGCAGCGACAGTGGCGGTCGCCAGCAACGCGAGCGACAGCACGCGGACGGGGGAAACGGAATGACGCATCGATAAATCTCCTGGGTCAGGCCGCGAGCATTTCGCGGCTGGAAAGCGCTTCCAACGCAACGGCGTCGGCGGCAAGGCGGTCGGCGGCGGGCTGGTGCGCCGCAGAAAGTGGCAGCAGCGGCAGGCGCAGGCCGTGCCCGATCCCGGCGCGCTGCAACAGCGCCTTGACCGGGATGGGATTGGATTCGATCCCGCAGAAGCTGTGGTACTCGCTCAGTCGCGCGTCCCAGGCCAGGGCCGCTTCGCGCTGGCCGTTGCGCGCCAGCTCGCACAGGCGCCGATACGCGGACGGCAAGGCATTGGAGGCCACCGAAATCAGCCCGGCAGCGCCGGACAACATCGACTCTGCGGCGCTGCCGTCGTCTCCACTGAGCACCACGAAACTGTCGCTGCGCAGTGCGAGGAGCGCGGCCACCCGCTCGGACTCGCTGCGTGCTTCCTTGATGCCGACGATGTTGGGGTGATCGACCAGCTCGGCCACCGTCTCCGGCAGCAGGTCGCAGCCGGTACGGCCGGGCACGTTGTACAGCACCACCGGCAGCCCGCCCTGATCGGCGACCGCCTCGAAATGCGCTTTCAACCCGGCCTGGGTCGGGCGCACGTACGGCGGTGTCACCACCAGCGCGTACTGCGCGCCCAGCGCCGCGGCCCGGCGCGTCTGCGCGATGGTCTTGGCGGTACCGGACAGGCCGGTACCGGCCAGCACCGGCACGCGGCCGGCCACCTGGGCCACCGCTGCGCGCAGCAACGTGTCGTATTCGTCGTCGCTCAGGGCGGCGGCTTCGCCGGTGGAGCCGGCGACCACGATTCCCTGCACACCGCCATGCAGCTGCTGCTCCAGCAGCCGCCGCCAGGCATCCAGGTCGAGTGCGCCGTCGGGACCGAAGGGGGTCGCCAGCGCGGTGATGATGCCGGAAAGGGACAAGATTCTGCTGCTCTTACGTGACGTGGGGAGGCCCGCGCGGGCGCGGGTTGAGACCACCTGCATGTTACTTGCGGCGCGAAAGCACGGGCAAGTATGCTGGTCACCGCCAGGGCGCCTGCCCGGGCGGCCATTCAGCCTGATGCAATGCCGGAAGCCCCTTTGACCGACTCGACTCCCCGGCCTTCGCCGACCGAAAACCACCTCCTGATCAACGCCTACACGACGCATCCGGAGTCCCCCCTGTTGCCCGTCACCCGCCGCATCGCCGACAGCGGCTGCAATCTCGTGGACGCCCGCCTGGCCACGGTGGGGCGCGACGTCTCGGTCACCGCACTGGCCACCGGCTCCTGGGATTCGGTCGCCAAGCTCGAAGCCATGCTGACCCGCCTCGAACGCGAAGAAGGCCTGAAGCTGGTGTGGTACCGCACCGGCCCCAAGCAGGCGCAGTCCAACCTGCTGCCGTACATCGTCGAGGTCATCGCCGCCGACAAGCCCGGCATCCTGTTCCAGCTGGCCGACTTCTTCGACCGCCAGGGCATCACCATCGAAAACCTGCAGAGCACCCGCTACCGCGCGATGCAGACCGGCGCGGAGATGTTCTCGGCGCAGGTGACCATCGGCGTGCCGGCCAACATGCACATCGCCGCCTTGCGCGATGATTTCCTGGAATTCTGTGATCACCTCAATCTCGACGCGATCATGGACCCGATGAAGTTCTGAGGCAGGAGTTCGCCATGGCCATCGCCATGTCCGCGCTGAAACAGATGTTCGACCACATCCGCTCCGAGACCGACTGGAATCTGGACGGCCCGCTGCGCTGGGAATATTTCTTCGCCGATCCTGCGCAGGAGCCACTGCAGAAGCTCGCCGAGCAACTGACCCAGGACGGCTATCGCGTCATCGACATCTTCCTCGGCGAACGCGACGAAGACGACGGCGACGATGAGGAGTCGTATTTCCTGCACGTGGACAAGCGCGAGCATCACACGCTGGAGTCGCTGAATCAGCGCAATGCGCAGTTCGACGCACTTGCCAAACGCTTCCATGTGGCTGCTTATGATGGGATGGACGTCGGACCGGCCTGATCGGCCGCCGACCGCCTCTCCCCTTCAGGCCGAGCAACGATGACCGACGCTGCAACCGAACTTCCTGCCGCAACCCTCGACCTGCCGCTGGCCTTGTCCGGCGGCACCCAGACCAGCCTGCGCGACCACGCCGGCAAGTGGCTGGTGATCTACTTCTATCCCAAGGACAGCACTCCCGGCTGCACCACCGAAGGCCTGGACTTCAACGCATTGCTGCCACAGTTCAAGAAGGCCGGCGCCGCCGTGCTGGGCGTCTCGCGCGACTCGGTGAAGTCGCACGACACCTTCTGCGCCAAGCAGGGATTTGCCTTTCCGCTGGTCAGCGATGGCGACGAGGCCCTGTGCCGCGCCTTCGACGTGATCAAGGAAAAGAACATGTACGGCAAGCAGGTGCTCGGCATCGAGCGCAGCACCTTCCTGCTCTCGCCCGAGGGGCGCATCGTGCAGCAATGGCGCAAGGTCAAGGTGGCCGGCCATGCCGACGCCGTGCTGGCCGCGTTGAAGGCGCACGCCAAGCAGTGACACCCCTCGCTTCCCGCGTCCTCCATCACCCTGCCCCGGCAGGCGTGATGGCTCGCCCCTGCTCCATCACCTGGAAGACCCAATGACCCGAGGCAAGCGCATCTACGTGCTGGACACCAACGTGCTGATGCACGATCCCACCGCGCTGTTCAAGTTCGAGGAACACGATGTGTTCCTGCCGATGCAGGTGATCGAGGAGCTGGACAACGCCAAGAAGGGCACCTCCGAAGTCAGCCGCAACGCGCGCCAGGTCAGCCGCTTCCTGGACGAATTGCTGGAAAACACCAACGCCGAGCAGATCCAGGCCGGCATCCTGCTGAGCCATCCGCAGGGCATCCAGCTCAAGGGCCAGGCCGCGATCGGCCGGCTGTTTTTCCAGATCAAGCCGATCGATCCGGGCCGCACCTTCGGCGCGATGCTCCCGGACAACAAGATCCTGGCCTCGGTGCTGGCGCTGCGCGAAGAAAATCCGGATGTGCCGGTCATCCTGGTGTCCAAGGACATCAACCTGCGCATCAAGGCCTATATCAGCGGCCTGGTCGCCGAGGACTACCAGAACGACCGTGCGCTGGACGATTTCAGCCTGCTGTTCACCGGTGCGATCGAACTGCCGGAAGATTTCTGGCAGAAGCACAACCAAGACCTGCGCAGCTGGAACGAGCGCGGTCGCACCCATTACGAGATCGTGCTGGCCGAGGACGAGGACTGGTATCCCAATCAGTACCTGTACCTGCCCGGCGACGACGAGGTGGAACTGCGGGTGGCGCGGGTCGGCGGCGGCAAGGCCACGCTGTGCCTGGTCGACGACTTCCGCCACACCCAGCACGCGGTGTGGGGCATCGCCGCGCGCAACCGCGAGCAGAATTTCGCGCTCAATGCGCTGATGGATCCGGAGATCGATTTCGTCACGTTGCTGGGCACCGCCGGCACCGGCAAGACCTTGCTGGCGCTGGCTGCCGGCCTGGCCCAGACCATGGACCAGCAGCGCTACCGCGAAATCATCATGACCCGCGCCACCGTCAGCGTGGGCGAGGACATCGGCTTTTTGCCCGGCACCGAAGAAGAAAAGATGACCCCGTGGATGGGCGCGCTGACCGACAACCTGGAAGTGCTCACCCACAACCAGGAAGGCGGCTCGTGGGGCCGCGCGGCCACCAACGACCTGCTTGCCAGTCGCATCAAGATCCGCTCGATGAACTTCATGCGCGGGCGCACCTTCCTGTCGCGCTATCTGATCCTGGACGAGGCGCAGAACCTCACCCCGAAGCAGATGAAGACGCTGATCACCCGCGCCGGCCCCGGCACCAAGATCGTGTGCCTGGGCAACGTCGAGCAGATCGACACGCCCTACCTCACCGAGACCACCTCCGGCCTGACCTACGCGGTGGACCGCTTCAAGGCCTGGCCGCACAGCGCACACATCACGCTGCGCCGTGGCGAACGCTCGCGTCTGGCCGACTTCGCTTCGGAGGTGCTGTGATGCGCACCCTGCGCGGCGCCACTGTCCTTGCAGTGCTCGCGCTGGCAGGCTGCGCGACCACCCAGGCACCATCGACGGTGCCGACCAACCTCAAGAGCGGGCAGTCCTGGATCATCAGCCGCCAGAGCATCGCCGAGCAGGTGCTGGACACCTGCTCGCGCGACAGCCCCGCCCGCCAGCCCGGACGCATCAGCGGCTACTGGGCGCCCAGCCAGCAGCAGATCGAACTGCTGGAGTCGCGCCAGGATGCGCTGACCCCGACCATTGCCGAACCGCGCGAGTACGACCGCCAGTACGTGGGGGTGGTGATCCAGGGCCAGCAGTTGATCTACATCAACGCCTTCAAGCTGCCCGATGATCCGCCGGTCAAGCCGGCCCGGGAGGCGATCCGGGTCTGCGACGGTGGCAGCGCGTTCTGGGGCGCGCTGTACGACCCGCAGACCGGGGCGTTTTCGGAAATCGCCATCAACGCCAGCCTCTGAGGCGCGATGGGCCTGCTGCTGCCGCGCTGGGTCTGGATCTGCGCGGTGGCGTTGTCAGGCGTGGCCGGCATGGTCAATGTGGTCGGCTACCTGGGTTCGGAGCATCAGGTGGTCAGCCACCTCACCGGCACCACCAGCCTGCTCGGCGTGGCCCTGGCGCGAGGCAGCGCGCCTGACACCGGCTTTCTCTGGGGCATCCTGATCGCCTTCTGCGTAGGCGCCATGCTCAGCGGCCTGATCATCCAGGACGATGCCTTGAGGCTTGGACAGCGCTACGGCGCGGCACTGCTGATCGAGGCATTGCTGTTGCTGGCCGCCATTGCGCTGTTCAAGCTGCATCATGTCGGCGGCGTACTGTGCGCTGCAGGCGCCTGCGGTCTGCAGAATGCGATGGCGACCACCTTCAGCGGCGCAGCGGTCCGCACCACGCATTTGAGCGGCATGTTCACCGATCTGGGCATCGGCCTGGGGCACCTGCTGCGCAGGCGCCCGCTGCAAGTGCGGCGACTGACGCTGAGCGGGTTGATCATCGGCGGCTTTCTCGGCGGCAGCATCCTCGGCACTGTGCTGTTCCAGCGCTGGCGGTACGACACGCTCTACCTGCCGGCCGGCCTCACTGGCCTGACCGGTGCCGGCTATATCGGCTACCTGCAATGGCGTCGCTGGCGCACAGGATGATGCGCACATCTCCGGATAGGAGTGCAGAATCGGCGCATGACCACGCCCAGCACGCTGTCCGCATTGACCATCGCAGGCTCCGATTCCGGCGGTGGTGCCGGTATCCAGGCCGATCTGAAGACCTTCGCCGCGCATCGCGTGCATGGCCTGTCTGCCATCACGGCGCTGACCGCGCAACACACCCGCGCAGTGACTGCGGTGCACATTCCGCCGGTCGCCTTCCTGCAGGCGCAGGTGCAGGCCTGTTTCGACGATTTCCAGATCCAGGCGGTCAAGCTGGGCATGCTGGCCAACGCCGAGGTCATCCATTGCGTGGCCGACCTGCTCCAGGCGCATCGCCCGCCGTTCGTGGTGCTGGACCCGGTGATGGTGTCCACCAGTGGCGCACGCCTGCTCGAGGACGCCGCGCTGGACGCGCTACGCAGCCGCCTGCTGCCGCTGGCAACGCTGATCACGCCCAATACGCCGGAAGCCGAGCTGCTGACCGGCCGCCGCATCGACGATGCCGATGCGGCCGAGCATGCCACCGCAGCCCTGCTCGACCTCGGCGCACAGGCGGTCTTGCTCAAGGGGGGCCATCTGCTCGAAGGCGCGCGCGTGATCGACCGCTTCGATGACGGCGTCACCCAGGACGTGTTCCTGCATCCGCGCCTGCAGGTGGATGCGCATGGCACCGGCTGCAGCCTGTCGGCGGCGATCGCCGCACAGCTGTGCCAGGGCCTGTCGCTGCTCAATGCCTGCGAAGCGGGCATCGATTACGTGGCGCGCGCGATCCGCATCGGCCAGCGCCCAGGCCGCGGCGATGTACTGGTGCTCGACCACGTCGGTGCCGCACCCGGCGCATGAACGTGCACAGCGACAGTTTGAGCGTCAGCGCGGAAGATGGACATCGCTGGCAGGTGATGCGCTGCGCGCCGGTGCAGCCGGTCGCCTCGCTGCTGTGGCTGCCGGCACTGGGCGTGGCAGCACGGCATTACCTGCCATTCGCAACAGCGCTGGCGTCTGCCGGCATCGCGGTGTATCTGCACGAATGGCGCGGCAACGGCAGCAGCACGCTGCGCCCATCGCGCCAGCACGACTGGGGCTTTCGCAGCTTGCTGGCCGAGGATATTCCGGCCAGCCATGCGCTGATGGCGCTGCACGATCCGCAGCATCCCCACATCGTCGGCGGCCACAGCCTTGGCGGGCAGCTGGCCTGCTGCCATGCAGCCTTGCAGCCGGCGCGCGTCGCGCAGCTATGGCTGGTCGCCAGCGGCTCGCCGTACTGGCGACAGTTTCCGCGCCCCATGCGCTACTGGTTGCCATTGGCGTATCGCCTCCTGCCCTGGCTGGCACGCATGCAAGGCGTGCTGCACGGACGCTCGCTGCGCTTTGCCGGCACCGAGGCACGCAGCCTGATCGCCGACTGGGCCCGGGTCGGTCGCAGCAATCGCTATCGCGCGGCCGGCACCGCGTGGGATCTGGAACGCGCGCTGGGTGCGCTCACCATGCCGATCACGGCGGTGACCTTCGCCCGCGATCCCTTCGGCCCGCCTGCGGCGCTGCAGGCATTGCTGCGCAAGATGCCGCATGCACCGGCCAATGTGCAGCCGCTGGACGATGCGCAACTGGGCGTGCGCAGCGATCATTTCGCCTGGATGAAAGCGCCCGCCGCAGTGGCTGCGGCGCTGCGAGGCACGCAGCGCGACGCGGTCGACGACGCGTGTATGTCACAAAGGGATTGACGACCCGTGCGGGCATCCGCATAATTCCGCTCCTGACGAGGCGCCCGTAGCTCAGTTGGATAGAGTACCTGGCTACGAACCAGGCGGTCGGGAGTTCGAATCTCTCCGGGCGCACCATCTTCAGAAGAAGTACGAAAAGACAGCATCGACCCGCTGTTTTTCAGTTGAACGTCCGCTTGCACTGCATCGGATGCGCAAGACAACAACAAGATATGCGCCCGTAGCTCAGTTGGATAGAGTACCTGGCTACGAACCAGGCGGTCGGGAGTTCGAATCTCTCCGGGCGCACCAATCTTGAAGAAAACGACCAGCTTGCTGGTCTTTTTTTTTGCCTGTCGTCCTGACCTTGATTTACCGATGCCGGCAGTGTCGTCGGCGATCGCACCACCCGCGCAGATCGCACGACGATCCGTTGCTGATCGCCGCGCCACTCAGACACACGCACCAGCGATCAGACCGTTGCCCCTCGCGCATCCAAGTCTGCGGACACCACCACCGGCAGCAACGAGGTCACCGGATAGCCGGCGGCGTGCCATGCATCCAAACCACCCAGCAACGGCCGCACATCGCGATAACCACGCGCACGCATGCGCCCGGCCAGCCACGCGGCAGACACTTCGCCCGGGCAAGCGCAATAGATCACCACCGCACGTTCGCGCGGCACGCTGGCAAGGATCTGCGCAAGCTGTCGCTCGTCGGCAAACACGGCGCCGGGAATCGTGTACGGCTGCAGATCGCGGTACCCCGGCGCACGAATGTCCAGCACCGTGGGGCGCTGCTGCTCATCGCCGTCCAGCAACGGCAGCAGTTCGTCCACCGCAATGCGCGCCTGTTCCAGCGACCGCAGCAAGGTATGCCGCCGCCACCAGCGCCAGCCGACGTAGCAGGCCAGCAGCGCCACCAGCACCACCACCGCACCGGACCCCAGCTCGGACAGGAACGCCAGCACGTCCTGCACCTGATCGGCGAACAGCGCCCCCAGGCTCAGGCCGGCCAGCGCCCACAACGCGGCGCCGAACGCGTCGTAGCGCACAAACGCCGCCAGCCGCACCTGGCTGGCACCGGCCATCGGCACCGACACCATCGACAGCCCGGGCACGAACTTGGCCACCGCCAGCACGCGCACGCCCCAGCGCGAGAAGAATCGCTCGGTCTGCTTCATGCAGGTGTCGCGCGACAACGACAGGCGGCACAGCGACTGCAAGGTGCGGTTGCCGAAGCGGCGGCCGGCCAGATACCAGGCCAGATCACCCAGCAGGCTTGCCAGCACCGACACACCCCACGCCGCCAGGCCTGCCAGCCAGGCATCGCTGCCACCCGCCAGCGCGTAGCCTGCGCCCACCAGCACCAAGGTCGGCAGTGCCGGGACCGGCAGCCCGAGCGACAACGCCAGCACGTTGGCGAACACCAGTGCCAATCCGTACTGTTCGATCAAGCCTTGCATGCGGGGATCCTGCGCGACGGCAAGCGGGCATTATCCGCGCTTGCCTAGCCGCGCGACTGCCCGGCGGCAACGGAACGATACGTTTCGGCCAGCGACTGCGACCAGCGCTCGAACAGCCCCTCGCTACGCAACGCCTGGCGCCACCAGTTCAGGGCCTCGCCCTCCTCGCCCGGCCGCCATGCCAGGTAAAAGGTTTCATCGGCCTTGCGCGTCTCCACCGGCACCTCCTGCAAGCGGCCATCCTGCAACGCACCGCGCGCGTACGGCTCGGGCAGGAAGCCATAACCCACACCGGCCAGTTGCAGCAGCAGCTTGGTGTGCATGTCCGGCACGGTCAGCACATCGCGCCCGGACAACAGGCCCACGGTACGCGGCAGCAACCGCCGCGCCGAATCGGCCACCGCGATCGCGCGGTGGTCGGCCAGCTCGGCCGGCCCCGGCAGGTGGGCGCCCGCCAACGGATGGCCGGCCGCCACGGCAAACACGAACCGCACGCTGCCGATCGGCTCGGCGACATAGCCGCCGCCGCTTGGCCCCTCTCCTGCCGCCACGATCAGGTCCACCCGCCGGTCCAGCAAGGCCTCCCAACCGCCTGATAGCGATTCGCTCAGCACCCGTAGCCGCGTGCTGTCGGCCACCTGGTAGAAGGCCAGGATCTGCGGCTGCAGCAGGGCCGCAGGCAGGATCGCATCCAGCCCGATCGCAAAGTCCGATTCCCAGCCCGAGGCCACCCGCCGCACCCGCACTTCCAGCTCCTGCGCCGCACGCAGCAGGTGGCGGCCTTCGCGCAGCAGTTCGCGCCCGGCCTGGGTGGGGGTCGCCTTCGGCCCGAAGCGCTCGAACAGCTGCACGCCCAGATCCTCTTCCAGCTTGGCCACCGTGTAGGAGATGGTCGAGGGCACCTTGAACAACACCTTGGCGGCGGCGGCAAATGACCCACGGCGGTCGATCGCGTCCAGGATCTGCAAGGCTTCCAGGCTGATCTTCATTGTTCGATTTTTTCGATGATAGCGGCCAAATCTACTCGCTTTTTCTTCCTCGCGCAGAGGCGGAGACTACGCATCAAGCCGCTGGCACACCGATTCACACCCCGGCGCCAATTCGAATCTACCAAGGAGAGCAGCATGTTGAATGTCCGCAAGAGCGAAACCCGTGGCCGCGCCGAGCATGGCTGGCTGTCCTCACGCCATACCTTCTCCTTCGCCAGCTACCACGACCCGCGCCACATGGGCATCGGCCCGCTGCGGGTGATCAACGAAGACAAGGTGACCCCGGGCGAAGGCTTCGGCACGCACGCCCACCGCGACATGGAGATCATTTCCTACGTCCTGGGCGGTGCGCTGGAACACAAGGACAGCATGGGCACCGGGTCGGTCCTGCACTACGGCGATGTGCAGCGCATGAGCGCCGGCAGCGGCGTCACCCATAGCGAGTTCAATCACTCGGCCAGCGAGCCGGTGCACTTCCTGCAGATCTGGGTGATGCCCGAACGCGCCGGGATCGAGCCGAGCTACGAAGAAAAGCACTTCGATACCGACAGCAAGCGCAACCAGCTGCGCCTGATCGCCTCGCCAGGCGGTGACGATGGCTCGCTGCGCCTGCATCAGGATGCACGGCTGTATGCGTCGATCCTCGATGGCAACGTCCGCCTGCAGCAACCGCTGGCGGAAGGCCGCATCGGCTACGTGCAAGTGGCCCGCGGCAGCCTCACCGTCAACGGGCAGGCGTTGTCTGCCGGCGATGCGGTGCAGGTCATCGGCGAACCGGAGATCGTCCTGGCCGACGCCCGCGATGCCGAAGTGCTGGTGTTCGACCTGCCCAAGTAACCGGACAGACGCGCACGCCCCCCTCGCCGACAGGTGGGGAAGTAGCAAACAGGCGGCGCCTTGCTTCGGTGAGGCGCCGTCTTGTTGTGTTGCGGCGGCGCCATGCCTGGCTGCGATGCGTTACGCAGCCTGTGGGCGGACCTGCTGCGCCAAGGCATCCGGCACGGCGCCCCCGGCATCGCCGTTGACCAGCGCGAACAACGCATCGGCATCGGCCTCCAGCACGCGCGCCGAGCGCGCCAGGTCGTCCACCATCTGCGCCTGGTCGCGTGCCTGCACGCCGATCGATTGCAAGGCAGTGTTGGCGGTGGAAATATCCTGCGCCTGCTCATGGCTGGCAGCGGCGATCTGCTCCACCGTCGCGGTGACGCGCAGCACCGACGTCACCAGATCCTGCATTACCACACCGGCCTGCTCGGCCAGCCGCGAGCCATCGCCCACCTGGTCGGTCGCATTGTCGATCAACGAGCGGATCTCCCTGGCCGAGACGCTGCAGCGCTGCGCCAGGCTGCGCACTTCGGTGGCCACGACCGCAAACCCGCGCCCCTGTTCGCCGGCACGCGCGGCCTCCACGGCCGCATTGAGCGCCAGGATATTGGTCTGGAAGGCGATGCCGTCGATGACCTCGATGATCTGCCCGATCCGATCGGTGGCCGAACGAATGCCGGCGGTGGTCTGCACCACTCCGGCGATGACATCGGCACCGCGTCGCGCCACTGCCGCAGACTCTTCGGCCATGCGCTGCGCCGAGCCGGCGTTCTCGGAGTTGGTGCGCACGGTGGCGGCCAGCTGATCGATGGTATTGGAAGTCTGCGCCACCGCGCCGGACTGCGCAGACGCGCGCTTGACCAGCTCCTGGTTGCTGACGGAAATATGGTGCGATTCGCGCTGCACGTTCTGCGCAATGCTCATGGTCTGCCGTATGAGGTCGCGCATGCGCTCGGCCGAGCGCACCTGATCGGTCACATCGGTAGCGTACTTGACCACCTTGTACGGCCGCCCGGAGACATCCAGGATCGGGTTGTAGGACGCCTGGATCCACACCGGGCTGCCATCCTTGCGCAGGCGGCGGTAACGCCCGGCGTCGAACTGGCCACGCGCCAGTTTCGCCCAGAAATGCCGGTAGTCCTCCGACGCGCGAAAGGCCGCATCGACAAAGATCCCGTGATGCTGGCCGATCGCCTCCTCCGGCGTATAGCCCAGGATCGCCAGGAAGTTGTCGTTGGCCGTCAGCACCCGGCCATCCAGATCGAACTCGATCACCCCCATCACCTTGTCGATGGCCTGGATGCGACCATCCGCATCGGCCGACTCGATCACCTGGCGAGTCACGTCGGTGGCGTACTTGACCACCTTGTATGGCCGCCCGTGCTCGTCGAGCACCGGGTTGTAGGAGGCCTGGATCCAGACGTCCTGGCCATTCTTGCCGACGCGCTTGTAGCGGCCGGCGTCGAACGCGCCGCGCCCGAGCGATTCCCAGAACGCGCGATACGTCGCGGACTGACGCGTGACCGCATCCACGAACATGCCATGGTGCTTGCCGCGGATCTCCTCCAGCCGGTACCCCATGACCTGCAGGAAATTCTGGTTGGCATCGAGCACCGTGCCATCGAGCGAGAACTCGATCACGGCCATCACCTTGTCGATCGCGTCGATCCGCCCTTCGAAATCGGCGGTCTGGCGCACCTGCTCGGTGATGTCGGTGGCGTACTTCACCACGCAATACGCCTTGCCCGCGCGATCGAGCAAGGGGTTGTAGGAGGCATTGATCCAGACCTCGCGGCCGCGCTTGTCCAGCCGGCAGAAGCGCCCGGCATTGAAGTCGCCGCGGCGCAACGCGTCCCAGAACTGGCGATAGCTTTCGCTGTCGCGGTCGTTTGGGGTCACGAACATGCGGTGATGCTGGCCGACCACCTCCTCCAGCCGGTATCCCATCAACGACAGGAAGTTCTGGTTCGCATCCAGGATGCGCCCCTCCAGATCGAATTCGATCACCGCCATCACCCGGTCCACCGCATTGGCCTTGTGCTGCAGACCGCGACTCGAGGAAGAGAACAGGCGTCCAAGCAACGGTAGGCGCATCACGACGAAATCCGAAAGATGGGTCACGTCCTTAGCGACACATCTGCACAGAACTTGATCCTGTTCGCCCAACGCATCAGCGCATGATTCAGACCCGCTTCTCACGACGCGCGAAGTTCATGCTCCCGCCGCATCGCACAGAACGCATACGACGATGGCGCAGAGCAGATGGCTTATCGCACACCGGGCAGCCCGTCGCCGGCCCGCATCGGCCTGCGACAAATACGCGGCCAGGCTGGAGCGCTGCATCGCGCCCAGACAAGTTCGTCGTTTGATCAACGCGCGAGAACGCAGCGCAACGCCGCCTCATCTGGACGCACTGTCAGTTCCTCCGAAATCAGGTCGCTGCCGACGGCATTCCGAATCGAACAGCAAACACCTGAAATGAAAACGCCCGCAAATCGATGATTTGCGGGCGTCTGGAACACTGGCGGAGCGAGAGGGATTCGAACCCTCGATAGAGCTTTTGACCCTATACTCCCTTAGCAGGGGAGCCCCTTCAGCCACTCGGGCATCGCTCCAGTTTTTGCGTCCTGCCGCGATGTCCGTGGCAGGCCGCGAAGAATACCGGGTAAGAGGGGCTAACGTAAACCCTCTATGACGATCAATTCGAGGAATCGTCGCCGTGATGCGCGCCGGAAGCCACCGGCTCGTCCCCACGCTGGATGCGCTGGTAAATTTCTTCGCGGTGCACAGCAACATCCTTCGGTGCGGTGATGCCAATACGCACCTGATTACCCTTGACGCCGAGCACGGTAACAGTGACCGAGTCGCCGATCATCAAGGTTTCGCCTACCCGGCGAGTGAGGATCAACATTTTGCAAATCTCCTGGAACCGGTGGGTTTCCCACCAGCATCGACGGCCTCCTGAATGAGACGCGCCCTACGTAAAGGGAATAGACCAGAAATGGTAGCGGGACATCCTGCTAGCCAGCAAGGCATAGCAGGACAAGTGTTCAGCCCAAGTGTTGCTTGACCCAGGAGGGGACACCGTCGAGAGCGGTCGCAAGGGCGGGCCCGTCCTCGCCACCACCCTGGGCGAGATCCGGACGGCCACCGCCCTTGCCCCCGATCTGACTGGCGATATGGCCGAGGAGTTCCCCTGCCTTCACCTTGCCAGTTGGGCTTCCATTCACGCCGGCAACCAGGGCGACCTTGCCCGCCGATGCACCGGCCAGCACGATCACCGAGTCGCCCAGTTGCTGCTTCAGGCGGTCCATCGCTTCGCGCAAGGCCTTTGCATCGAATCCTTCCAGACGCACGGCAATGACCTTGACCCCGGCCACATCGACGGCACCGGCGCCGAGATCGGCAGTCGCGCCGGAGGCCAACTTGGCCTTCAGCGATTCCAGTTCACGCTCCAGGCGTTTCTGACGCTCGGTCAGCGCACGCACCTTGTCGACCACTTCGCCGGCATTGCCGCCCAGCAGGCCGGCTGCCTCGGACAAACGCCGCTCCTGGTCGGCAACGTAATCCAGTGCACCCTGCCCGGTCACCGCTTCGATGCGACGCACGCCCGAGGACACGCCGCCTTCGGAAGTGATCTTGAACAGACCGATGTCGCCGGTGCGGCTCACATGCGTGCCGCCACACAGCTCGGTCGAATAACCGCCCATCTTCAGCACGCGCACGCGCTCGCCGTACTTCTCGCCGAACAGTGCCATCGCACCGAAATCCAGTGCTTCCTGCATGGCCATGTTGTGCACTTCCACGCTGTGGTTGGTGCGCACCTCAGCATTGACCTTGCGTTCGATCACCGCCAGTTCGTCGGCCGTGATCGGCTGGAAATGCGAGAAGTCGAAACGCAGCCGGTCCGGCGCCACCAACGAACCCTTCTGCTGCACATGCGTGCCCAGCACCTCGCGCAACGCAGCATGCAGCAGGTGCGTGGCCGAGTGGTTGAGAATGGTCTTGCCACGGCGCTGTACGTCGATGCCGCCCGCCAGCACATCGCCCAGCGCAAGCGCGCCTTCGGTGATGCGCCCCACGTGGCCATGGAACTGGCCGGCGAACTTCTGGGTGTCGGTGACGTCGATCGACACATCGGTATTGCTCAATTGCCCGCTGTCGCCGACCTGACCGCCGGACTCGGCATAGAACGGGGTGCGATCGGTGAACACGATGACCTCGTCGCCGGCCTCGGCACGCTCGACCGGCCGGCCCTGCTTGAGCAGCGCGACGACCTTGAGCGTGTCGGCGTCATGCGCCTCGTAACCCAGGAACACGGTCGGCGACATGGTGGCGACCAGGTCGGCCGGCAACGCAACGCCGCCACCGAACTTGCCTGCGGCACGGGCGGTTTCACGCTGGCGCTCCATGGCGAATTCGAAGCCCTCCATATCCACGCGCATGCCGCGTTCGCGCGCGATATCGGCGGTCAGATCAACCGGAAACCCATAGGTATCGTAGAGACGGAACGCATCTTCACCCGGAATGACGTCCTGCGACCGCGCGGCCACGTCGTCGAAGATCTTCATGCCGGCGTCCAGCGTCTCGGCAAAGCGCTCCTCCTCGGCCAACAGGGCGCGGGCGACGGTGTCCTTGGCCACCACCAGTTCGGGATAGGCTTCGCCCATCAGCTCGACCAGGGTGGGCACCATCTTGCTGAAGAACGGCTGGCGCACGCCCAGCATCCAGCCATGCCGCAGCGCACGCCGGATGATCCGGCGCAGCACGTAGCCTCGCCCTTCGTTGGACGGCAGCACGCCATCGACGATCAGGAACGAACAGGCGCGGATGTGATCGGCAATGACCCGCAGCGACTTGTTTTCCAGATCGCCGACGCCGGTCAGCGCACTGGCCTTGCCGATCAGGCTCTGGAACAGGTCGATCTCGTAGTTGGTGTGGACGTGCTGCAGGATCGCGGCCAGCCGCTCCAGCCCCATGCCGGTATCCACGCACGGCGCCGGCAACGGCACCAGGGTGCCGTCGGGCTGGCGATCGAACTGCATGAAGACCAGGTTCCAGATCTCGATGAAACGGTCGCCATCTTCGTCCGGAGAGCCCGGCGGGCCACCGGCGATATGGTCGCCATGATCGAAGAAGATCTCGGTGCAGGGGCCGCAGGGGCCGGTGTCGGCCATCTGCCAGAAATTGTCCGAGGCGTACGGCGCGCCCTTGTTGTCGCCGATGCGCACGATGCGGCTTTCGGGAATGCCGATCATGTCGCGCCACAGCGCGAAGGCCTCTTCGTCGGTATGGTAGACGGTGACCAGCAAGCGGTCGGCCGGCAGCTTCCAGACCTGGGTCAGCAGCTCCCAGGCCCAGGCGATGGCGTCCTTCTTGAAGTAATCGCCGAACGACCAGTTGCCCAGCATCTCGAAGAAGGTGTGGTGACGTGCGGTGTAACCCACCGAATCCAGGTCGTTGTGCTTGCCGCCGGCACGCAGGCAGCGCTGCACGTCCGCGGCCCGCACATAGCTGCGCTTCTCGGCGCCAAGAAAGACGTCCTTGAACTGGACCATGCCCGAATTGGTGAACAGCAGGGTCGGGTCGTTGCCCGGCACCAGCGGTGCGGACGGCACGATGGTGTGACCCTTGCCCTCGAAGAACGCAAGGAAGTCGCTACGGATCTGGGAAGTGCTGAATTTGGCAGGTGCGTTCATGTGCTGGCATTGGGCGGGCGGCAGTCCCGGTCACCCAATGAGATGTGGGCGCAGAGGAGCGGAACAACCTGAAACCACCAAGGGTAGCAGGCCTGACGCCCTCAGTCCTCAAGGTCGAAGCGCGTGGCGCCGCGAATGCTATTGCCGTCGAAACCCCGCCGGGCCAGCAGATCGGCGGCCTTGCGCCGCTGAGGCAGATCCACCGGCCCCTGTTCGCCGAACCGACGGCGGACCAGGTCGCGCGCATTTTCGGTCCAATCGCCCTCAAACGTCGCCATCGCGGCGCTGATGGCCTCGCTGTCCAGGCCGTGGGTGCCGAGTTCTGCACGGATGTGCAAAGGGCCATAGCCCGAACTGGCCCTGTTTCGCACGACCGAGGCGGCGAAACGCGTGTCGTCTTGCCAGCCCTCGCTCGCCAGGCGTTCTACGGCCGCCTGCGCGGCGTCCGGCTCGATTCCGCGCGCCAGCAGCTTGCGATTCAATTCCTTGCGCGAGTGCTCGCGCCGCACCAGCAACCCCAGTGCGCGTTGGACCGGCGTCTGCTCCTTGAACCGGCGGCCCCGCTTGGGAGCGGGCTCTTGCTCGTCCATCGTGATGTGTCCCTCGACTTCTGCATCAATGCGCCGTCCCTGGCGCCTGCCCTCCTGGCCCTCGATAGATCTACCGCCAGACGCGACGGCACTGACTCCGCCGTTCCCGCGATAGAAAAACCTGAAACGACATCAACGAATCGCATCCGTCAGAAGCAGAGCAGCTGAGGCCGCCACTCCTTCCTGGAGAACAACGCGTTGCAGCACCCCGGTCGCGCCAGCCGTCGCCAGCGTGCCCGGCCACCAAGACTGCTTATTCCTTCTCGGCGTCGTCGCCTTCTTCGCGCGGCGCCTCGGCGGGCTGGAACTTCTCGCGCAGCTCGGCCTCGAGCTTGGCCGCCACCTGCGGGTTGTCACGCAGGTAGCCACGCGCGTTGTCCTTGCCCTGGCCGATACGCTCGTCGCCGTAGCTGTACCAGGCACCGGCCTTGTCCACCAGCTTGGCTTCCACGCCCATGTCGATCAGCTCGCCCTCGCGGCTGATGCCTTCGCCGTAGAGGATTTCGGTGACGACCTGCTTGAACGGAGGCGCCAGCTTGTTCTTGACCACCTTGATCTTGGTCTGGTTGCCGATGATCTCGTCGCCCTTCTTGATCGCGCCGATGCGGCGGATGTCCAGGCGGACCGAGGCGTAGAACTTCAGGGCATTGCCGCCGGTGGTCACTTCCGGGCTCTGACCCGGCATCATGACGCCGATCTTCATGCGCAACTGGTTGATGAATACCACCAGCGTATTGGAGCGCTTGATGTTGCCAGTGAGCTTGCGCAGCGCCTGGCTCATCAGGCGGGCCTGCAGGCCCGGCAGCTGATCGCCCATCTCGCCTTCGATTTCCGCCTTCGGCGTCAGCGCGGCAACCGAGTCGACCACCACGATGTCAATCGAGCCCGAGCGCACCAGCATGTCGGCGATTTCCAGCGCCTGCTCACCGGTATCCGGTTGCGACAGCAGCAGATCGTCGACGTTGACACCCAACTTGGCGGCGTAGATCGGATCCAGCGCGTGCTCGGCGTCGATGAAGGCCGCAGTGCCGCCCTTCTTCTGGCATTCGGCAATCGCCTGCAGGGTCAGGGTGGTCTTGCCCGAGGATTCCGGGCCGTAGATTTCCACCACGCGGCCCTTCGGCAGACCGCCGATCCCCAGTGCGATGTCCAGCATCAGCGAGCCGGTCGGAATGACTTCGACCGCCTCGATCACGCGGTCGCCCATGCGCATGACCGAGCCCTTGCCGAATTGCTTTTCGATCTGGCTCAGTGCGGCGGAAAGGGCGCGCTTCTTGTTCTCATCCATCTGGGTGATCCTTGTCAGTGATTTCGGTGTGGAGCCAATGTAGCGGCGGTGTATCGCACAGGCTGAGACTGCAGGCGACACACTCAGATTAACGATGCGATCCAGTCCAGGGCAGCGGAAAAGACGGCGATGCCGGCTGGGGAAACGACCAGCGCAGGCATCGGCACAGCCCTCAACGATTGGGCCTCAGCAGCCCGCAATACAGGCCTTCGATGGCGAAATCCTGATCTGGCTGCACTTCGATCGGGGCATAGTCCGGGTTGCGCGGCAGCAACCGGATGCGGTCCTTGCCGATCTTCAGCAGCTTGACCGTGATCTCCTCATCGATCCGGGCCACCACGATCTGCCCGGAGCGCGCATCGCGGGTGCGGTGCACGCCGATCAGGTCGCCGTTGAAGATACCTTCATCGCGCATGGAATCGCCCTGCACCTTGAGCAGATAGTCCGGCGATGGCGAGAAGAACACCCGATCCAGTACCACGAAGTCGTCCGAGCCGATGTCGGCGCCGATCGGCAGGCCCGCCGCCACGCGGCCCAGCACCGGCAACCGCAGCACATCGTCATGCTCCGGTGCGCTCACCGCCGACGTGCGCGCCTGCGCGCCCTGCCCGACCAGGCGAATGCCGCGCGCCTGCCCCGGCACACGGCGGATCGCGCCGGCCTGCTCCAGGGCCTCGAGGTGATACTGCGCCGCGCGTACGCCCTTGAAGCCGAACGCACGGGCGATCTCCGTCTGCGAGGGCGGGACGCCATCGGCGTCGATGCGCTCTGCGATCAGGGCGAGGATGGCGTGCTGGGTATCGGTCAGGTCCATGGTTAGTAGTATTACTACTAACAGGGCGGTGTGCAATCCCTTTCTTGCTTCTGCGCATTCAACCCGACGCCGAGCGGATACCCCTGGCTAGCGCCGGCTGCGCCAGATCGAAAACAGGATCCAGATGCCGCACAGGCCGGCGCCGATGAAGCCGCCCACGCCCAGGCCGAGCAGCCAGCGGCTGGCGCTGCCACCAACGCTGTTCATCACGATCGACGAACCGATCACCAGGGCCGCGGTCACGATCCCCATGGTGAGCCGATTGGCGGCGCGATCGACCTGCTCGCCGAACTCGCGCAGGGCGCGCGTCTCCACATGCAATTGCAGTTTGCCGCGACGCGCCGCCTGGATCAGGCGCTTGAGATCGCGCGGCAGGTCGCCGATCAGATCGATTGCTCCGGTCACGGTACGGCGGCTGCGTCGCAGCATGGCGCTGGGCGCGTAGCGTTGCAGCACCGCGCGTTCGAGATACGGCCGCGCTTCGGTGGCCATGTCGAACTCCGGGTCGAGCTGGCGCCCCATGCCTTCGAGGGTGAGAAACGCCTTGATCATCAGCGCCAGATCCGACGGCAGCGTGAGCCCGTGGTCGCGCAGGATGGCGGTGACATCGCCGAGCATCGCGCCGATGCGCAACTCCTTCAGCGGCACGCCGCGGTACTCGTCGACGAATGCACCGATGTCCTGCTGCAGGCGCGCCTCGTCGATGTCCACACTGGTGCCGGCCCATTCCAGCAACACATCGATGACCGCTTCGGCGTCGTAGCTCACCATGCCGTGCAGCAACTGCGCGACCTGGAAACGGCGCTGCTCGGACACCCGCCCGACCATGCCGAAATCGATGATGGCGATGCGGCCGTCGCGCAGATAGAAAATGTTGCCCGGGTGCGGGTCGGCATGGAAGCAGCCGTCCTGCAACACCATCTTCAGCACGATGCCGGCTCCGGTGCGCGCCAATGCCTGGCGATCCAGGCCTGCGGCATCCACCGCCAGCATGTCGCGGCCGGGAATGCCGTCGATGAATTCCTGCACGTTGAGCGCGTCGCAGGTCCACTCCCAATACACCGCCGGCACCACCACCTGCGCATCGTGCGTGAAGTTGGCAGCGATACGTTCGGCGTTGCGGCCCTCGGCAGCGAAATCCAGCTCGCGCCGCAGCGAGACGGTGAATTGCTGCACCACTTCGGCTGGGCGATAGCGTTTGAGGTCCGGAGCGCGGGTTTCGACGATGTCGGCCAGCCGCGCGAGCAGGCGCAGATCTGCGTCGATGGTGTCGCCGATGCCGGGGCGGCGGATTTTCAGCACCACCGGCGTGCCGTCGGCCAACCAGGCGCGGTGGGTCTGCGCCAGCGACGCGGCCGCCAAGGGCTGCTCGTCCAGCCGGGCGAACACGCTCTCCGGTTCCGCCCCCAGCGCGGCGACCAGTTGCGGCCGTATTTGATCGAACGGCAAGGCCGGCACCGCGTTCTGCAGTTCGCTGAGCTCCTCGATCCAGTCCGGCGGCAGCAGGTCTACGCGCGTGGCCAGCACTTGCCCCAGTTTGACGAAGGTAGGGCCGAGTTCCTCCAGGGCGCGCCGCACGCGCAGCGCGGCGGACATGCGCAGGCGGCCTTCGACGTTGTTCCAGTGCAGCAACCTGCCGGCGCGATCGAGCACATCGGCCAGCCCGATGCGGCGCACGACATCGCCAAACCCGTAGCGGATCAGGACGGAGGCGATTTCCTGCAGCCGCCCCAGATCACGAACCGTGCCAAGCGCTTCCCACATCAGCGCACCGCCTGCTGGGGCGCATGGACCCGAGGCTGCCCGCAGCCTGGTTGCACGACCAGGGCGAGGCGCGCGATCAGCAAGCTCCACCGCGACATGCCATGAACGCCCCCGTGCGGCCTGGAAGATGCATCAGGGTCGCGCAGCCCCAAGACCAGGCCATGACGCGCAACAGGCCGCGCTGTCGCATCTAAACCACGCGACGCAGACGCGCCTAACCGGTCACAGGGAATCAGGGAAGGCGAGGCGGTGTTCACGACAGCAGAAAACGGAAACATCGGCACGCAGCGTCAGCAGTGAGACCGTGTTTGTAGCCGATCCATCCGCCGATGTCGCGCCCCGGCCCGATGCGTCCTCAGCGCAGAGTGGGCCACACGCTGACGCAGTTGCAGTGCATGCGTGGCGAACAGGCGGCACACCTGCTCAATAACGCAAGCGCAATGTCAGCCCGTAAGTGCGCGGCGCACCCAAAAATGCATTCCACGAGCCAGCCTGCAGCGGGGTGTCGATCACGATCTGCCGATAGGTTTCGTTGCCCAGATTTTCGGCCCATGCCTCCAGCAGCCAGCGTTTGTCGGTGGCGCCGATGCCTACGCGTGCGTTGAGCAAGGTGTAGCCCGGTTGCGCCTTCTGCGGATCCAGATCCGAACCGGCGTTGTACTCGGAGGTGTATTTGGCGCCGACATTGACGCGACCGGTCAATCGGTTGCCCACCGCGTGTTCGTAGGTCGCCGACAGATTGGCCGACCAGCGCGGCGCAAAACTCAGCCGGCTGCCGGGCAACAAGGCCAGCTCTGCATCCGGCAACGGGTCGTTGCCATACGTGGTGTCTGCATAGCTGAGCCCGCCTTGCACCATCAGGCCGGGTATCGCGCCCTGCCAGAGAACGTCGGTGTCGATGCCACGCGACACCACGGTGGGAATGGAGCGCACCACGAAGCTGGTGCCGAGGAAATTGTTGAGCTGGAAATCGCTGAATTCCTGGTAGAACAGCGCTGCGTTCACCAGCAGGTTGCCGCCCAGCCAGGTGCTCTTCGCGCCGAGTTCATAGCTGTCGACGAACTCGCCCGGGAACGAGGTATCGTCCACCGGCACGATGCCCTGCACGCCGCTGGACAGGCCGTCGGACGATTGCACGCGATCCAGATTGAATCCACCGGCCTTGTAGCCACGCGCTGCCGACACGTACGTCATCAGCGCATCGTTCCAGCGATACGCCAGCTTGGCGGTGCCGGACCACTCGCGTTCGGTGCGGCGCTGTTCGGTCAGGCGTCCGGCATGGGCCACGTTGGCCCAGGGCAGGCAGGTGAAACCGATCACCTGCGGCGCGATGGCCGGCACGGCGGCGGCAGGCACGCCACGTGCGGTGAGCGCCGCGCCGATGCGCCGCAGCGCCGCCGGGTCGACCTGCCCGTTCGGCGCGAAATAGCGGGCGCAGGCCGGGCTTGCGTCTGGATTGGCGAAGGCCGATCGCAGCGCCTTGTGTTCGTAGGTGTAGCGCAGGCCGACCACCACATCCAGCGCGTCGGTGGCGTGCCAGGTGTTGTTGGTGAACAGTGCCGCGCTGGTGCCGTCCTGCCGAAAGCGGTCCTGACTGCCCTGGCCGCGAAACAGGGTTCCCGTCGGCAGGCCGGTGGCATCGGCGAGAAAACGCGGCGCATCGGCACGTGCGGCCAAGGCCGGATTGATGCGCGCCAGCAGGACGCTGGAGAGGTACGGTTCGTACGCATCACCGAAGCGATAGGATTCGTTGCGATGCAGGGTTTCATCGGCATAGAACGCGCCCAGCAGCCAGTCCACGCGTTCGGTGGAACCGGCAAAGCGCAGTTCCTGGCTGAAGGTCCTGAACTTGGTGAGCATCTCGTTCTCGCGCGCGTCGCGATACAAGATGTCGGCCGCGCCATAGTCGAAGTCCAGGCCATTGACCGACTTCCAGTCGCGCAGTGCGGTGATCGAGGTCAGCACCGCATCGTCGAGCCAGGGCGTGGTCCAATCGACCTGCGCCGACACGCCCTTGTCGTGAATGTCCTGCGCCGTGCCGCGGTTGCTGTAGGCACGCCGGCGTTGCGGCTCGGCGCGCGGGCTGGTGCCCTGCCCGCCCGGCGCCAGCGCATCGATCAAGGCGGCGGTGGGGCCGCGCTCGGTGGTGACGGTGACGCAGCAGTTTTCCTTGCGGGTGGTGGCATCGGCTGCCAGGTTGATCTCCAGATCGGGGCTCGGCTCCCACAACACCTGCACGCGTGCGGTGCGCAGGTTCTGGTCGCCGTCATCGGTGGCCGTGCGCGGGCCGGCCCCGGTCACCACCTGCTCGAAGCCGTCGCGCTGCCGTCGGGCCGCGTAGACACGCAACGCAGCGGTTTCGCTCAGGGCGTCGTTGAACGCGCCGGCCACCCCCAGCGCGCCATAGTTGCCGGCCGTCAGCTCGGCATCGGCGCTGCGGGTGAAACTGGGCCGGCGCGTGACCACATTGATGACCCCGGCCGAGGTGTTCTTGCCGAACACCGTGCCTTGCGGCCCCTTCAGCACCTCGATGCGTTCCAGCTCCCCCAGATCGGCGAAACCCACGCCATTGCGCGCACGCGCAACGCCGTCGATGACCACGCCCACCGACGATTCCAGCCCGGCGTTGTCGCCCACCGTGCCGATCCCGCGAATGCGCGCGGTGGTCTGCGCCGCGCTTTGCGAACTGGTCACGATCAGGCCAGGTACCAGCACCTGAAGTTCCTTGATGTCGTGCACGCCACTGTCCTGCAGCAGTTGCTCGGGCAATACCGACACCACGACCGGCACGTTCTGTAGCGCTTCCTCGCGTTTTTGCGCGGTGACCGTCAGCGCCGCCAGGGTGGCAGGTTCGGAAGGCAGCGTAGCGGACTGCTCTGCGGACGAGGCGGCCTGTGCATGCAGGCAAGGCGCAGGCAGCGCCATGAACAGGGCGAGCGCCAACACGGCGCGAGGTTGCTGCTGCAGATTCATGAGGTTCCCCGATGAAGGCGCGACCAGGGCAGTGCCACTGGCACTGCATGCGCGCATGAGGGTCCATCATCATTCAACTGCACTGCACGCGCAGTGCAAGGAGCCGAACGCGCCGTGCGCATGGCGAACCCGACCGCACCGCAATGCGCATGCGAGCCATGCACCAGGCCGGCTCAGCGACGGACAACTCCGACGACTCTTTGCCGCGTTCTGCTGGCCGCCCTACAGCAACGCACTCAATCCATGCAGCGCAGCCACCACCGTCTGACGACGCACGGCATCGCGGTCGCCGTCGAACTGGAACAGTTGCGCCGATGCATACCCGCCGCGTCGCTTCCAGCCGATCCACACGGTGCCCACCGGCTTGTCCTCGCTGCCACCGCCCGGGCCGGCGATACCGGTCACTGCCACTGCGATGCTGCCACCGGAGGTGACCAGGGCGCCGGACACCATTTCGATCACCGTTTCCCGACTGACTGCGCCATGCACTTCCAGAGTCTGCGGGCGCACCCGCAACAGGGCCTGTTTCGCCTCGTAGCTGTAGGCCACCATGCCGCAATCGAACCAGTCCGAGGAACCGGCGATATCGGTCATGGCCTTGGCGATCCAGCCACCAGTACAGCTTTCCGCCGTCACCAGACGCTCGCGCGCCGCGCGCAACTGCGTGCTCAGGGAATGGGCAAGCTGCAGCAGATCGTGATCGGTGGGAGACGTCATTGCGGGGATCAGGAATGGGCAGCGGTCACTTTTATCCGAATTTGTGCGTGCTGTCTCCCTGCCAGCCGGGCGCAGCGATCAGGTTTCCCAGTCTTCGCGGCGGTCCGGCAACATTGCCCGCAGCGGCGCACCATCGTCGCCCGCGGCCAGACGCTCGGCCTCGACCATCGGCAGATCGACCTCGAGCAGCCAGCCCTGTTCATCGACCTGCTCGTCGCGCACCACTTCCAACTGATGCAACTTCGAGCGCAGGCGGCCGGCCGAGGGCGGCAGCCGCAGTTGCCCGGTCACATGGCGCAGATCCAGGCGCTGGCCGAGCGCGTGTTGTAGCGCTTCCAGCCCGCGGCCATCGCGTGCGGAAATCCATACGCGCTCGCGGCGTGCCGGATCGGGAATGCCGTCCTGGGCATCGTGCCGCACTTGTGCGCCTTCGATCCTGTCGATCTTGTTGAACACCAGCAGCTGCGGGAGATCGCCGGCACCCACCGCATGCAATACCTCGTCCACCTGCAGGATGCGCTCTTCGCGCAGTGGGTCGGCGGCGTCGACGATATGCAACAGCAGATCGGCCTCGCGTGCCTCGGACAGGGTCGAACGGAACGCGGCCACCAGTTCGTGCGGCAGATCGCGCACGAAGCCGACCGTATCGGCCAGGACCGCGCTGCCGCCCGGCAGTGCGATGCGTCGCACGGTGGGATCGAGCGTGGCGAACAGCTGATCGGCCGCATACGCATCGGCGCCGGTCAACGCATTGAACAGTGTGGACTTGCCGGCATTGGTATAGCCAACCAGCGCAATGCGCGGCAGCTCGCTACGCAGCCGCGCGCGACGCATCTGGTTGCGCTGCACCTCGACCTTTTCCAGTCGCTTCTGCAACTGCTCCACCCGCTTCTGCAGCAGGCGGCGGTCGGTTTCCAGCTGGGTTTCACCGGGGCCGCGCAGGCCGATCGCACCACCGCGCTGGCGCTCGAGGTGGGTCCAGCCGCGCACCAGGCGTGTGGCCATATGCCGCAGCTGCGCCAGTTCCACCTGCAACTTACCTTCGTGGCTGCGCGCTCGCTGCGCGAAGATATCCAGGATCAACCCGGTGCGGTCGATCACGCGCCGCTCCAGATAGCGCTCCAGGTTGCGTTCCTGGCCGGGCGACAAGGTGTGGTTGACCAGCACCAGATCCGCGCCGGTGGCCTCGGCAGCCGCCTTGACCTCTTCCAGCTTGCCACTGCCGATCAGGGTCGACGGGCTGGGTTTGTCGATGCGTGCGGTGAGCGTCGCCGCCACCGTGGCGCCCGCCGACTTTGCAAGGTCGGCGAACTCCTCCAGCACATCTTCTTCGGCAGGCCCACCGGAGTGGGTCTGAATCAACAACGCGTGTTCACCCTTGCGTGAGCGATCAAACACGCACTACTCCATTACTGCTCGACGTCGTCATCTTCCGCCTGATTGCCTTCATTGGATTGCACATACCCACCACCAGGCCCCACGCGCACATTGCGCGCCGGCACGACCGTGGAGATGGCGTGCTTGTACACCATCTGACTCACGGTGTTGCGTAGCAGGACCACGAACTGGTCGAACGACTCGATCGTGCCCTGCAGCTTGATGCCGTTGACCAGATAGACAGAGACCGGCACCCGCTCGCGCCGCAGCGCATTGAGGAATGGGTCCTGCAAAGATTGCCCCTTAGCCATCGAAAACTCCTCTTCATTATTGTTCTTATTGTCCCGGTCGACACCTGCCATCCCCAGCCGGTCCCGGAAACGGGATGTTACACGCCTGAAGCCTGCCGTACAGGGGGACGATGGGCGAGGAAGCCGACAAGTGCACCCTCCAATTGATTTCGGTCACGCTCCGGGTCGAACCAGCGCGCGTCGAGCTCGCCGCGGAGCCAGGTGAGCTGCCGCTTGGCCAGTTGCCGGGTCGCCTGCACCGCCTTGTCGCGGAACTCGGCCAGGCTGCCGGCACCGTCCAGATACTCCCAGGCCTGGCGGTAGCCCACCGCGCGGACTGCCGGCAGATCCAGCGGTGCAGCCACCGCACGCATCTGCGGCAGCGCCCGCAGGGCTTCCACCTCACCGAGAAACCCCTGCGCCAGCATCTGCTCCAGCCGTTGCGCGATACGCGCATGCAGCACGGCCCGTTCGCGCGGGGCCAGGATCAGCTTCAGCACCCGCACCGGCAAGCGCGGCGGTGCCGGCAGGCCCTGCCAGTAGCTGATGGGCCGGCCACTGATGCGATACACCTCCAGCGCACGCTGGATGCGCTGCGGGTCGGTGGCATGAATGCGCGACGCGGCGACGGGATCGATCTGCGCCAGCTGCGCATGCAGGGCGGCCCATCCGAACTGCTCGGCCTGCGCTGCAATTACCGCGCGTACCGCCGGGTCGGCTTCGGGCAGTTGCGAAAGCCCCTCCAGCAGCGCACGGAAATACAGGCCGGTGCCGCCCGCCAGGATCGGCAGCTTGCCGCGCGCAAGGATGTCGTCGATCGCGCGCCGCGCATCGCTGGCGAACTCGGCGGCCGAATAGGTCTGCCAGGGATCGCGCAGGTCGATCAGATGGTGCGGCACCGCCGTGCGCATCGCCACATCCGGCTTGGCCGCACCGATATCCAGCCCGCGATAGACCAGTGCCGAATCGACGCTGACGATCTCGCCATTCCAGCGCTGCGCCACCTCCAGCGCCAGCGCGGTCTTGCCACTGGCGGTGGGGCCCATCAGCGCGATCGCCAGCGGGCGGTGGTCGGCTGGCATCAGTCCTCGTCCGGCCAGCGGATCGTCGGCGCAACCGGCGCCGACACCTTTGGCACCGGGATCGCAGCGACCGCGCTCCAGACCTTCAGCGCATCCACGGTCGCGGCCACGTCGTGCACGCGCAACAACAGCGCCTTGTGCTGGGCGGCGATCAGATGCGCTGCCACCGAACCGTGTACCCGCTCTGCGGCCGCCTCGCGCCCGGTCAATTCGCCGATGCTGCGTTTGCGCGACAGCCCCGCCAGCACCGGCAAACCGAACTCCTGCAAGCGCTGCAACTGCGCCAGCAGGGTGAGGTTGTGCGCGGTGGTCTTGTCAAAACCGAACCCCGGGTCGAGCACCAGCCGACGCTTGTCGATTCCGGCCATCTCCGCGGCGAAGATGCGCTCGGCGAGGAACCGATGCACCTCCCCCACCACGTCGTCGTAGTGCGGCGCCTGCTCCATCGCATGCGGCGCGTTGCGCGCGTGCATCAACACCACCGGCACCTGCAACTCTGCCGCAGCCTGCAGCGCGCCCGGCGACCGCAGCGCGTAGACATCGTTGATCATGCCAGCGCCCGCCGCGACGGCCGCACGCATGACCTCCGGTTTGAACGTATCGATGCTGATCGGCACCGTCGTCTGCTGCGCCAATGCCTGGATCACTGGAATCACGCGCTGCAGTTCGTCCTCCAGCGACACCGGCGCTGCCCCGGGACGGGTGGATTCGCCTCCGATATCCAGCACCGCCGCGCCCTGCTCCACCAGTCGCAGCGCGTGGGCAATGGCCGCATCGCAGCTCGCATGCTGGCCCCCATCCGAGAACGAGTCGGGCGTGACATTGACGATGCCCATCACCTGCGGCGCGTCCAGCCGCAGGCTGCGACCGGCGCAATCCAGCTTGAGGGCGGTGTCGAACATCGGAAAGCTCCTGAATCGGTTGTACGGAAAGATGGGGGGCGTAGCGTGCTTGCGCGCGTTGCAGTGTATCGATGGTGATATCGATGGAAATGGCAGCCTTGCCACGTCGTGGCCGCCGACCTGCGGTGCGGTGAGCCGCAAATGCCGAGCCATTGCCGCGTAGCGCGCAGCGGCTGACATCTTGCGCTTCTGGGGTCGACCAACCGGACGAGCATCGCATGCGGATCGCAGCCTGCAAGGCTTTCTCCGCCGCCGCCCTTGCCAGGCACTCCAACCCGGCCCGACGCCGCAACGCATCGGGGCCAGGAATCGCTTCCTGGCCCCGACGCTTGTTACCTCATGCTGGTCAGCTTGCAGCTACAGCTGCTCGGCCGGGCCTGCGATCGGCGGCAACGGACGCGGGCTGCCCTTGTCGTTGTTGTTGCCACCGTCCTTGTCGGACTTGCCCCAACCCGCCGGCGGCGGCGGCTCGCGGCCTTCCATGATGGCGTCGATCTGCGGCACGTCGATGGTCTCGTATTGCAGCAACAACTGCGACATCGCGTGCAGCTTGTCCAGATTTTCGGTGAGGATGGTCTTGGTCTTGCTGTAGGCCTTGTCCAGGATCGAACGCACGACTTCGTCGATCTTGCGCGCGGTCTCGTCGGAGACGTTCTTGTGCTGGGTCACCGAACGGCCCAGGAACACCTCATCCTCCTCCTCGCCATAGGCCACCGGGCCAAGCTCGTCGGACAGGCCCCACTTGGTGACCATGTTACGCGCCATCTTGGTAGCACGCTCGATGTCGTTGGACGCACCGGTGGTGACCTTGTCGCCGCCGAAGATCAGCTCTTCGGCAACGCGGCCGCCGTACAGCGAGCACAGCTGAGACTCGATTGCCACGCGGTTCATCGAGTAGCGATCGCCTTCCGGCAGATACATCGTCACGCCCAGCGCGCGGCCGCGCGGAATGATGGTGACCTTGTAGACCGGATCGTGCTCCGGCACCAGGCGGCCGACGATGGCGTGGCCCGCCTCGTGATACGCGGTGAGGGTCTTTTCGTCTTCGCTCATGGCCATCGAGCGACGCTCGGCGCCCATCAGGATCTTGTCGCGGGCACGGTCGAAGTGATCCATGCGGACTTCCTTCTCGCCGCCGCGCGCGGCAAACAGCGCCGCCTCGTTGCACAGGTTGGCCAGATCGGCGCCGGAGAAGCCCGGGGTACCGCGGGCGATGACCATCGGCACCACGTCGTCGGCCAGCGGTAGCTTGCGCATGTGCACGCGCAGGATCTGTTCGCGGCCCTTGACGTCCGGCAGGCCGACCACGACCTGGCGATCGAAACGGCCCGGACGCAGCAGCGCCGGATCCAGCACGTCGGGGCGATTGGTCGCCGCGATCACGATCACGCCTTCGCCGCCTTCGAAACCGTCCATCTCGACCAGCAACTGGTTCAGGGTCTGCTCGCGCTCGTCATGGCCGCCACCAAGACCGGCACCGCGATGACGGCCCACCGCATCGATTTCGTCGATGAAGATGATGCACGGCGCGTGCTTCTTGGCCTGCTCGAACATGTCGCGCACACGGCTGGCACCAACGCCGACGAACATTTCGACGAAGTCGGAACCGGAGATGCTGAAGAACGGCACCTTGGCCTCGCCGGCGATCGCCTTGGCGAGCAGGGTCTTGCCGGTACCCGGCGGACCCACCATCAATACGCCGCGCGGAATCTTGCCACCCAGCTTGGTGAACTTGGTCGGGTCGCGCAGGAAGTCCACCAATTCGCCGACTTCTTCCTTCGCTTCGTCGCAACCGGCAACGTCGGCAAAGGTGATCTTGATCTGGTCTTCGCCCTGCAGCTTGGCGCGCGACTTGCCGAAGCTCATCGCACCCTTGGCACCGCCACCACCGCCCTGCATCTGGCGCATGATGAACAGCCAGAAGCCGATGATCAGGATGACCGGCAGAAAATTCAGCACCAACGACCAGAACCCGGGGCCGGTGGACGGCTTTTGCCGGGTCATTTCGATGTTCTTGCTGTACAGCACGTCGACCAGCTTGTCGTCGCGCGGACCGTAGACGGTGGCTTCGCTGCCGTCGGTGCGCTTGAAGCGGATCGCGTTGACGGCCAGGTTGGTCTCATCGGTGTAATCCACCGACTTGACGCGCCCGGAGTCCACTTCCTTCAGGAACTGGGTATAGGTGATCGAGTCGGCGCCGACACCGCCCGCCATCCGCGGCGAGAAGCTCTGGAAGACGACCATCAGCACAACCGCGACGACCACCCATAGCAGCAGATTCTTGGTCAAGTCGTTCATCCTCATTGGCTCCGGTGCCCTCTACTCTTTCAATTCTTGAAACACGGTGGTCATTGGCAGCTTACTTGATCTGGACACGCTTGCCCTGACCGAGCGCATAAACTTCCGGGGAGCGCTTGCGCGAGGCCGCCGGCTTGCGGATCGTCACCTTGTCATAGCGGCGGCGAAGCTCGCGAATGTAGTCGTCGGACCCCACACCCTGGAACAACTTGATCAGGAACGCCCCGCCCGGTTTGAGGTGGGTGTCGGCAAATTCCATCGCCAGTTCCGCCAGGTGCATCATCCGCGGTTGGTCGACCGCATCCATGCCACTCTTATTGGGGGCCATATCCGACAGCACAAGGTCCACCGGCACATCGCCCAGCATGGCTTCGAACTGCGATAGGACGGCCTGCTCCCTGAAGTCGCCGTGAAGGAACTCCACGCCGGCCAGGGCGGGCATGTCCAGGATGTCCAGCGCCACCACCCGGCCGCTGTCGCCCATGGACTTGCGCACCTGCTGTGACCAGCCGCCCGGTGCGGCACCCAGGTCCACCACCACCATGCCGGGCTTGAGCAGGCGATCGCGCTGCAGCAGCTCTTCCAGCTTGTAGGCCGCGCGCGAACGCATGCCTTCGGCCTGGGCCTTCTTCACGTAAGGGTCGGCGAAGTGTTCCTTGAGCCAGCGCTGGCTGCTTTTACTGCGGGAAGGCATTGGCAAAGGGGTCCGAACGGGCCGCCATGATACCCTGAACACCCTTTGCTGCCCTTCGATCCTGCATGTCCATCGTTCTCACCTCCGCCCAGAACCGTTTCCTGCGCGGCCAGGCCCACGGCCTCAAGGCCCTGCTGCAGACCGGCGGCAAAGGGGTCACGCCGGCATTTGTGGCCGAACTCGAGGACGTGCTCGAGCGCCACGAACTGATCAAGGTGAAGGTGGCTTCCGAGGACCGTGAGACCCGCGATGCATTGATCGCCGAACTGGTCGAACAGACCGGCAGCGCCCTGGTGCAGCGGATCGGCCACATCGCCATCCTGTACCGCCCCAGCAAGGAAAAGCGCCAGATCGTGCTGCCACGCGGCTGAACCTGCGAGTGACTTCATGCCTTTGAGTCAGGAACACCCCGATTACACCTATGCCTTGCGCGCGGCCGATGGCCGCCATGCCAAGGTGAACGAGCAGATCCTGCACCACAGCTTCGTCCTGATGCCGGACGAACTGGTCGACCACTGGCCAGTGCAGGACCTGGCGCATCTGCAGGCCAGCCATATGGATGCGATCCTGGCGCTGGCCCCGGCCGTGATCCTGCTGGGCACTGGCGACCGCCAGCAATTTCCCAATGCCCAGGTGATGGCGGCCTGCCTGACCCGCGGCATCGGCCTGGAAGCGATGACCAACGCCGCCGCTGCCCGCACCTACAACGTGCTGGCCAGCGAAGGCCGCCGGGTGGCGTTGGCGATGATCTTGCCTGGCTGATTCGGGATTCGGGATTCGGGAATCGGGAATCGGGAATCGGGAATCGGGAATCGGGAATCGGGAATCGGGAATCGGGAATCGGGAATCGGGAATCGGGAATCGGGAATCGGGAATCGGGAATCGGGAAAAGCAAGCTGGACTGAGCTCCTACTGTCAAGTACACGCCCGACCAATCGCTTAGCTGCAGTATTCGCAGATCTTCAAATTACCGACCAGCCCAACGCTGTTGCGATTCCCCATTCCCCATTCCCCATTCCCAATTCACTTTTTCGGCAAATACAGCAACGGATCCACCGGCTTGCCGTTGTAGCGGATCTCGAAGTGCAGCATGTCGCGCGCGGCGCCGCTGCGGCCCATTTCGGCGATCTGCTGGCCGGCCTTGACGTTCTGGCCTTCGTTGAGCAGGCGCTTGCGGTTGTGGCCGTAGGCCGACAGCCACTGGTCGTTGTGCTTGATGATGATCAGCTCGCCGTAGCCGACCAGGCCGGCACCGGAGTACACCACCACACCGTCGGCGGCGGCGCGCACCGCCTGGCCGCTGGCGCCGGCGATATCCACGCCCTGCTTGGTGGTTTCTCCGCTCACGAACGTACCGACCACCACGCCATCGGCGGGCCAGCGCCATGAAAAACCGCTGCTGACCGGCGCGGCGACCGGTGCCGCCGGACGCGCCGGGACCACGGTACCGCCGGCCGCCGGAGCACTGCTGCCAAGCTTGCTTGCCCCGCCGGGATACAGCTTGAGGGTCTGGCCCGGATAGATCGTGTTGGGAGACGACAGGCCATTCCAGGCCGCCAGGTCGGCGGCCGTGATATTGGTGCGGCGCGAGATCGCATACAGGGTGTCGCCGCGCTGCACGGTGACGGTGGCACCGGGGCGTGGCACCGACGGACGCGGC
Source organism: Xanthomonas campestris pv. badrii (assembly GCF_012848175.1). NCBI lineage: Bacteria > Pseudomonadati > Pseudomonadota > Gammaproteobacteria > Lysobacterales > Lysobacteraceae > Xanthomonas > Xanthomonas campestris. The sequence goes on along the minus strand of NZ_CP051651.1, from coordinate 1,617,817 downwards.
GCTGCCGCAGGGCGCGACGACGCAGAACCGCCGCCAGCACCGGGCGAACGCACCACCGTGGCACTGCTGCAGGCGGTCAACCCGATGGCGACCATGAGCACGACTGCTGTCTTGCGTACCGAATTCATCTGCGTCTTGCTCATCCGTTCGTTGTCTTCCATACCAGCCAGCCGGCGCCGGCCACGAGCGCTGCCATCGCCACCCAGCCCAGCGGCTCGATCCACTTGTGCAAGGCGGCCTCGGCACGTGCGCCGCCCAGGCGGATGGCGCCGCCCACCAGGTACACGCGCTTGCCGCGCCCCACCAGCATGCTGGCGATGAACGGCAGGATCGGCACGCCGACCACGCCCGAGGCCCAGGTGAAGATCTTCAGCGGAATCGGGGTGAAGCCCACCAGCACCAACGCCCAGAATGCCTTCCAGGGTGAGTCGGCCACCAGCACGCGCAGGATCTCGATCTGCGCCTGGATCTTCGTGCTCCAGCCCAGCCACTCGATCAGCGGCTGCAGCGCGGCAAACGCGAAATGCCCCAGCAGGTAGCCGACCAGCGCGCCGCACAGCGAGCCGATCAGGCTCAAGGTGGCGAACCAGAGCGAGCGCTTGGGCTCGGCCAGCGACATCGGCGCCAGCATCACTTCCGGCGGCACCGGAAAGATGAAGCCCTCCACGAAGCTGAGGCCGGTCAGCAGCGCTGGTGCGCGGCGATGGCGCGACCAACGGATGGCCACGTCGTACAACGGCCCGAAAATCTTCATCGTGGAACTCTCATGGGGTCAATCCAGCATGCCCGACAACAGCGGGACGAACGTGACCGGGGCCAGAACCTTCTGCTCGATCGCACCGTCGGCAGCGCGGGTGAGTTGCACCAGCGACTGCGAGGACGCACCACCGACCGGGGCGACCAGCCGCCCCCCGACAGCGAGCTGATCGACCAGCGCGTCGACCAGCGCCGGCGCGGCGGCGGTCACCACGATGGCATCGTACGGGCCATGCTCGGGCCAGCCGATGCGGCCGTCGTCATGCTTGCTGCGCACATTCATGCCCAGGTGACGGAAGCGCTTGCGCGCCTGCCGCAGCAGATCGCCGATGCGCTCGACCGTATAGACCTCCAGCCCCAAGGCGGCGAGGACCGCGCCCTGGTAGCCGGAACCGGTGCCCACTTCGAGCACCTTGGTCGGCGCCACCTGCAGCACCGCTTCGGTCATGCGCGCCACCACCCAGGGCTGGGAAATGGTCTGGCCATGGCCGATCGGCAGCGCGGTGTCTTCGTAGGCGCGCGAGGCCAGCGCTTCATCGATGAACAGATGCCGCGGCACGGTGCGCATCGCATTGAGCGTGGCTTCGTCCTGGATGCCAGCCTCGCGCAGGCGCTCGACCAGGCGGTCGCGCACGCGTTGCGAGGTCATGCCGATCCCCACCGACTCCGGTTGCAGGCGCAGCCTGGGCGTCATGCCGGGCCGTCCAGCGCCGCGGTCAGACCGCCGACCCAGCCGGCCACGGTCTCCAGCGCCTGGTAGCGGGTGAGATCGACATGGATCGGGGTGATCGAAATCCGCCCGGTGCGCACGGCATGGAAGTCGGTGCCGGCGCCGGCATCCTGCTCGGGACCGGCCGGGCCGATCCAGTACACGGTGCGGCCGCGCGGGTCGCGCTGCGGCACGCAGGGTTCGGAGCGGTGGCGGTTGCCGAGCCGGGTGACCTCGAAACCGAGCACATCCGACCAGGGCAGATCCGGCACGTTGACGTTGAGGATGGTGTCGGCCGGCAGCGGGTCGGCCTTCAGCCGCGCAACGATTTCCACGGCTGCGCGTGCGGCGGTTTCGTAGTTGTGCGCTTGGTGATTCTGCGTGACCAGCGACACCGCCACGGCAGGCAAGCCCAGGAAGCGGCCCTCCATCGCGGCGGAGACGGTGCCGGAATAGATCACGTCGTCGCCCAGATTGGCGGAGTTGTTGATGCCGGAGACCACGATATCCGGTTCGTCATCCAGCATGCCGGTCAGCGCCAGATGCACGCAGTCGGTTGGCGTGCCGGCCACCGCGCAGGTCTGCGCGTCGATGCGGCGGGTGCGGATCGGCACGTCCAGCGTCAGCGAATTGCTGGCGCCGGAGCGGTCGCGATCGGGCGCGACCACCATCACTTCATGGCCGGCACCACGCAGTGCCTCGGCCAGGATCTGGATGCCGGGGGCGTCGACACCGTCGTCGTTGCTAACCAGTACGCGCATGGGACTCCTCGGAAAACCCGACCATGATACCGGATGCGTCCACGTGCTTCGCGCTTGATCTTCGCGTGCGTCTGGGGTTGGAACGGGTACGCTGTACCCATGTCGCATCCCGAAGACGAAGACGACGGCGCGCTGTTCCGCGCCGCCATTGGCGCGGTCCAGCCGATCCGCGAGGTCGCGCCGCCGGCCAACGCCAAGCCGCGCCCGAAGCCGCGCGCGCGCATGGCCGAGCGCGACGATGCAGAGGCGCACACCGAATTCGCCCGCCTGCTGCGCGACAGCGGCCCGCTGGAATCCGGCGATATCGCCAGCTATCGGCGCGACACGCTGCCTGCCCGGCTGTTCCAGCGCCTCAAGCGCGGGCAGTTCTCGGTGCAGGACGAACTGGATCTGCATGGCGCAACCGCCGCCCAGGCCGAGGCCTTGCTGCGCCAGTTCCTGCTCGAGGCGCATGCGCACGAACATGGCTGCGTGCGCATCATCCATGGCAAGGGCCTGCAATCGGACAATGGCGCGCCGGTGTTGAAGAACCTGATGGACCGCTTGCTACGCCAGCGCAACGACGTGCTGGCGTTTCATTCCGCGCCGCCAACGCAAGGCGGGACCGGGGCTTTACTGGTGTTGTTGGCGCGCGCGTAGTCGCGGCATCGCGGCCCTCTGTAGGAGCGGCCCTGGCTGCGAAAGGCGTTACCGACAATCCCAGTGGCGGCCGAGGCGGCTAGTCAGGGCAGCTGCCACAACGAATGATGCTCAGGCGTCGGAACCCGACTGCGGCGCGGCACGGCCTTCGTCGCTGACTTCTCCCAACTCCCACAGCACGGCGGTGGCATAGCAGCCCGGCGGCAGTGCGAAGTCCACCTGCAACGTCTGCGCGTCCAGCCAGCGGTAGCCAAGGTCCTGCGGACGCAAACGCAATGCGCGGCGTTCCTGCTTCAATCCTGCAGCCTCCAGGCCCTGCCGCAGCGCCTGCGATTGCGCATCCGCCAGCGCGCCCTGCTCCACTGCGGCCGCCTGACCGGTGGAGCGCAGCTCGCCAGCGCCCCACAACGGGCCGCTGGGATGGATGTCGAACCGTGCCAGCCGCTCGGCCAGCACCTCGCTCCACGGCTCGGGACCGAATACGCTGCGCGAGCCATCCAGCATCCAGGCCTCACCCTCCAGCGCGCTGTCCCAACTGCCCTGTTGCACGCGTGCGGCCAGCACGCGATTGAACAGCGCCGAGCGCGCCGCCGACAGCAGGATCGAGCGCTGGTCGTTGCGCAGCCGCCGTTTCGATGGCGGCGCCGGCGCCAGGCTGCCGTCGGCGTACTGCACATGGCCGAACATCGCCAGCGCCGAGGCCACGTTGCCGCCGTCGCGGCCGAAGCGCTGTTCGCCGAACCAGTTGGGAATGCCGCGCGCCGCGATCGCCTGCAGGCGTTGCTCGATGGCCTCGCGCTCGCCCTGCACCTGGCGCAGGGTCAGCACGAAGCGGTTGCCCAGCAATGCGCCGCGTTGCAGCTTGCGGTTGTGCCAGGTGTGGTCGATCACCTGCAGTTGCGCGTCGTCGAGCGTGGCCAGATCCGGGGCCACGCGCCTGGGCAGGTGCACGCTGAAACGCTGCGTGGTGACTGCGTGGCGGTCCTTCAGGCCGGCGTAACTCACCCCCATTTCGGCGATACCGGCCCAACGCGCAAGCGCCTTGGCGACATAAGCGGTGTTCTGGCCACGCTTGCGGATGGTGAGCAACAGATGTTCGCCTTCGCCGGAAGGCTCGAATGCCGGCAACTCATCCACCTGGAAGTCGTCCGGCGTGCTGCGCATGGCGGCACGCAACACGGCCGCGCCATGCGCGCGGGGAAGAACAGGGGTCTGGCTCATGCTGTGGTTCGCCTTCGCGCCGACGCATCGTGCGCTGTGGGCCGATGGCTCGGCGCGGAATGTCGCCTCGCCCGCCGGACATGCCCGGCAGGCAGGATTGGATCAGGCAGCGATCTTGCCCAGCAGCACCGCCGCCTGTGCAGCAATGCCTTCGCCGCGACCGGTGAAGCCGAGCTTTTCGCTGGTGGTGGCCTTGATGCTGACCGCATCGGGTTCGATCGCCAGCAAACCGGCAATACGTTCGCGCATCGCCAGCGCATGGGGGCCGACCTTGGGCCGTTCGCAGATCACGGTGATATCGGCATTGCCGACCCGCCAGCCGCGCTCACGCAGCAACTGATCGCAATGCTGCAGGAATTGCGCACTGTCGGCATCCTTCCAGCGCGCATCGCTGGGCGGAAAATGCTGGCCGATGTCGCCCAGCGCCAGCGCGCCCAGCATGGCGTCGCACAACGCGTGCAGCACCACGTCGCCGTCGCTGTGTGCAAGCACGCCGTGACTATGCGCCACGCGCACGCCGCCTAGCATCACGTGGTCGCCAGGGCCGAACGCATGGACGTCGTATCCCTGGCCGATGCGGAAATTGAAGGACATGGGTCAGATCTCTTCGGGACCGGGGACCCGGGACCGGGGACCCGGGAAAGCAGAGGCGAAAACGGAGGACTGCGGATGTGCGCTTTCCGGGTCCCGCGTCCCGGGTCCCGCGTCCCGGTTGACCAGCTCGAACTCGAAACGCGCCAGATCCGCCGGCGTGGTGACCTTGAAGTTGTCTTCGGCCCCTTCCACCAGCAGGGGGCGCAATCCCAGCCGCTCCATCGCCATTGCCTCGTCGGTCACGTCCACCCCGGCGGCCGAGGCCTCGGTGAGGCCGCGGATCAGTTGATGCCGGCGAAACAGCTGCGGAGTGAGCGCGCGCCATAGACGTTCGCGTGGCTCGGTGCCATCGATGCCGCCATCGTCGCCGGCACGCTTGAGCGTGTCGCGCACCGGTGCGGCCAGAATGGCGCCCACCGGGTCGCCGCGGCCGATTTCCAGCAACCGGTCCAGATCGGCCAATGCCAGATTCGGGCGCGCCGCATCATGCACCAACACGAAATCGTCCGCGCGTGCGCTGTCGGGCAATGCCAGCAAGCCGGCCAGCACGGAGGCAGCGCGCGTCGCACCGCCGAGGCAGGTCAGCACCGGCTTGGACTGCACCGCCGTCCAGCCCGGCCAATCGCCATCGTCGGCAGCGATCGCCACGAGGATGCCAGCCACGGCCGGGTGTGCGGCCAGTGCCGCCAGGGTGTAGGCCATCAGCGGCTGCCCGGCCGCGTGCAGGTATTGCTTGGGCGTGGACCCACCAAACCGGGTGCCGCGTCCGGCGGCAGGCACGATGGCCCAGATCGAGCCGGTCATGGGTGATCCACCGGGTCGTCGGAGGCCGGCGCTTGCTGCGCAGGAGCCGCAACCTCGGCCGCTGCAGGCGACGGCAGCGGTGCATCCTCGACCACGCGATAGAACGTCTCGCCCGGCTTGATCATGCCCAGCTCGCTGCGTGCGCGTTCCTCGATTGCCGCCTCGCCATCCTTCAAATCCTTCACCTCTGCTGCCAACGCCTGGTTGCGTTGGCGCAGACCTTCGTTGTCCTGTGTCTGATGCGCGACCTGGGCTTCCAGCATCATGACTTCGCCGGAATTCCCGGGCCCGAACCAGAAGCGGTACTGCAGCCAAGCCAGCAGCACCGCCAGCACCAGCAGTAGCCAGCGCCAGTTGCGCACGGCTTATCGCTTGATCGAAACGAACGCGTCGCGGCCGGCGTAACGCGCGCCGGAGCCCAGCGCCTGCTCGATGCGCAGCAGCTGGTTGTACTTGGCCACGCGGTCGCTGCGGCACAGCGAGCCGGTCTTGATCTGGGTGGCGGTGGTGGCCACGGCGATGTCGGCGATGGTGGTGTCTTCGGTTTCGCCGGAACGGTGCGAGACGATGGAGGCGTAGTTGGCTGCGTGCGCCATGGCGATGGCTTCCAGCGTTTCGGTCAGCGTGCCGATCTGGTTGACCTTGATCAGGATCGCATTGGCGGTGCCCGAGTCGATGCCCTGCTTGAAGATCTTCGGGTTGGTGACGAACAGATCGTCGCCCACCAGCTGCACCTTCTTGCCGACGCGCTCGGTCAGCAGCTTCCAGCCAGCCCAGTCGTCTTCGGCCAGGCCGTCTTCGATGCTGATGATCGGGTACTGCGCGACCCAGTCGGCCAGGAAGTCGATGAACTGCTCGCTGGTCAGGCGCTTGTTCTCGCCGACCAGGTTGTACTTGCCGTTGTCGTAGAACTCGCTGGAGGCCACGTCCAGGCCCAGCAGGATGTCTTCACCGGCGGTGTAGCCGGCCTTGCCGATCGCTTCGAGGATGGTGTCCAGCGCTTCGACGTTGCTGCGGAAGTCCGGCGCAAAGCCGCCTTCGTCGCCCACCGCCGTGCTCAGGCCATGGCCCTTGAGCACCGACTTGAGCGAATGGAAGATTTCGGTGCCGGCGCGCAGCGCTTCGGAGAACGAGCCGCAGCCAACCGGCAGCACCATGAACTCCTGGAAATCGACATTGTTGTCAGCATGCGCACCACCGTTGATGATGTTCATCATCGGCACCGGCAGCGACACATCCGATTCGGTAATGGTGGACAGGTACTGCCACAACGGCTGCTTGCGCGAGGCGGCCACCGCATGCGCGGCGGCGAGCGAGACGCCCAGCAGCGCATTGGCGCCCAGGCGGCCCTTGTTCTCGGTGCCGTCCAGATCGATCAGGCGACGGTCCAGGCCCTGCTGGTCGGCGGCGTCGAAGTTTTTCAGCGTCTCGGCGATGGTGCCGTTGACGTTGTCCACTGCATGACGCACGCCCTTGCCCAGGTAACGGGTCTTGTCGCCATCGCGCAGTTCCACCGCTTCCTTGGTGCCGGTCGAGGCGCCCGAGGGGACGGCCGCACGACCGAACGAGCCGTCTGCCAGCGTGACTTCCGCCTCCAGCGTGGGATTGCCGCGGGAATCGAGGATTTCGCGGGCGAGGATCTTGGCGATAGTGGTCATAGGTCCGTTCGGTTACCAGTAAGGGGGGAAGTACACCGGAAACAAGCTGCCGGATTATCGCTGCACACCGCGCCATTGCCAAATCGCAGGGGCTCGATGCGTGCCTGGCCGGCAGGACTGTGCAGCTAGGCCTTCAGGCCCAGCAGCGAGAGGCAAAACAGCAGGAGCAGGAGCATCAGCAACGCCAAGCCCATGGCGGCAGCGCCAGGCTGGCGACGCAGCGAGAACGCGACCGGGCTGGCCGCAAGACCGCCCACGGACACCAGCGCGCCCACCAACAGCGTGACAAACATCGGAATGCGCGTGGCCTGCATCGCCTGATTGCCGTCGCCCGGCATGCCGATGCTGGCGGTCACCAGCAAGGCCATGACGGCCAGGCAGGCCCATGCAGCGAGCGACAGAGCTAGCGCCATCCAGCCCCAGGGCCAGTGCCGCCAGTGCCGGCGTTGGCGCCGCGATGCCGCCAACGCCGACGGATCGGACCTCATGCGAAGCGCGCGAACCCGTGCTTCTTGGTCACTGCATCCAGTTCCATCAGCGTTTCCAGCAGTTCTTCCATGCGATCGAGCGGCCACGCATTGGGACCATCGGACAGCGCCTTGGACGGATCCGGATGGGTTTCGGCAAACAGCCCGGAAATACCCACTGCCACGGCGGCGCGCGCCAGCACCGGCACGAACTCGCGCTGGCCACCGGAGCTGCTGCCCTGCCCGCCCGGCAACTGCACCGAATGGGTGGCGTCGAACACGACCGGGCAACCGGTGTCGCGCATCACGCTCAACGAGCGCATGTCGCTGACCAGGTTGTTGTAGCCGAACGAAGCGCCGCGCTCGCAGACCATGATCTGCTCGTTGCCGGTGGACTTGGCCTTGTCCACCACCGGCTTCATGTCCCACGGCGCCAGGAACTGGCCCTTCTTGATGTTCACCGGCTTGCCGGCGGCGCAGACGTTCTTGATGAAGTCGGTCTGGCGCACCAGGAACGCCGGGGTCTGCAGCACATCGACCACCGCGGCCACTTCGTTCATCGGGGTGTATTCGTGCACATCGGTGAGCACCGGCACGCCGATCTGCTGCTTCACCGCGTCCAGTACCTTCAAGCCTTCTTCCAGGCCGGGGCCGCGAAAGCTGGTGCCCGAGGTGCGGTTGGCCTTGTCGAAGCTCGACTTGAAGATGAAGTTGATCCCGAGCTTGCCGGTGATCTCCTTGAGCTTGCCGGCGACATCGAGCTGCAACTGCATCGACTCGATCACGCACGGGCCTGCAATCAGGAACAGCGGCTGGTCGAGGCCGACTTCAAAGTCACACAGTTTCATCAGGTCACCTTATTTCGATTGAAGCCCCTCTCCCATCGGGAGAGGGGTTGGGGTGAGGGTAAGACTGGCACGTAATAGTTGAATGATTTGGGCACATGAGGCTTCGCCCGTACCCTCATCCGGCGCTTCGCGCCACCTTCCCGACGGGAGAAGGGAGTCGCCATGATCTGAGCCCCTCTCCCGTCGGGAGAGGGGTTGGGGTGAGGGTGCGGTTGCGAAGCACGGCTGAAGCATGATGGTTTGCCTTGGCTGGCGCGTAGCGACGCGTTCGTCATGGCTGCCATCTTCCAGTGCGTTGCGGCGCCCCCTCATCCGCCCTTCGGGGCACCTTCTCCCCATGAAGGGGACCGAGGTCCCGATGGGAGAAGCAACTCACGCACGCGCTTCCTTGAGCAACTTGCCGCCGGCCTTTTTCTCGCGCGCGGCGCGCACGAAGCCGATGAACAGCGGATGCCCGTCGCGCGGCGTGGACAGGAACTCCGGATGCGCCTGGCAGGCCAGGAACCACGGGTGCGCATCGCGCGGCAGTTCCACCACTTCCACCAGCGTGTCGTCCATCGACTTGCCGGAAATCACCAGACCGGCGTCTTCCAGCTGGGTGCGGTAGCGATTGTTGAACTCATAGCGGTGACGATGACGCTCGGCCACCACGTCCTTGCCATAGACCTCGCGTGCCAGCGTGCCCGGCTTGAGCCGCTGCTCCTGCAGGCCCAGCCGCATGGTGCCGCCCAGGTCGGATTTTTCGTCGCGCTTTTCGACTTCGCCGGTGGCGGTGCGCCATTCGGTGATCAGGCCGATCACCGGATGCGGCGACTGGCGATCGTTCTCGGTGCTGTTGGCCGCGTCCAGGTCGGCCACGTGGCGCGCATAGTCCACTACCGCCGCCTGCATGCCGTAGCAGATGCCGAAGTACGGCACCTTGTGCTCACGCGCAAACTTGGAGGTCAGCACCTTGCCTTCGAAGCCACGATCGCCGAAGCCGCCCGGTACCAGAATGCCGTCGATGTCCTGCAAGGCCGCCATGTCGCTACCTTCCAGGTCCTGGGCTTCCAGCCACTTCAAGTTGACCTTGGTGCGCTGGCGCAATCCGCCGTGACGCAGCGCTTCGGCCACCGACTTGTACGCGTCCTGGTGGTCGACGTACTTGCCGACCACCGCAATGGTGACTTCATCCAGCGGGTGCTTGACCGCATCCACCACCGCCGCCCATTCGGACAGATCGGCCGCGGCCACCTTGTCGCGCAACTTGAACTGGTCGATGACCAGTTCGTCCAGACCCTGGCGCAGCAGTTCCAGCGGCATGCCATACAGCACGTCGATGTCCGGGCAGCTGATCACCGCGCGCTCGGACACATTGGTGAACAGCGCGATCTTGCGACGCTCCGAATCCGGCACCGCCTGTTCGGAACGGCACAGCAGCACGTCCGGCTGGATACCGATCGAGCGCAGTTCCTTCACCGAATGCTGGGTGGGCTTGGTCTTCAGCTCACCGGCCGCCGCGATATACGGCACCAGGGTGAGATGCATGAACATGGCCTTCTCGGCGCCGCGCTCGGTGCGCACCTGGCGGATCGCCTCCAGGAACGGCAGCGATTCGATGTCGCCGACGGTGCCGCCGATCTCGATCAGCGCCACGTCGAAGCCGGCCGTGGCCTCATCGATGCAGCGGCGGATCTCGTCGGTGATATGCGGAATCACCTGCACGGTAGCGCCCAGGTAGTCGCCGCGGCGCTCCTTGCGGATCACGTTCTCGTAGATCCGGCCGGTGGTGACCGAGTTCTTGCGCGACAGCCGCGTGCGCACGTAGCGCTCGTAGTGGCCAAGGTCCAGGTCGGTTTCGGCACCGTCATCGGTGACGTAGACCTCGCCATGCTGGAACGGGCTCATCGTGCCCGGGTCCACGTTGATGTACGGGTCCAGCTTCATCATCGTGACTTTCAGGCCACGCGCTTCAAGAATGGACGCAAGCGAAGCAGCGGCGATGCCCTTGCCTAGCGAGGACACTACACCGCCTGTTACGAAAATCAGGGGAGTCATGGGGCTCAAGGCCTCCCGGAAAGCCATAGTTTAACGGGTGATGGGCCAATGCCCAAGGGTTGCGTGATGACGAGGTCATCCCGCGCGGCAAGAGTGGCTGCAACCATGCGCAAATGCAGACGCCCCGGCCTGAGCCGGGGCGTCCATGCTGCGAGCTGCCGGTGCGCGAGGCTCAGCGCGCCGGCTTTTCCTCTTCTTCTTCCTCGCGCGGCGCGCTGTCGGCCTTGGGCTTCTGCGCGGCAGCGGCGGCACGGCGCTCGGCCTTGCGCTCGGCTTCGGTCTTGGCCTTGGCGTCGTCGGCTTTTTGCGTGGTGGCGCCCTGCCCGGTCTGCTGCGGGGCGGCCTGGGCCAGCGCCGGCAATGCCGCCACGGCGGCCGCACCCAGGGTGAGCATCAGAATGTGTTTGAGCTTCATGGTGTCCTCCGGTTCGGTCACATCCTCAGGTGGGGACGTTCGGTTCCGAAACCAACGCCAGGGTAGCCACGCCCACCCAGCCCTGCACTGAACGCCTGCCGCGTGCAAAAAGTCGCCCCAGCCCGCACACTTGCGCGTCGTTTCACGTGCCAACGAGATGCATGAACACCCGTTATAACGCCGCCGATATTGAAGTGCTGTCGGGCCTGGACCCGGTCAAACGCCGCCCGGGCATGTACACCGACACCGCGCGCCCGAACCATCTGGCGCAGGAAGTGATCGACAACTCCGTCGACGAGGCGCTCGCCGGCCACGCCAAGCAGGTCGAAGTGACCCTGTACAAGGATGGCAGCTGCGAGGTGTCCGACGACGGCCGCGGCATGCCGGTGGACATCCATCCGGAAGAGAAGATTCCGGGCGTGGAACTGATCCTGACCCGCCTGCATGCCGGCGGCAAGTTCAGCAACCGCAACTACACCTTCTCCGGCGGCCTGCACGGCGTGGGCGTGAGCGTGGTCAATGCGCTCTCGACCAAGGTCGAGCTGTTCATCAAGCGCGAAGGCAGCGAGCACCGCATGGAGTTCCGCGACGGCAACGCCGCCTCCAAGCTCGAAGTGGTCGGCACGGTGGGCAAGAAGAACACCGGCACGCGACTGCGCTTCTGGGCCGATCCGAAGTATTTCGACACGCCCAAATTCAATGTGCGTGCGCTGCGCCACCTGCTGCGCGCCAAGGCGGTGCTGTGCCCAGGGTTGACCGTCAAGTTGCATGACGAGGCCACCGGCGAACAGGACAGCTGGTATTTCGAAAATGGCCTGCGCGACTACCTCAAGGGGGAGATGGCCCAGCACGAGTTGCTGCCGGCCGAGTTGTTCGTGGGCAGCCTGAAGAAAGACACCGAGGTCGTGGACTGGGCCGCGGCCTGGGTGCCGGAAGGCGAGCTGGTACAGGAAAGCTACGTCAACCTGATCCCCACCGCGCAGCACGGCACCCACGTCAACGGCCTGCGTTCGGGCCTGACCGATGCGTTGCGCGAGTTCTGCGACTTCCGCGACCTGCTGCCGCGCGGGGTCAAGCTGGCGCCGGAAGACGTATGGGACCGGGTCACCTTCGTGCTCAGCCTGAAGATGACCGACCCGCAGTTCTCCGGGCAGACCAAGGAGCGGCTGTCCTCGCGCCAGGCCGCCGGCTTCATCGAAGGCGCCGCACACGATGCCTTCAGCCTGTATCTCAATCAGAATGTGGAGATCGGCGAGAAGATCGCGCAGATCGCCATCGACCGCGCCAGCGCACGGTTGAAGACCGAAAAGCAGATCGTCCGCAAGAAGGTCACCCAGGGCCCGGCCCTGCCCGGCAAGCTGGCCGATTGCATCAGCCAGGACCTGTCGCGCACCGAGCTGTTCCTGGTGGAAGGCGATTCGGCCGGCGGTTCGGCCAAGCAGGCGCGCGACAAGGACTTCCAGGCGATCCTGCCGCTGCGCGGCAAGATCCTCAACACCTGGGAAGTGGCCTCCGGCAGCGTGCTCGCCTCGGAGGAAGTGCACAACCTGGCGATCGCGATCGGCTGCGATCCGGGCAAGGACGACATCACCGGGCTGCGCTACGGCAAGGTGGTGATCCTGGCCGACGCCGACTCCGATGGCCTGCATATCGCCACGCTGCTGACCGCGCTGTTCCTGCAGCATTTCCCCGCATTGGTTGCCGCCGGCCACGTGTTCGTGGCGATGCCGCCGCTGTTCCGCGTGGACGTGGGCAAGCAGGTGTTCTACGCGCTGGACGAAGAGGAAAAGACCACGCTGCTGGACAAGATCGCGCGCGAGAAGATGAAGGGCCAGATCAGCGTGACCCGCTTCAAGGGCCTGGGCGAGATGAATCCGCAGCAGTTGCGCGAATCCACCATCCATCCGGATACGCGCCGCCTGGTGCAGCTGACCATCGACGACGGCGAGCAGACCCGTTCGCTGATGGACATGCTGCTGGCCAAGAAGCGCGCAAGCGACCGCAAGCAGTGGCTGGAAACCAAGGGCGATTTGGCGTCGCTGGAAGTTTGAGAACCCGGAAGCTTTGAGAGCCCCTCTCCCCTCGGGGCGAGAAGGCACCGGTTGCGCGCTACTGGCGCGCGTGCCTTGGAGCGCCTGCGCTGCGAGCGCGGGCCGGGGCTCCGCATGGCTGCCGTCAAACTGGAAGTGGCAAGCACCGTCGCAAGCACATCACCCGAGCAGACCCGTCAGCGCACCAGCTGTTACGAATCCCGACTCCCGACTCCCACTCACAACGCCCCAGGCTCGCTAGCCTCCACGTTCCACCCCAACCACTGGTAGACCTGATAGCGCGCGATGCCCAGGTACTCGTGCAGGGCGACATCGGCCAGGGTGAAGTTGTAGCTCTGCGGCAGGATCGACCACGAGGCGGTCAGCCAGTCGGCGCGTACCGGCACCGCATCGATGCCGAAGTGGCGGAAGTACAGTTCGGCGCGGCGCAGGTGGGTGGCCGACGACACCAGCACGATGCGATCGGGCCGATGCGCGCGCAGCAGCGGCTGGCTGAACTGGGCGTTCTGCCAGGTGTTCATGCTGGACGGTTCCATGATCAGGTCCGCGCGGTCGATGCCCAGCCCCATCAGCACACGTTGGTAGACCACCGCTTCGGACAGGCCAAGGCCTCGCGCATCGCCGCCGCTGATCTCGATCTTGCAGTCGCCGCCACCACGATGGCACTGCTGGTACAGCCGTGCCGCCTCGACGATGCGGCCATACGCAAACAGGTTGGCCTCGGCCACCGCATCCGGGCCCTCCGGCCGCACGGTGCCGGCGCCGAGCAGCACGATGACGTTGCGCGCACCCCATGCATTGAAATCGTTGACCCCGGTGCGCTGCAGGTGTTGCAACATCCACGATGGCAGCGGTCCGCATCCCACCGCCAGCACCAGTGCCAGCGTGAGCGCGCCCAGCGTGCGCGAAAACCGCCGCAGCCCGCGGCGGTCGATCAACCAGGCAAGCCCGAACAACACGCACACCAATGCCAGCATCATCGAAGAAGGGTCTCGCTCAGGGCGCGCCGGCGATCGCGCTGCACGCGGACGGCCGGCACCAATGGCACTGCATCGTGATCACGGCGCATGACCGCACCGCGACACCACTCATGTCCAGCCGAACAGTTCGAAGGCGCGCAGGATCAGGTACGCCACGCCGCCGGCAGCGGGAATGGTGAGGATCCACGCCCAGACGATGCGCTCGATCACGCCCAGGCGCAGCGAACGCGGATTTTTGGCAAAGCCCACACCCATGATGGCGGTGGAGATGCTGTGGGTGGTGGACACCGGCATGCCGAAATGCGCGGCCATGGTCAGCACCGTGGCCGAGCTGGTTTCGGCGGCGAAGCCATGGATGGGATGCAGCTTGACCATCTTGTGGCCGAGCGTCTTGATGATCTTCCAGCCGCCCGACGCGGTACCCGCCGCCATCACCACTGCGCAGGTCAGCACGATCCACATCGGGATGCCGTCGCCGGCCGCAAGGCCAGTGCCAGGATGCAGGAACGCCAGCCAGCCGGGCAGATCGTCCAGCGCGCCGGCCGACTGCGCGCCGATCAGGGTCATGGCGATGATGCCCATGGTCTTCTGCGCATCGTTGTGGCCGTGGGCGTAACCCATGTACGCGGCCGAGGCGATCTGCGCCTTGCCGAAGAAGGCGTTGACCCAGCGCGGCCTTGCCAGCCGCCCGATCGGGCCGCCCAGCCTGGACATGCCGGCGATGATCGCCCACAGCAGCACCATCACCACGATGCCGAGCAGGAAACCGGCGATCGGCGAGGTGACCATCGGCACGAACACCTTCCACAACAGGCCCTTGTTCTTGGCCCAGTTGCCGATGTTCTCCGACCAGATCAAGGCATCCCAGTTGTTGTGCGCGGCGGCCAGGCCGGCGCCGCACAGGCCACCGATCAGCGCATGCGAGGACGACGAGGGCAGGCCCTTCCACCAGGTGATCAGGTTCCAGATGATGCCGCCCAGCAGCGCGCACAGGATCACCTGCGGGGTGACGTCCACCACGTTGGTGTTGAGCAGGCCCGAAGCGATGGTCAGCGCCACTGCGGTACCGGTGAGGGCGCCGATCAGGTTCATGCCGGCCGCCAGCATCACCGCCCAGCCCGGCGAGAGCACCTTGGTGGCGACGACGGTGGCGATGGAGTTGGCGGTGTCGTGGAAGCCGTTGATGAACTCGAACACCAGCGCGGCCAGGATCACCACCAGAACAAGGGTAAGCACGCGGCGGCCTCAGCTGTTCTTCAACACGATCTGGTACACCACCACCCCCGCCTCGCGGCAACGGTCGATGGCTTTTTCCAGGATCTCGAAGAACTCCTTGAGCAGGAACATCTGCAGCGTGTCCAGGCGGCCGGAATAGATGTCGCGGTACAGCTCCAGCATCAGCCGGTCGGCCTCGTTCTCGAGCATGCGCAGCTTGTCGTTGAGCGCGGTCATGCGATCGATGTTCATGCGCGGCAGGTCGTCGACCATTTCCACCACCACCGCGGCCGCCTGTTCCAGCATCGCTGCGCGCGGGGCGAAGTCGATGTGTTCCAGGTGCTGGGTGGCCAGCGAATAGCGGTCGGCGAATTTCTCCACCTGCTTGGGAATCTTGTACAACGCCGAGCCCAGCGCTTCGATGTCTTCGCGCTCGATCGGGGTCATGAAACTGTCCACCAGGGCCTGGCCGATCTTGTCGGAGGCCGCGCGTTCGCGCAGGCGGGCGAGCTTGAAGGCGTCCAGCGCGGGCTGCCGGTCGGACTCGCGCATCATGGCGTGCAAGGCCTTGGTGCTGTCGTAGGCGGCCTGCGCCGCTTCGTTCAGGAGCGAATAGAACTGCTTGCCGGAACCGAAGATGGTCTGCAACGAGAACATGGGTGGAGAACTTCCTGCCGTCGAGGGAGGACGGCACCAAGGGCGAATTATGACCGTTCCATGACCTGTCTGGGTATATCGGTGCCGCCGACCGCCTTCACATCGGCATTTCCCGGCTCGAACCACCCTGTGGTTTGCTACCATGCCCTCGCGCCTTCGGGTGCACCCTATGGAAGACGACCCTAATCCCCCCGCTTGCCGCCCCGCCTCCGTGCGCGCCGGCCATCGCAATGCAACCCCGCCCTCCCCTTCATTGACCGGGGACCGTGCCCGTGGTTGAGTTTCTGATCGTCATCGCCCTGATCGTGTTGAACGGCTTCTTCGCCATGTCGGAGATGTCGCTGATGACCTCGCGCAAGAGCCGCCTGAAGCAGATGGCCGGCTCCAGCAAGCGTGCTGCGCGGGCGCTGGCGCTGGCCGAAAGCCCGGAAAACTTCCTGTCCACGGTCCAGATCGGCATCACCCTGATCGGCATCCTGACCGGCGTGTTCGGTGGCGAGGCGATCGGCGAGGCGATCAGCAACTGGCTGCAGGGGCTGTTCCCCGCGTTGTCGGCCACCTTCGAGCTGGTCGGCAAGCCGCGTCCGTATTCGGTGGTGATCGGCAGCACGCTGGCGGTAGCGCTGATCACCTTCCTGACGCTGATCTTCGGCGAACTGGTCCCCAAGCGACTGGCCCTGCGCAATTCCGAGGACATCGCAGGCGTCGTCGCGGTGCCGATGGCCTGGCTGGCCAGGATTGCCGCGCCCGGCGTGTGGGTGCTGGCGCGCTCCACCCGGCTGGTGCTGCGCCTGTTGGGCATGGGCAAGGACGAATCGGCCTCGGTGACCGAAGAGGAGATCCGCATGCTGGTGGCCGAAAGCCACGAGGCCGGGGTGATCGACGCGCACGAGCGCGACATGATGAACCGCGTGATGCGGCTGGGCGACCGCACCGCCGACAGCCTGATGACCCCGCGCAACCGCATCGCCTGGCTGGACGCCAACGCCGAGCCGGAACGCAACCTGGCAGTCATGCGCGAACACGAATTCTCGCGCTATCCGGTGTATCGCGGCAGCGACCAGGACATCGCCGGCGTGCTGGAAGTCAAATCGCTGGTCACGCGCCTGGATGGGCATGGCGCGCAGCTGTTCCAGGCGCTGCGCGACACGGTGTTCGTGTCCGAATCCACGCATGCGATGAAGTTGCTGGAGATCTTCCGCGAAGAACAGCAGTCGATGGCGCTGGTGGTGGACGAATACGGCGAGATCCGCGGCCTGGTGACCATCAGCGACCTGATGGGCGCGGTGGTCGGGCGTCTGCAGGCTGTGGAAAACACCGACGAGGACGCGCTGGTGGTCACGCGCGCCGACGGCTCGCTGCTGATCGACGGCTCGCTGCCGGTGGAAGAACTGCGCGAAGTGCTGGGCGCCGAATTGCCGGACGCCGAGGATGGCGATTACCACACGCTGGCCGGGCTGTGCATCTATTACTTCGGGCGGATTCCGCAGGCCGGCGAGTTCTTCGACTGGGCCGGCTGGCGCATCGAGATCGTGGACCTGGACGGCGCGCGCGTGGACAAGCTGTTGCTGCGCAGGGTTGGCGACGAGGATGGCGATGACATCGTCGGCTGAGGGTAGGCCGCCGCCCGGGGACGCGGACGAAGAGCAGATGCGCTATCGCAACGAAGGCATCCGCAGCCTGCTGGCGGCCTTCAGCGATGGCGATCCGGAGCAGGTGCTGCGCGTGCGCGAGATTCTGGCCGATCTGCAACAGAGCGCGTTCGGCGTGTTCCTGTTTTTGGCGATCCTGCCCTCGTTCATTCCGATTCCCGGCGTGGCCGGCGGCATCAGCGGCCCGCTGACCGTGTTGATCGGGCTGCAGATGATGTGCTGCCTGCGCAAACCGTGGGTGCCGGGCTTCATTGGCGAACGCGGGCCGCGGCGACGCACCAGCCAGCGCTTCGTGGCCAAGCTTGCGCCCACCCTGCGGCGGCTGGACCGCCTGCTCAAGCCACGCCTGGATGTGCTGCTGGATCGCCTGCCAGCGCAGGTGTTTAGCGGGTTGCTGCTGGTGTTGGTCGGCATCCTGCTGACGTTGCCGATTCCGTTCACCAACTATCTTTTCGGGCTGATCCTGCTGTTGTTCGCGCTGGCCTTGCTGGAACGCGACGGCGCGCTGCTGCTGGCCGGCTGGGCGGCGGCGTTGATCTCGGTGGCCGTGTTCGGCGTGACCTCGGATCAGCTGGTGGACCTGATTGTCGGCTGGTGGCCGGTGGCCTGGCGATAAGGCCGGAGGGGGCACGTGGTTGTAGCGTCCTTGCCTGCATGTTTCTTGGCGCTGCGCGTGTTTGGGTTACCCGGTGCTGAGCTGTACGCAGGGGATGTTGTTGGGCGGGTTGCTGCAGTTGGTCCAGCTAGCCTCAAAACGCAGGCTATCGGTGTTTGTTGCAGTTCCGTACCCTCACCCCAACCCCTCTCCCGACGGGAGAGGGGCTATATCCGCTATGCGGTGCTAGCAGCCGATTCAGCGCTTACCGGCGGTGGCCCGTTGGTGCCTTACTTCAGATCGACCACGCGGTTGTCGGACAGGCTGCCGGTGTCGTCGGTGACGGCGGTCATGACGAAATACAGCGCCTTGCCGAGCAGGCCGCTGGGGCCGTCCCAGTATTCGGCCGATTCGGCGCGTACATGGATCAGGCGCAAGCTTGGGTCGTCCTTGCCGCCGGGGAAAAACACCTTCATCGCCGGTGACCACAGTTGCTCGATCTTGGCGCGGTCGTGCACCACCTGCGCGGTGCCGGCCACCGACACATAGGTATTCTTCGATGCCGAGGCGTAGGCCACGTTGACGCGCGGATCGGCGGCGATTTCTGCCACCTTCGGGCTGTCGGCGGCGGTGGCGAACCACAGGTCGCCATCGAACTCGACTTCCTGCGTGCCCAGCGGGCGGCTCACCAGCTTGCCGTCGGCCGAGACGGTGGTGAACATGGCGATGTCCACCCCGCGGATCAATTCGGCCAGCTGCTTGATGCTCTCGCTGCGTTCGTGAAGTTGCATGCGTGCCTTCCTGATGGATGTGCACGCATCTGAGCGGATTGCCGCGCAAAGCGACGTGAATCACGCAGTGGTCACGTCCAGCTCGCGCACTGCGGCGGCAGCGATTTCGAACGAGCGCAAACGTGCGCTGTGCTCGTAGATGTTGGCGGTGAACAGCAACTCGTCGGGCGCATGCCGCTCGATGAAGGCCGCCACGCCCTGCGCCACCTGCTCTGCGTCGCCCAGCACCGTGCACGCAAGCGCGCGCTCCACGCCGGCGCGCTCGTGCGGCTGCCAGAAACTGTCGATGTCGTCGATCGGCGCTGGAATCTTGCCCGGCTTGCCGCGCCGCAGATTGACGAAGCTCTGCTGCTGGGTGGTGAACAGCCGGCGTGCCTGCGCCTGCGTTTCGGCGGCCACCACATTCAAGGCCAGCATGACATGCGGCTTGGCCAACTGCGCCGACGGGCGGAATTCGCGGCGGTAGATCGCCACCGCTTCATCCATCGCGTCGGGCGCGAAATGCGAGGCGAAGGCAAACGACAATCCCATGGCCGCCGCCAGCCGTGCACTGAACAGGCTGGAACCCAGCAGCCACACCGGCACGTCGAGGCCGGCACCGGGGACGGCCTGCACCAGCTGCCCCGGCACGGCCGGCGCGAAGTAGCGCAGCAACTCGGCCACGTCCTGCGGGAACTGGTCGGCGCTGTCGAAATACCGGCGCAGCGCGCGTGCGGTGGGCTGGTCGGTGCCGGGCGCGCGCCCCAGGCCCAGGTCGATACGGTGCGGATACAGCGAGGCCAGCGTGCCGAACTGTTCGGCCACCTGCAGCGGCGCATGGTTGGGCAGCATGATGCCGCCGGCGCCGACGCGAATGGTCTTGGTGCCGCCGGCCACGTGGCCGATCAGCACCGCGGTGGCGGCGCTGGCGATCCCCGGCATGTTGTGGTGTTCGGCCAGCCAGTAGCGCTGATAACCCCAACGCTCGGCGTGCTGCGCTAGGTCCAGCATGTTGGCAAAGGCGTGGGTGGTGTCGCTGCCTTCGCAGACCGGCGCCAGATCGAGCACGGAAATGGGGGTCATGGAATGACTCCGGATCAAAGAGGATGCATAGGAGATGGGGCCGACCGGTGGCTTTGCCAGTCGCCTTGCGGCCGCTGCGCAGGATTACAGCATTCCAGCAATCGAACAGCGGAGCGGACAGCCAGCGACCTCGGCCGTGCACGAAGGATGTGCAATACGCCCATGCTCCCCGTCAAGCAAAGATCTGCCGGCCGCTGGCTATGCCGGCGTTCACCTGGCTGCACGATACGATCGTGGCGAGCGTGATCGCGGTGTTCGGGCCGCGGACACGCAATCGCGCGCTGGAAGAGATCGCCGGCTGAGCGCTGTATGGAGAGGCGGCGCGATCAGGCGCCGCGGCGGGTCGCCATGGCCGTGACCCTGCCCTGCGCCTGCGCAACCGCTGCGCCGCCCAGCGCAACCGTGCGATCGGCCACCGCGGCCAGACTGGTGCGGTGCGACACCACCACCAAGGCAGTCTGCGGCAAGCGCTGCCGCAGGGTCACCAGGACCTGCTGTTCGGCGTCCGCATCGAGGGCGCTGGTGGCCTCGTCCAGCACCGCCAGGGTCGGGGCGCGCAACAACACCTGCGCCAGCAGCAGCCGTTGCAACTCACCGCCGGACAGGCGGCCGTCCTGCCCATTGATGACGGTGTCCAGGCCCTGCCCCTCGCGTTGCAGCCGTGCGCCCAGGCCGACATCGCACAGCACGTCCCACATGCGCTCATCGGGCGTCCCCGGCAGCGCCCAGTCCAGGCACTCGCGCACGTTGCGTTGCCACGGCCGCACGGCCTGACTGACATAGGCGCTATGGCGGATCAGCTGTCGATAGGCGGCAAAATCCAGCCGACGCCCGCTCAGATGCGCCTCGAACAGCAGCGGCGGCGTTTGCCCGGACAGCACGTCCATCAGGCTGCTCTTGCCGACGCCGGATGGGCCGACCACCAGGGTCATCTCCCCCGCCGCCAGCAGCAAGCCGTCGATCGCAAGCGCGGGCAGCGGCGGTGCCAGATCGATGCGCTCCAGATGCAGCACGGCCGGCAAACGTTCGACAGCCGCATTCGATGCAGGCGCACCTGCCGTGCCCAGATCCACGTAGCGCCGCCACAGCTGCAGGGCCGGCCAGGCCGAGCGCAACTGCTGCACGCTCTGCCGCGTGGTGACCAGGTACGGCAGCAGGCGGCCGAGCAATAGACTGACCGTGATCAACGCGGCGCGGTCGGCGCCCTGCCACAGGTTGGCGAGCACCAGGATGCCGGCAATGGCAGCCACCGCGGTGAGCTCCAGCACCAGGCGGCTGGCGGCCACCAGTTCCTGCTGCTGCGCGTATCCGCTTCCCAGGCGGGCGGACATGTGCTCGTACTGCCCGGTTTCCACCGCTTCGCGCTGAAACGAGCGCACATGGCGCAGGCGGCGCGGGAAGTCCTCGCTCAACCAGAACAGCTGGGTCATGTCGGCGACGTAGTCGCGGCTGATGCGCGCCTGTACATCGCTGCGGGAGATGCGCAGCCCCAGCCATGCCAGCAGCGCGAGCAGCGGTGTCGCAAGCAGCAACGCAGGCACGATCAACACCGCCACGCACACGCTGACCAGTGCGGTGATGCCGGCCACCAGCAGCTGCAACACCGCGCTGAACCCTTGTGTTGCGATTTCGATGTTGTAGGTCAGCACGTTGGCGATTTCCGCCGAACTGGCGCCCGACAAGGCCGGCAGCGGCGCATCCATCAGCGCCGCATGCACGCGCCGGCGCAGGCCCAGCGCATAACGGCTGGTCAGGCGTGCGGCCAGCCGCGCGCCGTGCCAACGCAACAGCGCGAACAGCACGCTGACGAGCACAAACACGCCTGCCTGCACCGGCAGGCCACCGGGCACGGCCAGCCGATAGCCGGCCAGCTGCACGCTGTGGCCGGGTTGCACCAGCGGCAACAGACACACCGCCACGAGGCTGCCGACGAATGCGGCCGCCAGCGACAATGCCACGTACAGTGCGACGGCCGGCCGGTCCGCCGGCACCAGCGTGTCGACGAAGCCATGCAGCACCGCCCGGCTCCGATTGCGTGCGTGCCGGACCATCAGCCGCGCACATCGCCTGCGGTGCCGGCCCGCGCCTGCTGCCGGTCGCGCAGCGGCCTCACTGCAGCACCTGCAGCAGGGCGTCCAGGCAGGCCTGCGGGTGCGCGCCACGGTGCAGGGTGAACATGCCGATACGCTGCACCTGCGCCACGAAGCGTTGCCACCCCGGCTGGCCGGCGGCATAGGGCTGGTCGCGCTGCAGGCACTGCGCGATCTGCGCGGCTGGCACGGGCATCAGGCCGTTGCCCGATGCACTGGCCGGCTGCCTGGACAGCATCACCACGGCACCCAGCTGCAAGGGCGTGGGTGCAAGCGTGGCATGGCCGTGACGAATGTCGACCTCGAACTTTTCCACGCCGCTGCGGCGACGAATGATCGGCGAGGCAGCGATCCAGGCGCGGGTGGGCGCATCGACCAGGCCCAGGGCCTCGGGCCGCAGATGCAGGAAGTTGGCGACGCCGGTGGTCAGCAGGCTGTCCGGGGCCACGAAGACGCCGTCTTCGGCGATGAACTCCAGCCCGTGCAGCAGGCTGTGCAGCGCCAGCGTGGATTTGCCCGCGCCGCTGGCGCCGAGCAGCAGCACGCTGCGGCCGCGCCGGCCCACGCAGGCGCCGTGCAGCGGCACCAGCCCCATGCCACGCGCGGCCAGCAGGAACACCGCAAACTCGATCAGCTCGTAGCGCACGTGGTACGCATGCGCCAGCATGTCCTCCGAGACCACCAGCATGGCGCGGCGCTCCGGGATCGACAGCATCAGGTAGTTGCAGGCATCCATCACGCCACAGACCAGGCCGCCCACTGCATGCGTGCGCACCGGCGGCGGCTCGGCGACCACGCTGCCATGCGCGCGCGGCAGCAGATCCAGGGTGATGTGGAACTGCGGCGCACCCGGCAGGTGATGGGCCGGCAAGCCGGCATAGGCGGCATCGACCAGGGCCAGCAGCGCCGGGCTGTCGCTGTGGAAATGGAACAGCGCACCGAGAATCTGCCGCTGCACGCTGAAGGCACGCGCACGTCGCTCGCCGAACGGGTCCGCCGCCACGGCGGCCTGCGCCGCGTCGCGTGCGCGTTCTTCCAGCGGCTGGTATTGCGCCAACGCAGCCGACTGCGGCATGCCTGTCATCCAATGCACCGATCAGCCGGTGTGTGCCGATTGCGCGCGCAAAGGTTGCATCGCTGTATGCGCTGAACAGTCGTTACCGGTTGCCACTTCGCTCAGCGCAGCAGCGCAACCAAAGACGCCTGTGCGCGCACCTACTGCCGAGCCGAATGCCGGTGTCTGCGCACGCCGCCGCTGCGCGCCACCTGGCGACAGAACGAGAGCCTTGTGCAGATGCTAAAGATCCAGGTCAGTCATTCGTATTTCCTGCGTTACGACCCCAAGCAATGGGAACGCGGCAAGCCATACCCCCCGCTGGCCACCTTGCAGATCGCGGCATTGCTGCGCGAACGCGGGCATGTGCTGAGCCTGTTCGACGCCATGCTGGCCGACGATGTCGAGGACTACGCCGGCGCGCTGCACGATGCGCAACCGGAGCTTGTGGTGTTCTACGAGGACAACTTCAACTTCCTCACCAAGATGTGTCTGAGCCGCATGCGCGAGGCGGCGTGCCGCATGATCGGGCAGGCGCGCGCGGCCGGCTGCCGGGTGTTGGTGGCGGGCTCGGATGCGTCCGACAACCCGGACGCGTTTCTGGCCGCCGGTGCGCACGCGGTCTTGATCGGCGAAGGCATCGCACCGTTGATCGAGTTGATCGAGCGGGTTGAACGCAATCCGCAAATCGACACGCAGGCCTGGTTGTCCGGTGTCGCACGCATCGCCACCAGCGATCCGGCAGCGGTCCGCGCGCATCCGGGTGCACAGCCGCCGGACGCGCGCCTGGGCGGCCTACCCGCCTGGGACCTGGTCGACATGCCGCGCTACCAGCGCTTCTGGCGGGAGCGGCACGGCTATTTCAGCCTGAACATGGCCGCCTCGCGCGGTTGTCCGTTCCGTTGCAACTGGTGCGCCAAGCCGATCTGGGGCAACCACTACACCCGTCGCAATGCCGAGGACGTGGCTGCCGAGATGATCCATCTCAAGCGCAACTTCCAGCCCGATCACCTGTGGATGGCCGACGACATCTTCGGCTTCCATATCGACTGGGTGGAGACGTTTGCGCAGCGCTTGAGCGAGGCCGACGGCGCCATTCCGTTCACCATCCAGACCCGCGCGGATCTGGCCAGCGAGCGCATGGCCGCGGCACTGGCGCGCGCCGGATGTGCGGAGGCCTGGATCGGTGCGGAAAGCGGCAGCCAGCGCATCCTCGACCGGATGACCAAGGGCACCGAGGTGGCCGAGGTGATCGCCGCCCGCCGACGGCTGGGCGCGCATGGAATCCGCGTGGGCTTCTTCATCCAGCTGGGCTATCTGGGCGAAGAACTCGACGACATCCTGGCCACGCGTGCACTGGTGACCCAGGCCAATCCGGACATCATCGGCGTCAGCGTGTCCTATCCGCTGCCGGGCACCAAGTTCTACGAAGAAGTAAAGAACCAGCTCGGCGGCAAGACGCATTGGCAGGACAGCGACGACCTGGCGATGATGTTCCATGGCGCCTACGACTCGGAGTTCTACCGCAGCGTGCGCGATCTGTTGCACACCCAGGTGGACCTGCAGCAGGCGCGGGGCACGATGACGGCAGACGCCGCGGCGCAGGCCTCCGAGCAGCTGGAAGCGCGCTGGTCCGCCTTGATCGCCTCCGAACAGCTACACCGTACCGAGCCGCTGGCCACCCTGGCCGCACGGCCACCACGGCAGCTGGCCACGGTGCTGGTGGGCTAGCGTTTCATGCACTTGCCTGTGGACGCCAAACAGCCGGGTGCGCATGCACGCCATCGCTCGTGCGACCGAGCAGGAGTGCCGCCCCGCCGACGCGCCCGACGCAATCGTGGCGTGCAACAGCGCCATCGTTGCGCCGATACGCCACCACGCAGCACCACCACCGACTCGTAGCATCACCATTACGCCCCGCCCCTTCGACCTCCCGGATCACGCCCGCATGCAGCCTTCGCTTCGCACCATCCGACACGGCCTGCACACGGCCACCGAGCAGCTGGCGCACGAGCTGGCGCAGCCAGGCGACGCTACACCGCAATGGGACCGCCTGCAGTGGCAGCTGGCCGCAGCGGCGGCAGCGGCACATGGCGTGTCGCCGCTATTGCAGCGCCGCTCGTTGTGGCAGAACGCGCAATGGAACAGCTTCCTGAGCGAGCAGCGCGATCATGTCCAAGACCGCCATCGGCGTATCGCGCTGCTGCTGACCCGCATCGACCGCGCCGCGCGCAGCGCCGGCATCGCGCTGGTGGGGTTGAAGGGCACCGCCCTGCATCGGCTGGGCGTCTACCTGCCCGGCGACCGCCCGATGGCGGACATCGACCTGCTGGTGGCGCCCGAAGACGCGCTGGCCATGACTGCGCTGTTGTGCGAACTCGGGTATGAAGCCTCGTTCCAGCAATGGAAGCACCAGGTGTTCAAACCGGTGCAAGGCGAGGCCGTGGCGGGATTGGGCGAACACCGCGATGCGCCCATCAACATCGAAGTGCATACGCGCATCCAGGAACGCCTGCCGGTGCGCAGCGTGGACATCACTGCACGGATCTGGCCGGAACACGCGCAGCCAGGTCTGAACCCCTACCCATCCATTGGCGCCTTGATGTGCCACCTGCTGCTGCACGCAGCCGGAGGCATCTGCCATCGCAGCATCCGGCTGATGCATCTGCACGATCTTGCATTGCTGGCGACCCGCATGGGTCCGCGCGACTGGCAGCAATTATGGGAAGACCCGGCGGCGTCGCCCTGGTGGGCGTTGCCGCCGTTGCGCTTGCTGCAGCGGTACTACCGCGCGGTGGTGCCGGCGCAGGTGATGGCGCGACTGCATGCCGAGTGCCCACCCCTGCTGCGCCTGCGTGCCGGCCGGCAGACCCTGACCACCGCCTCGTGTTCCAACCTGTGGCTGTCGGCCCTGCCCGGGATCGAGTGGTCTGGTTCGTTGCGCGAGGCGCGGCAGTATGTGCGCGAACGCGTGGTGCCGTCGGCAGAAAGCCGCAAGGAGCGTGCCGACATGCTGCACACCCAACTCTGGCTGCAGGATCAGCCATGGGTGCGCCAGACCCAGGCACGCCGGCTGATGACGCGGCTGACCCGCCCGGTCCCGCGCACCGACATGCTGTACGTGGTGCGCGCGGCGCTGGATGGCTATCTGCAGCCGGCGTGAGGCTGGGCCGGCGGCGGCGCGTGTCGCTGCGACGTCACGCATTGATGAACGCGCTAGCCCGGCAGCACCGTTGCCGGAGCATGCGCCGCAATCATGCTGGACACGTGAAACACAGGCGAAGACGCCAGCTCAACACTCCCCGATATGCAGCTGCGCACACGGCGATGGCAACCATCGTCCAGCGCTGCAACCGGCCCGGCCAGCCGTACTGATCTGACGACACGCATTCCTGGACCAACGCTCAGCGCAGCGGCCGACGCTCGCACAGCTGACGGTAGATTTTTTCGAACTGACGCGTGGTGAATGCCGCATCTTCGCGGACCGCGCGGCATTGCGCGGCCCATGCCAGGCGCAGGCGTAGTTCGTCATCGCCAAGCACCTGGCGGATGGCCTCGGCCATGCCCGCCCAATCGCCCGGCGGAACCGCCAACGCTGCGACCGGTGCCCATTCGATGAGGTGGCCAACCGCGGTGCCGACGGTGGGAACGCCGGCAACGGCAGCTTCCAGCAGCACCAACGGGCCGGCTTCATGCAACGAGGACAGCACCAGCAGATCGGCCGACAGCATGATCGGGCGCAATTCGCGCTGGGTCTTGAAGCCGAGCAAGCGCACCTGCTCCTGCAGGCCGAGCTGCTGCACCAGACGCTGCATGGCACCGTCCAGCGTATCGACGCCGACCATGTCCAGCGTAAAGGCGACACCGGCGCGCGAGAGTGCGGCCATTGCCTGCAGCAAGGTGCGCTGGTCCTTGACCGGATTGAGGCTGGCCACATGCAGCAGACGCGCGCTCGCACCGTGGCGTGCACGCGGCGCCGCCGCCGGCCATGCGCGCAGATCCACGCCCAACGGCACCCGCTGCGCGTGCAGGCCCAGTGCCTGCAGGGAGGCAATGATGGGTTCACTGGCAGCGGTCACCCGGTCGGCCAGGCGCAGGATCACCGCTTCGCGCAGACGCCCACGCCAACGCCGGCGGCCGCCGTAGCCGATCGCATGCAAGGCCACCAGTTCACCGCCGGCGATATGCACCACGCTGGGACGCCGCAACAGCCGCGCCGCGAGGACGGCGATCAGGCTGCAGTAGCCGGAGAAGATCGCCTGGATCACATCGAACGGCGCGCGCCGATGTTCCTCGACGATGGCCACCACTGCACGCAGGCGCGTGCGCCGCTCACCGATGTTGTGCACCTTGGCGCCGCGCAGCATCCAGGTGGCCGGCAGCGGCTCCTGATGCAGGACGAACACGTGCACCTCATGGTGGCGCGCCAGCCACTCGATCAAGGTCAGGAACACCGGAATCACGCGGACCTCGCCACTGCGGTCCACCCCTCCCGGTACCACCAGCGCCAGTTTCATCGCGCACGCTCCTGCGCATGGCCCAGCACGCTGGCGTAGGCCTGTGCCCACTGCCGCCCCACTGCGGCGAACGACAGGCGCGCATCGAAATGGGCGCGCACCTGCGCCCGGCTGGGCCGCTGCCGCGATACGCGCACCAACAGTTCCGACAGCGCGGCGGCATCGCCCACCGGCCACAGTTCGCCCACCGTGCCGGCAGCGCTGAGCGCATCGAACGCAGGGATATCGGTCAGCAGCGGCAGGCTGCCGCAGGCATAGGCTTCCAGCGCCGCGTAGCCGCAGCTTTCGGTATGACTGGCGGAGACGAAGATGTCGCTGGCCTGCAGCAAGGTCTGCACACGCGCATGCTCCACCTTGCCCAGCAACTGCACGCAGCGCGCCAGCAGCGGATCGGCGCGCAGCCGTTGCTGGATCTGCGCCAGCAGCGGCGCCTGGTCGAAAACGCACCACAGGCGCAGGCCGGGCACGCGACGCGCGGCCACGGCGACTGCATCGAGCACGCACAGGGGATCCTTGGCCGGGCTCAGATGCCCCACCCACACCACACAGGGGTCGCCGTGCAGGCCGGTCTGCTCGCGCGCCAGCGCTTGTGCGCCCGGCGTAAA
This sequence comes from Xanthomonas campestris pv. badrii, assembly GCF_012848175.1. Taxonomy (NCBI): domain Bacteria; kingdom Pseudomonadati; phylum Pseudomonadota; class Gammaproteobacteria; order Lysobacterales; family Lysobacteraceae; genus Xanthomonas; species Xanthomonas campestris. The sequence continues at coordinate 1,589,639 of NZ_CP051651.1, read as the reverse complement.
GCGGCTGCTGGATTCGGGAATGGCAAATAGCTGCGTGCCGGTACCGAACAGACGCGCACGCTGGAACGGCCGCGCCAGCGCCAGGGAGGTGAACGCGATTCCGGCAGCGGCACCATAACGTGCCCTCCACAGCATGCGGCTCCACCATCGCGGCGGACGATTGGCATGATCCTGCAGCAGGATCGGCATACGCGGCAGTAGACGCGCAAGCCGTCGCGCATCCCCGGCGAATTCCAGGCCATGCACATGGATCACATCGACGTCGAGTTCCTGCAGGAGCGCGTGCAGCGTGTTGGCGCGGGCAGCGCTGCCACGCGTACCGAGCGCGGTAAACCAATACTGCACGCCGTGCCGCGACACGCGTGCCTCCAGTGTAGAGGCCTGAATCACCGACACGCGGATACCCGCACTGGCCACCGCCTCGGCAATGTCGGCCAGCGACGGCCACTGCGCGAACACCTGCTCGATGCTCAGGCCATCAGGAGTCGCCACCAGATTGAGCTGGGCCACATGCAGGGTCATGGCGTGCACAGCAACGCGCGATGGACGTGTACGCCACATCGCCCACGTCCGCAGCACTGCCCACAGCAGCCAGCACCGCTCGCACAGCGCGACCACCGCCTATTGATCCGCGCGTTCACGCGACGCGCCGCAACCGCAGCACCAGGGCCACCGGGACCTGCAGCGCCACCTTGTCGAAACGCGCGCCGGCGGGAATATCGGCCGGATCCAGCATCGGCTCGGCAACGGCTTCGATCGCAAAGCCCAATGCCGTGCACGCCGCATGCCAGTGGCTATACAGATGCTGGGTATGACGCACCGCGTAGTGGCGGCCGTCGGACTTGAAGTCGCGGCGCCAGCCCAGCGCATCGCCGATCGGGTGCACGTCGCTGCACAGCACGATGCCATCGGGACGGGTGACCCGATGCAGCTCCTCCAGCGCCGGCCACAACCGCGGCAGATGCCCGACCACCAGCCCGCAGACACTGAAATCGGCCACCGCATCGGCGAGCGGCAAGTGATCGAGGCTGCCCTGCTGCAGGCTCACCCGCGCAGGTGGCCAGTGCCGCGCCAGTTCGCTACCGGCACGCTGCAGCATCTGCGGCGACAGATCCACGCCGGTGACGTGCCGTGCGCCCCGCCGCAAGGCATGAACCATGTAACGGCCGCTGCCACAGCCTGCATCCAGCACATGCTGGCCCTGCAGCAGCGCCGGCATCAGGCCGAGCATGGCGCGCTCTTCGGCCAGCATCACCGGATTGTGCGCATGCGGCGGATACGCCGACGCCCATAGCGCATACGCATCCACCGGATCGAGCACCGGCACTGCGCTCACGACGCGCCCCCGATGGCAACCAGCGCATCAGATGCCGACGGCGCTGCGTGCCGTATGCATTCCAGACCGGGTTCCAGTGCCAGCACCGCCGGATCTGCCAGCGCGGCGTCGAGCAACTTGGGGCGGCCGTCCAGCAGCACCGGAATGGTCTGGATGCCGGCAGCATCGAACCACGGGGCGAAATCCGGATCGGCAATGCGTGGCTTGCCGTCGCGGATCACTGCGCGCAGCGCGCTGCGATCGCAACCGATGATGCTGCTGGCGGCCTCGCCGCCGCGGTCGCGCACGATCACCAGATCCGCCACCGCACCAGGCGCGATACGCCCGCGCCTTGCCATCCGCAGGATGCGTGCTGCCTGATCGGTGACCAGGCCAAGCAGCAGGTCCGGCGCCAGGCCACTGTCGGCGGCAACGTGCAGTTCGTCGAGCAGATCGCGCGAGCCGCTCACGCGCGAATCGCTGCCCAGCGCGAGCCGCCCGGCCATGCACAGGCGCCAGGGGTCCAGGGTGCGACCGAGCAGAGCCAGATTGCTCGACGGGCACCACACCACCGCCGCACCGCGCGCGATGACCCGTTCGATGTCCTGCTCGCCCATGCCCACGCCATGGATCAGCACCGTATTGGACGCCAGGCAGCCCAGCCGATCGAGCGTGTCCAGCTCGGCGCGCGCCACCGCATCGGTGCCTTCGGCCAGGTGGATCATCCATGGATGCGCCGAAGGGGTGGCCGCAAAGCTGCCCTGCACCGGCGGCCCGTAGCCCGTCCAGCCCAGCGCGTAGCTCCAACCGAACTCGCGCAGCACGTGTACCGGATACCCGGCTTCATCCAGGGTGGCGTGCCAGGGGTCGTGCTGCGCCACGCAGGTCACGCCGGCCAGGAGATTCTTCAAGCCGCCGTGACGCAGCCGCACCGCCTTGGGCACACGCAGTGCCGCGGCCACGTCCGGATGCTGGAAATGCGCCTGGAACGCCTCGATCCACGCATAGCTATTGGCGAACGGCGCCCCCTGCGGCAGCGGCGGGACGCCGTTGACCTGCAAATGCTCATGCGCATTGATCAGTCCCGGCACCAGCACATGGCCCTGCAGATCCAGCCGCAAGGTTCCGGTGCCGACCGTGCCACCGAAGCGGCCGTTGCGCATGCTGACCGCCGCATGCGACACCCCGGCCAGGGTGATCGCGCGCGCGCCCTGCAGGCAGACATCGGCCATGGCCATCGAGCTCTCCACTCAGCGCTTGCGCATCACGATCAGGAAGTGATCGCCCATATCGCGCAACACTGGCAATCCGCCAAACCGATCGTCCAACGCACCCAGGCGCTGTGCCAGGCGCGGGTGGCGCTCGCAGACATCCACCAGGTACGGCGGCGGCAGGAACAGGCTCAGGGCGCGATAGCTGTCCAGCACGAAGTGCTGCTCAAACGCGCGATAGAACTCGCGCGGCAGGTGGTACCAGGTCCAGATGGTGTGGCCGTTCATGCCGACTGCCGTTGCGCCCCTGGCCGCCCGCACCGCCGCCCGCTTGAAGCGGCCGCGCAGCGCGTAGTGGCCGATTTCCCATGGACAGATCCGCCCGATCACCGAAAACACCAGGCAGCCGTCGGCACGCAGCAGACGTGCGCATTCGGCGGCCACGGCCGGCAGGTCCGGCGCGCAGTTGAGCGGGCCGAAATTGGAGTACATGCCATCGAAGGTGCCGTCGAGCCGATCGAGCTGCTGGATGCCCACGTGCGCGGCAGCCAGCCGTTCTTCCAGGCCCTGGCTGGCAGCGCGATGGCGGGTGCGCTCGACCATGGCCGGCGACCAGTCGGTGGCCAGCACGCGGTACCCGCGCCGTGCGAATTCGCCGGCATCCAGCCCGGTTCCGCAGCCCAGGTCCACCAGCCGCGAGCCCACCGGCAATTCGGCAGCCACGGTGTCCCACAAGGTGGTGCGCATGCGCTGGATCAGCGCATTGTTGCCGCGCGGGCCATCGTAATCGGGGGCGACGCTGTCGAACGCACGTTGCGTCTCCAGCAATTGCTCCGGTGCGACCGTCCCGCCACGCGCCGCATGCTCACTGACCACCGACATGCATCGCCTCCCACACCTGTCCTGCTGAACTCACGGCACTCTCCGGACGCGGAGCCGCCACTGCGGCATCGCTTGATAGACCCGTGAGTGCCAGCGCCCGCCGGTTTGGTTGCAGGCGGGTTACTGCGCAGATGCGTGAGGATCACCCGCAAACTGCAGCAACTGACTGGCGCCCGGCGCGCCCCCGACAGCAGCGGTGATGCGACAGGCGTGCGCACCGCAGCCTTGCCGAATGCCTGCTCCGGCGCCGGGCCGCAGCCGCCGAGGTCAGGCGATGGCCGCCGCCGTCGCCACCCTACGGCGCCGCCAGGCATTGCGCAGCACCGCCACCAACACGCCCAGCCCCGCACCACCGAGCAGACCGAGCGCTCCCACCATCGCGGTGTTCGGAAATGCGCGCTGCTCTGGCACATACACCGGCCACGCCAACGAGGTCTGGTAGGTGTAGCGGTCGGTCAGCCGCGCCACCAGATCGTCGTGCTCGGCCTTGATCGCGCGGATGGTGGTGTTGCTGTCGGTCAGCAGCACGCCGGCCAGCACCTGCGCCGGGCTCGTCGCTCCACCCGGCCCGGCGTCGAGTTGCCGTTGCAGCTGTTCGCGGTTGCGCACGGCAACACGCAGGTCCTCGCTCAGGCCTTGCAGGCGGGTGCGAGCGAGCGTGAGTGCGGTGGTGTTGGTGTCGCCATGCAGATTTTTCAGCGTATCCACCGTCGCCATGGCCAGGCTGCGCGCCTGCTGCGGCGAATCGGCACGGATGGTGATGCCGATCAGATTGGCATATGGGTCGGGATCGGGCTTGAGGCTGCTCCGATACAGTTGCGCTGCACGGCTTTTGAGCGGCACGCCGGCGCGCTGCAGCACCGCATCCTGAAACAGCCGCGTCTTCATCCGGTCGATCACGCGCTGGAACGGCTCGACCTTCGGATCGCGGCCGGCCGGCGTCGGGCCGATTTCACCCACCTGGATCCATGCGGTGGCTTCCCACTGTGGTTTGGCCACGCGCAGGAACACGAGGCTGAGCGCCACGACCACGACGAACGCGGCCAGCGCCCAGCGCCATTCGCGGCGCAGGATGCGCCACAGGTCGATCAGATAGATTTCGTCGTGTTGATTCATGGTGCGCAAGCTCTGCAACAAGAGGATGGAAATTCGCCGCGCTCACGCGGCAGACGGATGTGCCGCGTGGCGGTTGGGCAACAGCACGGTGCAGGCATGCAGCACCAGGCACAGCGCGATAAAGCCGAAGTTGGTCCAGGTGAATGCTTGTGGAGCGAACGGCGACATCAGACACGCATAGGCCAGGCGCAGGAAGATCAGCACGTGGAAGATCGACAGCGATCCGTTGAGCCGCCGCACGCTCCACACCAGCCCCGCGTACAGCGTCAACAGCGCCAGCAGCGCGCCTGGCGCGCCCCAGGCCATCAGGAACGGGAAGAACTCGGTACCCACGTTGATATTGGGTGCATCCAGCGGAATGCTTGTCCCGGCGGTGGCAATGGAGCCACTGAATGGCACCAATTGGTTGATCAGGAAGCTGGCGTTGACGTACCCCTTGGCCAGCATCGCACCGAAGTTGTATGGCCCGGCGCTGATGTACAGCAACAGCCACTGCACGCCTTGCGGCATGGCGCGATAGAACGTGCCGAACGGCAACGCCACCGTGGCCAACGAGCCCGAACGCAGCGCGCCCAGCACCGAAAACACCCCGCCGCCGGCCAATACCAGAACGCAGATCGTCTTCCACGGCAGCCGGCGCACCGGGTCGCGCCGCAGCAGCATCACCAGCACGAAGGAGAACAGGCCGGCAAAGATGCGATTACGGTCGATCACCACGATGGGAAAGACGAACCCGAACGCCACCATCGCCGCACGTAGGCCGCGATGGCGCACGCAGAGCAACGCAATCGGCGGCAGGATCCAGCACATGTTGGAGATGTGCCGCACATGCGAGCGCAGCGGGCTCAAGGTGGCATACGAGGACGGATCGCTGAACAATGGGATCGGAAACAGCACCACGTCCGCGATGCAGAACAGCGCGACCACCGCGGCCAGCGTCATCGCCAGAAACGCGTCGCGGGTGCCTGCATAGCGATAGTTGCGGAACTGTTCGGCCGCCGGCAGCCGGATGCGCAGCAGTACATCCAGCACAGGGGTCAGCAAAGCCATGACCGCCAGCACTACAACCCCTTGCATGTAGCCAGGTGGCAGTACGTAGATCAGCCATGTGACACTACAGCTGACCAGCATTGCTGGCAAAAGATAGGACGACGGCCAGCGTAGAGCCTCAACCACCTAACACTCCCCGAGGACGCAGCGCCGGGCGGGCCACTGCCGCCAAGCAGCACTTCCACCCATAGCGCACGAGCCAGTAACCAACGTGCAGTGGCCGCCGCTGCAAAAACGCAATCTTGGCGGCGATGTAGTCAGCTTCGGCATGCAGCAAGATGCTTTCGGGCACGTCGAACAGAGGCCGATGGCGCATCGCAACATCCCTGAATTCACGCAAATTGGCAAGACGCCTCTGCACGTCCCGGGTTTTGCTGGCATTGCTCCCATGCAATCGATAGGCGCAGACCGTGCTGTCCACGAAGCCCAACCCATCGCGCGCCACAAGCCTAAGAAAAAAATCCCAATCTTCGATTTTCAAACGCTCGTCCCAGGCAGTTCGAGCATCGAATGCGTTGGCTCTGAGCATAATGACCGCCCCGCTGATCGCCCATCGAGAGATGATCACGCGGCGGATTCCGAGATCGGACAGGTATTCGCTCTTGCGAGCGCCATGCAGATCAGACATTGCGCTGGCGTGCAGCAGTCTTCCACACTGATCAACGACGCATGCATCACCGATGACGGCGCTCTTTTCAGTGTTTTTTAGGAGAAATTTGACCTGCACTTCCAGGCCACCTGGGATCAGATAGTCATCACTGGCCACGACACGAAGGAACTGACCATGCGCGCGTAGCGCCAGCTCATTCAGGGTGGCTGCTACGCCGCGATTGGGTCGGCGTACAAAATGCACCGGAATCCTGCTTCCATGCACCAATATCCACTGCGCAATCACCTCTCCGGTCCCGTCAACGGAGCCATCATCAATGATGACGATTTCCTTTTCCGGATACGGATCTTCCAAGACGCTATCCAGACACCTACCAATAAAACATGCGTGATTGAACGCAGGAATCAGGACCGACACCAGGGGCAGTCGCACACGCATCTGATCCTGTGCATGAAGCGTCATGCCGACTGCACCAGATAACGGCGAATTACCACCAGATTAAACAGCAGATACAGCGCATAGTTGGCGACGAACGCGTACATGGCGCCAAGTACGCCGAAACGTGCGCCGAAACCATACACGAGCAACACATAGCTGGCAGCGAACACACACTCGGAAATCACGAAGGTGCGCGTCATTGCCTTGGCAAGCATCACATATGACAGCACGAACGCAGAGATCTTGATCACGTCGCCCAGCAGCTGCGGACCGTACAACGGAAGCGCAGCGGCGAACTCGGCGGCAAACAACAGGGCGGTCAACCACTCACGGCAAAGATAGATGCCGAGCGCCAGGACGATCACCGCCGGCATGACGTGGCGGTAGGCCGCACGCAACTCTTTTACTAGCGCCTCTCGCCCATGCTGCGAGGCGATCCGTGGCAGATAGTAGACATTGATTGCAGTGGTGAAAAACAGCAGGTACGCGTCCGACACCCGACCGACTGCTTGCCAGTATCCCACCTGCTGCCAGCCAAAATGCGCTGCCAGATGGTCGCGCACCAGCATGGCCGCAAGCTGTGGCGCCAATGTGGAGGTGAGCGTCATCGCCGAGAATGCGGCGAGCTTTCGCGTCATCCCCGGATCGAAATGTGTACGCAGCATTGCGTCGGAAAAATATGGGCTGCGCCTTAGCGCAGGCACACAGGCAAGTAAGCACATCACCTGTCCCAGCACCCAGGCCATCAGCACGCCCTGCAAATGCCAGCGACCGGACGCCCAAACCACAACCAGTACGCTTGCCACCGAGCCGCTGACCTGCACAATCGCCAGGCGGCGAACATCACTGAAGCCGTTGATCACTGCCAGGATGTAGTTCACCAGCGCAATGCCTACCTGCGCCAGGGCCAGGATGCAGATCACCGTCTGGTAGCTTCTATCGCCAAACAGCCGCTCCGCCAACAGGCCACTGCAGGCGAGCACCAGCGCGGCCATCAGCAGCGATGCGCATCCGGTGTACCAAAGCGCCGCGCCGAGCAGCCGCGCAAGTACAGCAGCATCATGGCGGTACTCGGCCACATACTTGACGATCCCGGTGCCGATGCCACCACCGGCTAGCACGGCCAACACCGACATCAGCGCAAGGAACTGGCCGAGTCGTCCGACACCTTCCGGGCCGGCGTAGAGCGCAACGAGCTTGAGCACCACCAGCGCCGCAAACAGCTTGGTTAGCGTGGCAAGGCCGGTATAGGCGCTGCTGCGCAACACACTCATGCTGACGCCTTGAATACCTGGCAGGCAGCGATCACGCGTGCCACATCCGATTCCTCCAGCGCAGGCCCAATGGGCAAGCTCAGCACCTCACGATGCAGCTGTTCGCTGATCGGCAAAGAGGCCGTCCCAAGCATGGCGTAGGCAGGCTGCCGATGCGGGGGAACCGGATAATGAATCAGGGTCTGGATGCCATGGTGGGCCAGGTGGCTCTGCAGGGCGTCGCGCTGGGGGCTGCGTATGACAAAAAGGTGCCAGACGTGCCGCTCCGGCGACGTCACCGCAGGCAATGCGATCAGAGGATGCGTAATCGCGTCCAGATATCGCTGCGCCACGGCACGGCGGCGCTGGACGTCCTCATCCAAATGCTCAAGCTTGACCCGCAGCATCGCTGCCTGCATCTCGTCCAAGCGAGAGTTGACCCCCTGATACAGGTGCTCATACTTGACTTCGGACCCGTAATTTCGCAGCGCGCGGATGCGCTGGGTCAGCGCGGTGTCAGAGGTCGTGATTGCCCCGCCATCGCCCAGCGCTCCTAGATTCTTGCTGGGAAAGAAACTGAACGCAGCAGCATCTCCGAATGCGCCTGCACGGATACCGCCGCAACTAGCACCGTGCGCCTGAGCGGCGTCTTCAATCAGCAGCAGCCCATAGCATCGCGCCAGAGCCTGCAGTGCCGTCATGTCGGCAAGCTGGCCGTAGAGATGTACTGCCATGATGGCCCGCGTCCGCGGCCCGATCGCCTTTTCCACTGCTGCCGGGTCAAGATTGAAGCTACCCGGCTCAGGCTCCACCGGTACCAGCACCAAATTGTTCTGGCTGATAGCGAGAAATGTGGCAATGAATGTATTGGCCGGGACGATGATCTCATCGCCTTCGCGCAACGCGCCCAGATCGCGATAGCCGCGCAAGATCAACGACAAGGCATCCAGCCCATTGCCCACACCGACTGCGTGTGCGGTGCCGCAATAGTGAGCAAACTCCTGCTCGAACGATGACAGCTCCTGACCAAGCACATACCTACCCGAATCGATGACACGAGCCGCAGCAGCTTTGAGTGCTTCGGCGTAAGCGGCATTGACTGCACGTAGATCCAGAAACGGAACATCCTGCTGCAGGGCATTCTTATGCGCCACGACTTCCAGCCGTTCATGATGGCTGCGACTCACTGACAGCGACTGGGTGGCAAAGGGGGCAGAACCTACGTTGTCAGTAGAACGACGGGGATGTGCTCTTGCTGAAAGCAACACAGCATCGCTGGATGGCGGTTTCTCCACGATCAGGCCTCCAATCGGCTTAAGCCGCGGACTTCGGTCAGGAATTCGTCGTAATCCAGGATGTAATCGCCTGGATCGTAGAATTGGTCGGCCAGCACCATCAGCACGCAATCCGGGCTGAAGTGGTGCAGGTCGCGCCAGACCATGCGCCCGAGTAGCAGTCCTTGCGACGGGTCGTCCAGGCGCACCTCGGTCGGGCCATCGCCCTTGCCGTCGTCCAGCAGAATCGTCACCGAGCCATGCAGGGCCACGGCCAGTTGATTGAGCTGACGGTGCGCATGCTGGCCACGATGCACGCCATCACGGGTGCCGAACAGGTAGTACACGCGACGTATCTGGAAAGGGACATTGCGCTCTTGCTCCAGCGAAATGAGCAAGCCGCGATCGTCGCCATGGGTATGCAACTGGATGGGTTCGAAGGCCATGATCCGGGGCGTTACCGCTGACTGCGCGTAGTGCGACATGCCTGAGTGCGCCGCGATGCGCGAAAGGTTGCGCCAGGTCCTGGCGCTGCGAAGCCACGTGCGCGAAAGCGCAGTAGCAGCACCACGCCGCGCCGGCCTTGCCCCGTTACGATAAAAATTCGTTGGCGCGATGCAACCTTTCACCGGCATCGCCGCACCCATCGGTGCACGTTCACCTGGCCGCGGTTCGGCCGGCGTGGGGAGCCAGGCCTGGCAGCGCACTGCGAACTGCCGGAACCAACGACCACCACCGGTGAGGACACCGACCAGATGCGTTCATCCCCTCAGGCGCCCGACACGGCAGCCACCGCCAGCGCCCCCGCGCTACCACTGCCGGAGCAGACCGCGCCGTCCGTGCGCGTGACCCCGCTCCCCAGATCCATGCGCGTCCTACACTGGCTCACGGTGCTGTGCCTGGTGATGGCGGCCAGCCTGATCCTGCTTCGCGCCGAACTCGATGGACGCGCACTGCGTCAGTGGCTGCTGGAGGGCCACCGCCATTTCGGCTTGATGGTATTACTGCTGTTCGTATTACGCGTTGGCCTGCGCCTGCGTCTGCGCAAGCTGCTGCCCGGCCCGCCCGCTCCGCTGATCACCCGCTTGCTCGCCGGCGCCACGCATCTGGCCATGTACGGGCTGATGCTCGCACTGCCGCTGATCGGCTGGTCGCTGAGTAATGCCTTCGGCAAGACGGTGTATCTGTTCGGGCTGCCGCTGCCGAACCTGATCGAGGTGGATGCGGACCTGGGCGACACCCTGGGCACCTGGCACTTGAACGCGGCCTGGGCGCTGTTGGCACTGGTGCTGCTGCACATCGGTGCCGCGCTGTGGCATCACCTGGTGCTGCGCGACGGCCTGCTGCGCCGCGTGTTGCCGGGCAAGCACGCATGAGCACCGCCGTTTTCCGCACCCGCCGCCGTTTCCGCCCTGCCCCACCCCGCTCCGTCGAACAAGGACTTTCCATGCCTACTTCCCAGCCTGCTCCGCGCCGCGCCACCGCATCGCGCACTGCCTCCCTGACATCCTTGTTGTGCGTGTCCGGCCCGCTGTTGCTGCTGGCCAGCACGCAGGCGCAGGCGATCCCCTCGTTCGCCAGCCAGACCGGCTCTTCGTGCGCGGATTGCCACGTCGGTTCCTACGGCCCCTCGCTTACGCCTTACGGCATGCGTTTCAAGCTGGGCGGTTTCACCGACACCGATGGCGAGGGCACCAAGATCCCGGTCTCCGGCCAGCTCACCTGGGCGCGCAACAACCCCAGCCGCGGCGACAGCACCGCGCGGCTGACCCAGGCCGATCTGTATCTGGCCGGCCGGGTCAGCGACAACGTGGGCGGCTACTCCAAGATCCGCTCCAACAACAGCGGCAACGCCACCTTCGATACGCGCCTGGACGACGTCGATCTGCGCTTCGTCACCAAGCCGTTCCAGCTGGGCGGCAAGGACACCATGATCGGTGTCAGCGTCAACAACAACCCGGGCATTTCCGACCCGATCCACGTATTGCCCAATGCCTCCACGCTGACCCCGGCCTCCAACGGCGGCGCGTCCACCATGCTCAGTTCCTCGTCGCTGTCCAACCGCGTGATCGGTGCCAGCGTGTACGGGCTGTACGACAAGAACTGGTATGGCGAATTGGGCAGCTACCGCGCCTTGTCGCCCTCGGCGCAGGATCGCCTCGGCTGGCCGGTCAACGGCGACCCGGGCAAGCTCAGCGACACCACCTACGCGCGCCTGGCCTATATGAAGGACATGAAGCGGCAGTTCTTCTCGGTGGGGCTGACCGCACTCAACACGCGCCGTCAGCGCCCGCGCAACGGGCCCAGCGACGACCTCACCGATTTCGGCTACGACCTCACCTACCAGTTCCTCGGCACGCGCGAACACGTGGCGTCGCTGGCCTACGTCAACATCTACGAGCGCCGCAAGTACGGCAGCCCGCTGATGTCGTCCGACCCGACCATGCCTGCGCTGGATCGTGGCAGCGTGCGCGATCAGACCTTCAGCGTGAACTACGCCTACAAGCAGACCTATGGCGTGCTGGCCGCGCACATGATCAACACCGGCTCGTTCGATGCGGCGCGCTACTCGCCGGTCGGCATTCCCGACACCACCAGCAATCTGATCCTGCTGTACTGGAGCCCGTTCGGCCGCGAGGGCACCTACACCACCAACGCCAATCTGCGCGTGTCGGCTGGCTGGTTCCGGTTCGACAAGTTCAACGGCAGCACCTCCAACGTGTTCCGTGGCCCGCCGATCACCAATCCGCGCGATCTCGACAGCTTCACGCTGTCGGTCAACCTGGCATTCTGATCCCCCACCGCTGCACGCACCCGTACGGACCCACATGCATCCATTCCACAAGACATTGTTATGCGCACCACTGGCTGGCGTGTTGCTGGCCAGCGCAACCCTGGCCACACCGGCGCGCGCCGAAGATGGAAAGAGCGTCTTTGCGACCGAGTGCGCCGAATGCCATAGCGCCACCCAGGGCAAGAACAAGAAAGGCCCGTCCCTGTTCGGCGTCATCAACCGTCCCGCCGGCAGCGTGGCCGACTTCAGTGGCTACTCCCCGGAGCTCAAGGCCAGCAAGCGCACCTGGGACGCGGCCAGCCTCAAGGCTTTCCTGAAGACAGATTCCAAAAAGGCGATACCAGGCACGAAGATGAAGTACGAAGGGCTGGAAGACGAGAAAGAGCTGGATGCCCTGATCGCCTATCTGAGCACGCTCCGCTGAGCCGAGGCCGTTGCGGTTAGCGATCACTGCCGGCAGGCACGGATGCCTCTGGCAGCATAGGGCCGCTGCGGCAGCCGAGGCCGGACACGCCGCCGATGCAGCTTTCCGAAGGCCGCGCTCAGGCAAGCGCTGGCGCTTCAAGCCCGGTACAGCCTGCCGGCCGCAGTCTCCGCGGTCGGCAGCCGATCACCCACCACACCAGGACTGGTGCACGGTTTGCGTTGCCTGAGCCGACACCTTCGCGTATACGGACGAAACCGCCGCAGCCTGGGCGGTCTCGTCCTGCGTGATGGGTCACTATCGCGCCCCGCCCCGTGCCCCTGTCCTACGCCCTTGCCGACCGTTTTGCCCGCCAGGCAGTCTCCTTCCCGAATGCGACGCCGCTGCGTCTGCGGCGGGCAGCCGTGGGCCGCAACACGTGGCAGCGTGCCGAGGCACGCACTGTCCGCTCGGCCCCGCTGCCTGCACCCAGCGTGCGAATGGCCGAGTCCGCCACCCCATCGCGCGCGCCTGCGCCATGCACTGTTGCTCGCCCTGGTCACGAGCCCCTGCGGGCATGCGCTGGCCGACAACCTGGGCGGCGCGGTCGCGATCACCTCCACCCTGATCGATCGTGGCATCGCGATTGCGCCCAATCGCGTCACCTTGCAGACCGCCGGCTACTGGCTGCCGTCCCCGGGCTGGTCGGTGTCGGTCTCCGCCGCGCTGCAGGCGCCGTCGCTGAGCAAGCCGGTGGCATTCACCGTGCAGGGCGCGCGCGCCTGGATGCTGGACGACCGCTGGCAGATGCAGGCCAGCCTGCTGTATTACGCCTACCCGGCCGACCGCCAGTCGCGCACCTTCGACCGCCAGGAAGCGAGCCTGGCCTGGTCCTACCGCGACATGCTCACCTTTTCGCTGTCCACCTTCAATTTCCCGCGTGCGCAGCGCTCGCCCTGGAACAAGGTGGTCGACATCACCGCCAGCGTGCCGCTGTCGGCCAATCTCAGCCTTTCGGCCGGTGCCGGCATCTCCGATTTTCCGGCGATGGCCTACGGTGCCGCCAGGTCCGGCCGCTATCAATACGGTCAACTGGGCCTGAAGTGGAACCATGCCGCATGGACCGTGAAGCTGGACCGGATCCTGACCAGCAGCAACACCCCGCGCGCGCAGGGCGGGCCCGGCGAAACGCCGTGGGTGGGCATGCTGTCGCGCGCGTTCTGACCCACCCGCAACCTTTTGCCCGCCTGCGGGCACTTAAGAAGTGTCCTACGCCATGCCTGCCTCGATGAATGACACCGACACCCTGGGCGATGCCACCGATCGCATGCTGCTGCGCCGCATGGCGGCGGGCGATCGCGATGCGTTGGCCAGCATGTACACCAGCTATCACGGACGGCTGTGCCGGTTCCTGTCGCGCCTGACCCGCCGGCCGGACATCATCGAAGAGGCCATCAACGACTGCTTCTGGATCGCCTGGCAAAAGGCAGGCGACTTCCGCGGCGATTCGCAGGTATCCACCTGGATCATGGGCATCGCCTACCGCTGCGGGCTCAAGTGCCTGCGCCAGCACGACGGCGAGGCCATCGACGACACCGCCATGGTCGAAGACCACGCCCCCAGCGCCGACGATGGCGAGGACCGCGAGCTACGCGACTGGCTGGACAAGGGCATGGAACGGCTGTCGCCGGACCAGCGCCTGGTGATCGAACTGGTCTACGGCGTCGGCCACAAGCTGGAAGAAGTGGCAGACATCATGCAGTGCCCGGTGGGCACGATCAAAGCCCGGCTGTTCCACGCCCGGGTCAAATTACGCAATGTGCTGCCCGGCCTGGCCGGCAGCGCTCCTTACACGGAGACCCTGCAATGAAGACGTTTTTCATCGCGCCTGGCAAGGAATGCTCACACGCCTGGGAGCTGATGCCAGCTGTCTTGCTGGATAGCGCCACCGAGGAAGAGAGTACCTGGCTGATCGCGCACGTGGCCAAATGCGCCTCCTGCAGCGCCGAGTTCGCCCAGCAGAACCGCCTGCGTCAGGCGCTGGCATTGCCGTGCGCCGTCAAGCTCGACCCCAACGCCGGGTTGCAGCGCCTGCTCGGCCGGTTGGACGCACCCGAGCAGCGCATCGCGCCACCAGTGCCTGCCCGCCGCTCCGGCAGCTGGACGGTGCGCGCCCTGGCCGCTGCTGCCTTGGTCCAGGCCATCGGCCTGGGCGTCATGGGCGTCAAGCTGGCTTCGCCGGCGCCGTCGCACGACTACCGCACACTCAGCAGCGCCACCGCGTTGCCGGTGCCGCAAGGCGCCATCCGCGTGGTGCCGGACGCCAAGATGACCGTTGCCGACTGGGACCGCCTGCTGCATGCGCAGCAGCTGCAGGTGGTGGGCGGACCCAACGACATGGGCGCCTACACCGTGGTGCCGGCCGCACCGCAGCCGCCCCAGCAGCAGCAGACCCTGCAGCAACTGCGCGCCAATCCGGGCATCCGGCTGGCCGAGATCGTCTCCGCCCCATGAACCGCCTTCTCGCCATCGGCCTGTGCGTCGCCATCATCGGCCTGGGCATGCAGGGCAGCGCCCACGCTGCCGCGGCCATGCAGGAGCCTGCAAAGGTCGCCGCCATCGCCGCGGCATCGGCCCCGGCCGATGCACATACACCGGATGCGAGCCGCGACATCCTGCTGGCGGTGGCCAACCCGCTCAGCGCACCACCGGCGCGCGCCGGCTCCAGCCTGATCGGCTATGCCTCCAGCTACTACGGCGCCGGCCAGAAGGCCGCCGTGCGCATGGAAGCCATCAAGCAGCGCTACAAGCTGCGCGAAGTGTCCGGCTGGCCGATCACCTCGCTGGGCCTGTATTGCGCAGTGCTGCAGCCGCCGCCGGGCGTCTCGCGCGATGAGCTGGTCAGCACGCTGGCCGACGACGAAGGCGTGGAGCTGGTGCAGCCGGTGCAGGATTTCTCGGTGTTTTCCGCCGATGCCGCGGAAAAGACCACGCCGCTGTCCGGCTACAACGACCCGTACGTGGACATGCAGCGCGGCTTCATCGACACCGATGCCGCCAGCGCACAGGCCATCACGCAGGGCCGCGGCGTGGTGGTGGCGGTGGTCGACACCGGCGTGGACACCAGCCACCCGGACCTGAAGGCGCGCATCCGCGAAGTGCACGATCTGGTCGACAACACTCCGGTCATGACCAGCAGCGATTCGCACGGCACCGAAGTGGCCGGGATCATCGCCGCCGGCAGCAACAACCATCAGGGCATCGTCGGCATGGCGCCCAAGGCCATGCTCAACATCTACAAGGCCTGCTGGTATGCGCCCACCGTCGGCGCCCCTGCACGCTGCAATACCTTCACCCTGGCCAAGGCGCTGGCGGCAATCAACAACAGCTCCGCGCGTGTGGTCAACCTGAGCCTGGGCGGGCCAGCCGACCCGCTGCTGAGCAAGATGCTGGCGCACCTGGTGCAGCAGGGCCGCATCGTGGTCGCGGCGATGCCGCCCAATGGCCGGCTGGATGGGTTTCCCAATGATGTGCCCGGCGTGCTGGTAGTGCGCAGCAGCAGCGCCAGCGCGGCGATGCCCGGCGTGCTGAGCGCACCCGGCAAGGACATCCTGACCACGCAGCCGAACGGCCGCTACGACTTCACCTCCGGCTCGTCGATGGCCAGCGCCCACGTCAGCGGCATGGCGGCGCTGTTGTTGTCGCTGCAGCCATCGATGGACGCCAGTGCCCTGCGCGAGCTCCTGCAGCGCACCAGCAAGGTCTCCGACGGCCAGCTACAGGTCAATGCCGGCGCGGCAGTCGATGCGCTGTCGCCTTCCAGACATTCCAACTGACGACACCGGCAATGGCCAAGTGGATCCCGTTGTGGCTGCACAAGCTCAGTTCGCCGCCGATGTTCTATCGCTTTGCAGGTGCCGTGCGCCCGTGGGCGCTGGCGCTGGCGCTGCTGCTCGGCGCAGTGGCCGCCTACGGCGGGCTGGTGCTGGCGCCGCCGGATTATCAGCAGCACGACGCCTACCGCATCATCTTCATCCACGTGCCCAGTGCCTGGATGAGCCTTTTCATCTACGCCGCGATGGGCGTGTCGGCGTTCATCGCGCTGGTGTGGCGGATCAAGCTCGCCGAAGTGGTGACCATGGCCTCTGCACCGATCGGCGCGGCATTCACCTTCATCACCCTGTGCACCGGGTCGCTATGGGGCAAGCCGATGTGGGGCACCTGGTGGACCTGGGACGCGCGGCTGACCTCGGAGTTGCTGCTGCTGTTCCTGTACCTGGGCGTGCTTGGCCTGTACTACGCGGTGGAAGACCGCCGCCAGGCGATGCGCGCGGCCGGCCTGCTCGCGCTGGTGGGCCTGGTGAATCTGCCCATCGTGCATTACTCGGTGGTGTGGTGGAACACGCTGCATCAAGGCTCGACCGTGCGCCTGCTCGGCCCGTCCAAGATGGGCGCGGACATGCTGTGGCCGTTGCTGACGATGATGCTGGCCACCAAGTGCTACTACATCGCCAGCCTGTTCGGCCGCGTGCGCGTGGACCTGCTGGCGCTGGAAAGCGGTAAGGACTGGGCACGCCGCATCGTATTGACCGAGCGCACCGCATGAGCAGCTTTCTGACGATGGGCGGCTACGGCCAGTACGTGTGGACGTCGTACGCAGTGTTCATGCTGGTGCTGCTGGCCGATCTTGCAGCGCCGTGGCTGCGACGTCGGCGCCTGCCGCGCGAATTGCGTGGCCAGATGCAGCGGCAAACCCCGAGGCGTCTGCGCGATCAACCCGCACCACCGCTGGAGCGCGACGCGCCATGAATGCAACGCGCAAGCACCGCCTGTGGCTGGTGGTCGGGGTGCTGGCCGCCGCCGCGCTGGCCGGAACGTTGATCGTGCTGGCGCTGCAACGGAACATGAGCTACCTGTTCACGCCCAGCCAGGTGCATGCCGGCGAGGCATCCGGCTATCGGCAGTTTCGCCTGGGCGGCATGGTCAAGGCCGGCTCGATCCAGCGCGCCAGCGACTCGCTGAAAGTCAGCTTCACCGTCATCGATAAACATGCTGCCACCCAGGTCGAGTACACCGGCATCCTGCCCGACCTGTTCCGCGACAACCAATCGGTGATCGCCAACGGGCGCATGCAGGGCGCGCGGTTTGTCGCCACCGAAGTGCTGGCAAAGCACGACGAAACCTACATGCCGAAAGAACTCAAGGACGCGATGGCCGAAGGCCATCTCGGCAAGCCGATCCCAGCCACCGCCGCGCCATTGACCACGCCGCGTTGATGCGGCGCCGCCCGCTTCGTTCCGTCCCGATGACCTTCCTTCTGCCGCACCGTGCCACTCGCCCATGACGCCTGAACTTGGCCAGATCGCACTGATCCTGGCGCTGCTGCTTTCGCTTGCCCAGGGCGTGTTGCCATTGATCGGAGCCTGGCGCGGCAACTGCGCATTGATGGCCATCGCACGGCCTGCCGCTGCCGGCCAGGCGGTGTTCGTATGGCTGGCCTTCGGCCTGCTGGCCTGGTCGCTGCTGTCGCTGGATTTTTCGGTGGCCTATGTCGCCGCCAACGCCAACATCGCCCTGCCCTGGTATTACCGCTTCGCCGCGGTGTGGGGCGCGCACGAAGGTTCGTTGCTGCTGTGGATCGCCATCCTTGCCACCTGGACGGTGCTGCTGGCCGCCTTCAGCCGGCATCTGCCGCAATACTTCGCCGCCCGCGTGCTGGCAGTGCTGGGGCTGGTGTCGGTGGGCTTTCTGGCCTTCATCCTGCTGACCTCCAATCCATTCGGGCGGCTGTCGCCGATTCCGCTGGACGGCAACGAGCTCAATCCGGTGCTGCAGGACCCGGGCATGACCTTCCACCCGCCGGTGCTGTACACCGGCTATGTGGGGTTTTCGGTGGCCTTCGCGTTTGCGGTTGCCGCGCTGCTCGGTGGCGAACTGGAACAGGCCTGGGTGCGCTGGGCGCGGCCGTGGACCAATGTGGCCTGGGCCTGCCTCACCGCCGGCATCGTGGCCGGCAGCTGGTGGGCGTACGCGGAACTGGGCTGGGGCGGCTGGTGGTTCTGGGACCCGGTGGAAAATGCCAGCTTCATGCCATGGCTGGTGGGCACCGCGTTGATCCACACCCAGGCGGTCACCGAAAAGCGCGGCAGCCTGCGGGCGTGGACGATTTTGCTGTCGATCCTGGCGTTCTCGCTGTCGCTGCTGGGGACCTTCCTGGTGCGCTCGGGCGTACTGACCTCGGTACATGCCTTTGCCGCCGACCCGCGACGCGGGTTGTACATCCTGATCTTCCTGGTCGCGGTGGTCGGCGGTTCGCTGTTGTTGTACGCGTTGCGTGCGCCCAAGATCGCCAGCGGCAAACCCTTCGCCGCCGCCTCGCGCGAAACCG
The DNA here is from genome assembly GCF_012848175.1 of Xanthomonas campestris pv. badrii. Classification (NCBI taxonomy): domain Bacteria; kingdom Pseudomonadati; phylum Pseudomonadota; class Gammaproteobacteria; order Lysobacterales; family Lysobacteraceae; genus Xanthomonas; species Xanthomonas campestris. The sequence continues at coordinate 1,570,905 of NZ_CP051651.1, read as the reverse complement.
GCATCCTGATCGGCAACCTGCTGCTGAGCGTGGCCGCGGCGATGGTGTTGCTGGGCACGCTGTTCCCGCTGGTCGCCGACGCGTTCGGCATGGGCAAGGTGTCGGTCGGCCCGCCCTACTTCGGCCTGCTGTTTCCGCTGCTGATGCTGCCGGTGGTGCTGCTGCTGCCGTTCGGCCCGTACCTGCGCTGGGGCAAGGCCGAGGCCGCGCCGCTGAAGGCGCTGGGCACGCGGGCAGGCATTGCCGCCATCGCCTGTGCAGTGGGTGGCAGCCTGGTTGCCGACGGGCAGGCCAAGGCGATTGCCGGGATTGGTGTCGCCGCGTGGGTGGCGGCCGGTACTGCGTTGTACGTGGTCAAGCGCTGGCGCGAGATGCCGCGCGGCCGCCGCTTTCCGGCGGAGATGGCCGGCATGCTGATCGCGCATGCGGGTGTGGCGGTGTTCGTGGCCGGGGTGCTGGTTTCGGAAAGCCTGTCGGTGGAACGCGACGTGCGGCTCTCGCCCGGGCAGAGCGCGCAGATCGCCGGCTACAGCTTCCGCTTCGACGGCGTGCAGCTGGTGGACGGGCCGAACTGGAAGGCCGAACAGGGCAGCGTGCAGGTCAGCCGCGATGGGCAGGTGGTGGCGCAGCTGCATCCGCAAAAACGCCTGTACAGCAGCGAGCGCATCCAGACCGAGTCGGCGATCGACCCCGGCATCACCCGCGACCTGTACGTGGCGCTCGGTGAGCCGCTGGACGATCAGCACATCGAATACGACTGGACGCTGCGGCTGTACTACAAGCCGCTGATCCGCTGGATCTGGGCCGGCGGCCTGCTGATGATGCTGGGCGGCTTCGTCAGCGCCTGCGCCCGCCGCTTCCGCGCGCCGGTGGCCGCAGCCACGGCCGCTACCTCGCCGGCATACGATGCGCGCCTGCTCGCGCAGGAGTCGCACCCGTGAAGCGCATTCTGCCCCTGCTGGGGTTCTTGTCGGTCGCCGCGCTGTTCGGCTTCGGCATCTACTGGACCATGCAGCACAACCCGCGCGAGGTGCCCTCGCCGTTGATCGGCAAGCCCGCGCCGGCGTTTTCGCTGCCGCGACTGGATGCGCCCGACCAGCACGTCACCCGTGAGCAGTTGCTGGGCAAGCCCTATGTGCTCAACGTGTTCGGCAGCTGGTGCGCCGAATGCGTGCATGAGCACCCGGTGCTGATGGCGCAGGCCGGCAGGCTTGGCGTGGCGTTGATCGGCTACAACTACAAGGACGCACCAGCCGATGCCACCGCCTGGCTGGCACGACTGGGCAACCCGTACGCCGTGGTGATCGCCGACGAGCCGGGCCAGACCGCGATCGACTTCGGTGTCTACGGCGCGCCGGAAACCTTCCTGATCGATGCGCAGGGCATGATCCGCTACAAGCATATCGGCGTGCTCACCCCCGCCGTCATCGATGCCGAGTTGCTGCCCGCCATCGCCGCGTTGCCCAAGGGGGCGCCATGATTCCGGGCTATCGCCGCCTGCAGGCGCACCGCCGTCGACAGGCCCGGCAGCTGCGCCTGTTGCTGGTGTTGCTGCTGGGCGTGCTGCTGGCGCCGTGCGTGCAGGCGCAGGCAGTGGACCCGCTGCCCTTCAAGGACCGCAGCGAAGAAGCGCGTTATCAACGGCTGACCGCACAACTGCGTTGCCTGGTGTGCCAGAACGAAAATCTGGCCGATTCCAACGCCAGCCTGGCACGCGACCTGCGCCATCAGGTATTTGCGCAAGTGCAGGCCGGCAGGAGCGATGCGCAGATCAAGCAGTACATGGTCGAGCGCTATTCGGATTTCGTGCTGTACGACCCGCCGGTCAAGCGCGGCACCTGGCTGCTGTGGTTCGGGCCGTTGCTGATGCTGGGTGCCGGGGCCGGCGTGGTGATCCATACCGTGCGCAAACGCGCGCGGGTGGGCACACCGGCAGCACCGCAGGCAGAGGAAGAGTGGTGATGACCGGTTTCTATCTCGCCAGCGCCGTGCTGGTCGCCGCCGCGCTGCTGCTAGTGCTGTTGCCGCTGCTGCGCAACCCGACGCGTCATGGCAGTGGGCGTTACGCGCTGCCGGTCTTGTTGGCGGTGGCCCTGCCGATCGCCACCGCCGGGCTGTATCGGCTGGTGGGCGCGCCCGAGGCGATCGTGCAGCGGGTGGTCGCTGCGCCGCCGCGACCGGCCGCACCACCAAGCGCACAAGCCGTGCCCATGGCCGAGCCTGCGCAAACGCAAGCTGCCAGTGCCGCAGAGGCCGTACGGATGCAGGCGCTGGAGTCGTGGATGCAACAGGCCAAGACGCACGAGCAGAACAACCGCCCCGCAGAGGCCCGCGATGCCTATGCGCAAGCGTTGAAGATCGCGCCGCAGACCAGTGCCGCCATCGTCGGCTGGATCGCCGCCGACATGGCAACCCACAGCGACTTCGCCATCGATGCGGCCTCACGCACGCGGCTGCAGCAGTTGATCGCGCGCGAGCCGGACAACCAGCGCGGGCTGTGGCTGCTGGGCATCAGCGATTTCCAGCAGCACGACTACACCGCGGCCACCACACATTGGCGCCATCTGCACGGATTACTGGAGAACGGCTCGCCCATGCAGAAGGCGGTCGCCGACAAGATTGCCGTGGTCGAATCGATGGCCAGTGCGCGGCAACCCGGTCGCGCGGCGCGCTGAGCATTGCTGCGGTTGCCTTGATCGAAGCGCGAGGTCTTCGCGCATGCACGCTTCGAACAGCCCTGGTGTTCGTTGGTGCTGCCCGGCAGCGCTGCGCCCAGGTCGCCAACCACGCCAGCAGTGGTGACGCTTGCCAGACCATCGGCGTAGCACATGCCACGCCATGATTCAGGACGACGGCCCCAGCACCTCGTGCAATTTTCCGCTGAACTCGCCCAGCGTAAATGGCTTGGCGATCATGCTCATGCCCTCGCCAAGGAATTCGCCGCGGTCGCGCGCGGTCTCCGCATAGCCGGTCATGAAGATCACCGGCAGATCGCCGCGCGACTGCCGCGCGATCTCCGCCAGCTGGCGCCCGTTGAGACCGGGCAGGCCGACGTCGGTGACCAGCAGATCGATCCGTCGCGGCGATGCCAGGATCGGCAGCGCGGCGTCGGCATCGGCCACCACTTCGGCCTGGTAGCCCAGCTCGCCCAGCAACTCGGTGACCAGCAGGCGCACCTGTTCGTCGTCTTCCACCACCAGCACCTGCTGCCCCTGGCCCGCCAGCACCGTGCCGGTCGGCGGTTCCAGCGCTACGCTCTGCACGCTGTTGCCGGCCGGCAGGTACAGGCTGACCGTGGTGCCTACGCCCAGCTGCGATTCCACCCACACCTGTCCATGGGACTGCTGCATGAAGCCATAGATCATCGACATGCCAAGGCCGGTCCCCTGCCCGATCGGCTTGGTGGTGTAGAACGGCTCGAACACGCGCTCCAGCACATCCGCCGGCATGCCGGTGCCGGTATCGGTCACCGACACCACCGCGTAGTCGCCCGGCGCCAGGGCGATGCCACGGCCCAGCTCCAGCGCGCTGTCTTCCACACGCAGATGCCGCGTGGCGATGCGCAACAGCCCGCCATCGGGCATCGCATCGCGGGCATTGATGGCCAGGTTGAGCAGCGCGCTTTCCAGCTGATTTTCGTCCACATAGGCCTGTGGCAGCGCCTCGCACAGATCGGCCTCCAGGCGCACCGATTCGCCAAGCGTGCTCGCCAGCAAATCCTGCAGCGAGAGCACCAGATCGTTGACGTGCAGATGCCGCGCTTCCAGCGATTGCCGGCGAGAAAACGCCAGCAGGCGCTGGGTCAGCGCAGCCGCGCGAAGGGCCGATGCCGCGGCTACATCCAGAAAGCGGCCCAGCCCTTCGGTGCGCCCCTGATCGATGCGCAACCGCGCCAGGTCCAGCGCCGACAGGATACCGGTCAGCATGTTGTTGAAATCGTGCGCAATGCCGCCGGTCAGCTGACCCACCGCTTCCATCTTCTGTGCCTGGCGCAGCGCAGCCTCGCTGGATTCGCGCGCCTGCATCTGCTGCTGCAGCTCGGCAGTGCGCTCGGCCACCTTGGCCTCGAGCAGGCTGGCCTGCTGCTGCACCGACTCCATTGCCTGCGCGCGCGCCGTGATATCGGTGGCAAACACATGGAACCCGTCCACCTGCCCGTCCGCGTCAAACCGTGGCATGTAGCGGATCTCGGCATCGCGGCGGCGCCCGTCGGCATGCGGCCAGCTCGCTTCCATGGTGAGCGCTTGGCCCGCCAGTGCCGCCTCGATCCAGGCGCGACGCTCGGCCACCACCGCCGGCCCCACCACATCCACCAGCGGCCGGCCGATCACCTCCTGCGGCGGAATACCGATCCAGTCTTCGTAGGAACGGTTGGCGAAGCGGTACACCAGGTGCTTGTCGATGAAGGCGATCAGCACCGGCAAGGCGTCGGTGACCCGGCGCAGCTCGGCTTCGCTCAATGCCAGTGCGGCCCGGCTCTCGGCCAGCTGCGCCATCTGGTCGCGGATCACGAATTGCTTCTGCCGCGACCGCAGCGCGGTGGAGACCGCACTCAACAGGGAGGCCGAACTGAGCGGACGCTCCAGCTCGATGACATTGGTCATTTCGGCCGGCAGGTTGGCATGCCGGCCACGATGGCTGCCACGCGGTGCGCGCAGCAGCACGAACGGAATATCCGACCATGCCGCCTGGTCTTGCAGGATCTGCTGCAGCTCCTGCAGATTGCCGCCCACCGCTTCTTCGGTCAGGACCACCACCCCAGAGCTGTCGCGCAGGTCGCCGGCCAGCGCGGTCAATGCGCCATAGACCTTACGCGTCAGCCCGCGCTCGCCGACGATGCTGGCAATGCTGTCTGCATCGCGCCCGAACGGCGCAATGATATGGACAATCGATCCATCCGCATCACACCTGGTCAAGTGCACGATCCAGCAACGGCGCACCGTCTCCAACGAATTGCGGTGTGCCGGTCAGCACCCCATGGAAGTGCTCGAGCGGCTCGCTCAGGTGCAGGCCGGTGCTGCCGATCCGCATCTCGCGGATCGAATCTTCATGCGCGCCGCTACGGTTCTTGATGACCGACAAGGCCTTGCGAATCCGCCCATGCGCCTCGAAGAAGCGGAACAGGATGACGGTGTCGGCCATGTAGGAAATATTGAGGTTGCCGGTGGACATCGTGCCCACCAGGCCATCTTGCGGATTGATCAGGAACGTGGTCACGCCGCTCTGGTTGAGATACGACAGCAGCTCATGCATCTGCAACATCAGCTGCTTTTCCTGCGGCATCGACGACAGGTAGCCGTTGAGGCTGTCGATCACCAGCACGCGGCAGTTGCGCGCCTCCACGCTTTCGCGCACCGCCCAGGCGAACTCTCCAGGCGTCAGCTCGGCCGGATCCATTTGATGCAGTTCCAGCAGCCCCGATGCCAGACGCTTGCGCAGATCCATGCCCAGGTTCTCGGCACGCGTCAGCAGCGTGCCGGTGCGCTCGTCGAACTGCAGCACGCAGCAGTGCTCGCCCCGTTCGCAGGCCGCGCTCACGTATTGCAGGGCGACGTTGGTCTTGCCCGAGCCCGCCGGCCCGGTCAGCAGCGTGCTGGTACCGCGCAACGGGCCGCCGTGCAGCAGCGCATCGATGCGCTCCACGCCGCTGGACACCGCATCACCGATAAACGGCACATGGTGGTCTGAGGCGATCAGGCGCGGATAGATCCGCATGCTACCGGTGGCGATGGTGATGTCGTGGTAGCCGGCGATGAAATTGACGCCACGCAGTTTCTGCACCTGCATCCGCCGCCGCGCCGCGCCGAAATCCAGCGTCATCCGCTCCAGGGAGATCACCCCGTGGCACAGGCTGTGCAGATGCGCGTCGCGCTCGCCGTTCTCGTCGGTGAGGTCGTCCACCAGGAACACGGTGATATTGCGCGGCGCGAAGAATTGCTTGAGCGCCAGCACCTGCCGCCGGTAACGCAGCGAATCCTGCGCCAGCAGACGCAACTCCGACAACGAGTCGAACACCACCCGCGTCGGCTTGACCCGATCGACCTCGGCCTGGATCAGCTTGATCGTGCCGTCCAGCTCCATCTCCCAGGGGTGCAGGATGGATTGTTGGCGGCCATCGCCCAGAAACGCCTCGGCCGAGGCAAGCTCGAACACGTGCAGCGCCTCCAGCGACCAGTCATGCGAGGCAGCCACCTCGTTGAGCTCATCGATGGTTTCCGACAGCGTGACATACAGGCAACTTTCGCCCTTGGCGGCGCCATCGAGCAGGAACTGCAGCGACAGGGTGGTCTTGCCGGAGCCGGGCTGGCCTTCCAGCAGGTACAGCCGGTTGGCCGGCAGGCCACCGCGGAGGATGGTGTCGAGCCCCGTCGTCCCGGTGGTGATACGGTTTGCGATCGTCGGCTTTACGTTATCCATGCCGTCAAATTTATCACGCAAGCCTGGTCACCCATTGCCTGCAGCCGTACTGATCAGCTCGCCTGGCCTGATCCAGCAGGCCGTCGGCCGCGCCTACTGTGATCGGTGAAGCACTATCGACGATTCGACTTGTTGCCGATGCTGGCGGATGTGAGCCAAGCCATGCCGTTTCCAGCGGATGCGACTGCTGGTCCAACCGCACCTGAACCTGCTGCGGCGCAGAGTTCAGTTTTATCGGCCGAGGCCGCTAACAGTCAGGTCGAGACCTGTCCGTTGCTGCAGCGTCCTGCTGTCCCCCGGCCGTATCGCAAGCCTTCGCCCCTGTTGTCGGGACCTCCCGCCCTTCTGCCTGTCGGATCATCCTATGCACCTGCTCTCGAATCTGCGCATCGGTCAGCGCCTGGCGCTCGGCTTTCTCGCCATCATCGTCTTGATGGTGATCCTGACCGTGGTCGGGATCCAGCGCGTCCACAGCATCGACCAGCAGCTCACTGCCATCAACGAAGTCAACAGCGTCAAACAACGCTATGCCATCAACTTCCGCGGCAGCGTGCATGACCGCGCGATCGCCTTGCGCGATGTGGTGCTGATGGATGAGCCGGCAGACCGCCATGGCGCCGAGCAATTGATCGACAAGCTCGCCGCCGACTACGCCCGCTCCGCGCAACCGTTGGATGCCCTGATTGCGGCATCGACGGACGCAAACGAAAAGGCGATCCTGCAGCGGATCAAATCCATCGAACAGCGCACCATGCCGTTGATCGCGCAGGTCCGCACATTTCGGGATGCCGCAGACAAACCGCACGCCGAACAGCAGCTGCTGAAGCAGGCACGCCCCGCCTTCATCGACTGGCTGGCCAGCATCAACGCCTTCATCGACCTGCAGGAAGCCAAGAACCGCGTCGCCGCCAGACAGGCCGTTGCCACCGCGCGGGGATTTGCGATGCTGATGGTGGTCTCCACCGTCGTCGCATTGCTGCTCGGTGCAGGCATCGCGTTCCTGCTCACCCGCAGCGTGGTGTTGCCATTGCGCCAGTCGCTGCGGCTGGCCGAGCGCATCAACGAAGGTGATCTGCGCAGCCAGGACACCCCGACCGCCAACGACGAATCCGGCCAGTTGCTGCGTGCCATGCAGCAAATGCAGCACCGCCTGCAGGAGGTGATCTCCGCACAGCGCACCATGGCGAGTCGGCATGACGCCGGCGAGATCAGCTACCGCACCGACGCGCAGCGTTTTCCTGGCGAATACGGCCACATGGTGCAGGACACCAATGCACTGGTGCACGCGCATGTCCAGACCCAGCTGCGCATGACCGAAGTCATGGGGCGCTACGCCGTTGGCGACCTGGCACCAGAGATCGAACATTATCCCGGCGAAAAAGCCGCCATCACTGCCACCATGCAGCAGGTCAAGCAAAACCTGCGCGCCATCAATGCGCAGATCCACGCACTGACCCAGGCCGCATGCGCCGGCGACTTCGCGCTACGCGGCCAGCCGGAACACTTCGAGCACGACTTTCGCCTGATGGTGGAAAACCTCAACACCATGATGGCCACCTCCGACACCAACCTGGCCCGGTTCTCCGAACTGCTGCGCTCGATTGCCGACGGCGACCTGACCGTGCGCATGTCCGGCAACTTCCACGGCGTGTTCGCATCCATGCGTGACGATGCCAACAGCACCGTGCACCGCCTCACCGACATCGTCACGCATATCCAGAGCACCTCCAACAGTATTGGCTTCGCCGCCGAGGACATCGCCAGCGGCAACCAGGAACTGGCGCGCCGCAGCGAGCAGCAGGCCGCCAGCCTCGAGGAAACCGCCGCCTCGATGGAAGAGCTGACCTCCACCGTCAAGCAGAACGCCGAGCACGCCGGCCGCGCCAATCAGCTTGCCCTTGGTGCCGCGTCCATTGCCTCGCAGGGCCGCGATGTGGTCGCCCAGGTCATCGACACCATGTCCGGCATCGAAGCGGCGTCCAGGCGCATCGCCGACATCATCTCGGTCATCGACGGCATCGCCTTCCAGACCAACATCCTCGCCCTGAACGCCGCCGTCGAAGCTGCACGCGCCGGCGAACAAGGCCGCGGATTCGCCGTGGTGGCATCGGAAGTACGCACCCTCTCGCACCGCTCCTCCGATGCCGCCAAGGAGATCAAGCGCCTGATCGACGACTCGGTGCAACGCGTGGCCGACGGCTCGGCACTGGTGCACACCGCCGGCACCACCATGGGCGAGGTGGTCACCAGCGTCCAGCACGTCACCGACATCATGGGCCACATCTCCGCCGCCTCGCAGGAACAAGCCGGCGGCATCGAACAGGTCAACCACACCATCGCCCAGATGGACGAAACCACCCAGCAAAATGTGCGTCTGGTCGAAGCAGCAAGCACCGCCGCGCGTGCGCTGGAAGACCACTCCGTGCAGTTGATCCGTGCTGTGGAGGTGTTCAAGGTCAACATCGCGACGATATAAACGTCGACGACAAATTGAAGCATTACCAGCCACGCAAGACGTCAGGCCTCCAATACAATTCCGAAGTACTGCTTGATTGACCGATTTCTGCGGAACCCAATACACCGCTGCGTGACAACGGCTTGCAAGTTCATCGTGGGTGACCCCGCTAGTGCGGGGTTCTGCAGTGTGCTGGGTGATGAGTTCTCGTCAGTTACGAGGATCAGCGATCAGCCTGGATGGCGAACCATAAAGAACAAGCACCCTGACGCCTACCGGAAATGCGGGTGTCGCTCCCTGCACCACAGTCATTAGTGCGCCATTCTCCGTCTGCACGACGTACTCCATGCCATCGGCCCTTGATGCCGAGCGCTCACTAGCAGCACCCACGATGGCGCCTGCCACGATGCCGCCAACCGCTCCCACAGCGTTAGCCCGGCCACTGCCGCCGATTGATGATCCAGCAATGCCGCCTGCTGCCGCTCCTGCGGCTGCGCCGCCACCCTGGGTGCCGTCAATGGAGACAACGCGCGCACTAATCACAGTGCCTGCCACCGTTCTATTGACCTGACCCACCGAGCCGACCGAATAGCTATCGGTGCGCACATTTGGTGCACACCCAGCTAAAGCAGCAGCAATGCAGATGAGTAAAAGCGACCTCACGGGTTCGCCTGGCTGCTCGGAAACATCGGCTTACCGACATCCACCGTTTCCAATGCCTGCAAGAATTGCGCAATATTATTCTGAGCGGCCCGGCTGACAGATTCACGAGCACGAATAACGCCAGCGAAGGCATATGTGGCCGGCACGGTACCCGATGCGCTCACATCCTGCGTATATACGATACTGCCGTTCGCCCGATCAATAAGCTCGTAGCGAGCGATAGTCTTGGTTGTCATGGACGCACCGAACGACGGGATGTCGATCGCGAGAATCTTGACTGACAAGCTCAGCTTGCGCGGCGCGTCGTCACGAAAGATCGCCATCCGATTGAGTGCTTCGGTCAGCGCGTTTTCCCACATCTGCGGCACCTCATGCTGCGCTTCTGGCGGAACCTTGCCTTTCGCTTCGTCTGGCCGCGCCAGCGTAACCGTAAGGGACTTCAGTTCGGCATCAATCTTCTTGCTGCTGACCCCCACACCCGGGACCGAAAAATTGAGCGGCGGATTGGCCGCGCAGCCGGAGAGCACTGCAATCACAATCGCAGCGGCGAGTAGCTTCTTCATTCCTTTCCCCTGTTCCAGTTGCATCCAACGCGGCATGGGGCCGCACCCCGACATCTCACGCAATAATAACAAAATGCAGTGGGCCAAGATGGTTAACAACCTACTGAGAGGTCACATCTAGGCACAAATGTGGTCCCGAGTTCCTTGGATTGCAGAACAAGCTGTGCTCGCTATCATTGTCGTGACCCACATAGCCCATTGAAGAAACTGCGACGCAGAGCATGGGATAGAAGATGGGACGAATCGGCTGGCCTTCAAACAAGGCCATCGCCTCAGTAATTTCCAGCGGCATGTGGCGGAGAGAGTGGGATTCGAACCCACGGAAGGTTTGACCCTTCGCCGGTTTTCAAGACCGGTGCCTTAAACCGCTCGGCCATCTCTCCGATGCTGCTGCGCATGACCGCCGAAGGCATCGGTTGTCACGCTGGCGGCCCGCGTTGCGCGGGTGACGCCTGATGGTGGCCGCACGGGCATCTTGTGCAGGGCCACCGCCATTCCCAGGAGTGCTCCCGGGTGCGCATTCTCGCATGCCCGGGCGCGTTTTGCTTGGTGGCACCACTGGCTTGTGGCTGGCGCAGCGTAGTGCGGCGCTACGCGTGGCCGGCCGCTACAGGTGGTGGTCGGCGGGATGCACCCAAGCATGGACGTAGCCTGCCGGACGTCTGTAGCGAACTGACTGCCGAGCAGCTCGCAGCCTGCCAAGCAACCGGGCAGCCAGCGCAGTAGCCGAACACAGCGCTCAGCCGGCTTCGGCAACGATTGCTCAGCCTGCCTCGGCTACCGCCAGGCGCGCCGCCGTGCCGGTGGCACGCTTGAGCTTCTCGGCCAGTTCGGCGCAGTTGCCGCCGCAGTCCAGGCGCGAGCGTTCGATTTCCTGCGGCAGGTGTTCGGCCAGGAAGTCGATGAACACCCGCACGGCCGGCAGCAGGCCGCGACGCGAGGCAAACACGGCGTGGCAGATGCCTTGCGGCAGCGACCAGTGCGGCAGCACCACTTCCAGTTCGCCGCTGCGCACCGCTTCGGCGCAGACGGTTTCCGGCAACATGGTGATGCCGAAGCCATCGCGCGCCATCGATTGCAGCAGCGGGAAATCGAATCCGGCCAGGCGCGGCTGCAGGTCCACGCGGCGCATTTCGCCGTTGGGGCCGTGCAGTTCCCAGCGCTGATGGGCCTCGTCTTCGCTGGTGCTCATGGTGGTGTGGTTGGCGAGCTCGCTGGGATCCTTGGGACGGCCGGCGCGGTCCAGGTATTTGGGGCTGGCCACCAGCAATTCCTGCACCTGGCCGAAGCTGCGCATCACCAGGCTGCCGTCGTCGTCCAGGCGCGAGCGTACCCGCAGGGCGATGTCGTAGCCTTCATTGATGACGTCGACGCGGCGGTTGCTGATGTTGAGCTGCAGCCGCACCTTGGGGTACTTGGCCAGGAATTCCGGCAGCAGCTTGGGCAACTGGATCTGCGCGAGCGAGACAGGAACGCTCACACGTACAAGACCGCGCGGCTCGGCGCTGAGACGATCCACCACCTCGCGCGCGGCCTGGGCCTCGGCCAACATGGTCTGGGCATGGCGGTGCACGCTGGTGCCCACGTCGGTGACCGCGAAACGGCGCGTGGAGCGCTGCAGCAGGCGCACGCCCAGGTCGGTTTCGAGCTGGCTGATGCGCCGGCTCAGGCGCGATTTGGGGATGCCGAGCGCGCGCTCGGCTGCGGCGAAGCCGCCGTGGTCCACCACCATCGCGAAGTAGTACAGGTCATTCAGGTCGTGCATGGCGCAGGTATCCATGGATAGAACGATAAGTGACATTTAACCACCTTTATCCCAACAGAGCAACGACCTAGGCTGCATCCCTCCGCGGCGCTGCCGCATGCCATCAGGTTCTTGCCATGAAGCTGCTCCATCTCGATTCCAGCGCCCTGGGCGCCAATTCCATCAGCCGCGAACTCAGTGCTGCCGTGGTGGCGCAGCAGCGCCTGCTTCACCCGGACCTGCAGGTGAGCTACCGCGACCTGGACCAGGACCCGATCCCCCATCTCACCGGCCAGTCGCTGGCGCAGGCCGATGCGGCCGAGGCAGCCGACGCCGAGCAGGTGATGCAGCAGTTTCTGGATGCCGATATCGTGGTGATCGGTGCGCCGATGTACAACCTGAGCATTCCGTCCACGCTGAAGGCGTGGATCGACCGGATCGCGGTGGCCGGGCGCACGTTCCGCTATACCGCCACGGGGCCGGAGGGCTTGGCCGGCGGCAAGCGCGTCATCATCGCCAGTGCGCGTGGCGGCATCTATCCGGAGACGGGCACCGATTTCCAGGAACCGTACCTGCGCCAGGTGTTCGGCTTCCTCGGCATCGACGAGGTGAGCTTCGTGCGTGCGGAAGGGGTTGCCTTTTCGCCGCAGCATCGCAGCGACGCGCTTGCCCAGGCCCTGGCATCGCTGCAGCAGCCGGAAGAAGTGGCGGCCTAGAGCGGGTCGCCGGACGACTGCGCACCGCCAGGCGGGCGCGGCCAGTGCCCGGAATCGGCATGGACTGCGTGCAGATTCCGGTGCTGGCCGCACCGTCTGCACCCGTCTGACGATTGCTCGCCAAGTGGTATCAGCCGCTCTTGAGCGCGCAGTTTCACAGCACGCGTCGCAGCACATCGCGTCATGCGGGATGTGCATGGCTCGTGTCTGCGGCTCCGCTGCCAGCGTATCTAGGCATCCCGCTGTGGGCATGCGAGATCCTGGTTGGCGCCTGCACCAACACCTTCGATCGCGCGCGTGCGCATCGCAAGGCAAACAAAGAGGGGCCTTCGCAGGCCCCTCTTGTTCGTCGTTCTGTGATGCTGCTGATGGTGGCCAGCTGCCGCCTGCTGCGCAGCAGCCAGCACCAACCGGGCTGCGGATCGGCCGTGCGTAACGGTATCGACGTCACGCAGACCCGTTGCCGCGCATCGGAGCCGTGCGCAGCGCACCAGCCCCGATGCGAGTGGCATCAACCGATTTTTTCCAGCCCGCCCATGTACGGACGCAGCACCTGCGGCACATCGATCGAGCCATCGGCGTTCTGGTAGTTTTCCATCACCGCGATCATCGCCCGGCCCACCGCCGTGCCCGAGCCGTTGAGGGTATGCAGCAGTTCCGGCTTGCCGCTGGCCGGGTTGCGCCAGCGCGACTGCATGCGCCGCGCCTGGAAATCGCCGCAGTTGGAGCACGAAGAAATTTCGCGATAGGTGTTCTGCGACGGCAGCCAGACTTCCAGGTCGTAGGTCTTGATTGCGGAAAAGCCCATGTCGCCGGTGCACAGCAGCACCTTGCGATACGGCAGGCCGAGCCGTTCCAGCACCACTTCGGCGCAGCGCGTCATGCGCTGGTGTTCGGCGTCGCTGTCTTCCGGCGCGCAGGCGGTGACCAGCTCCACCTTCTCGAACTGGTGCTGGCGGATCATGCCGCGGGTATCGCGGCCACCGCTGCCGGCTTCGGCGCGGAAGCACAGCGAATGCGCGGTCATGCGCAGCGGCAGGCGCTCGGCATCGATGATTTCGTCGCGCACGATGTTGGTCAGCGGCACTTCGGAGGTGGGGATCAGATAACGCCGCGAATCGCCCACTTCGGTCTGGAACAGATCCTCTTCGAACTTGGGCAACTGCCCGGTGCCGCGCAGCGAATCGGCATTGACCAGCAGCGGCACGTTGGTTTCTTCGTAGCCGTGCGCGCCGACGTGCAGGTCGAGCATGAATTGCGCCAGCGCGCGGTGCAGGCGCGCGATCGGCCCGCGCAATACGGTGAAGCGTGCGCCCGAGAGCTTGGCGGCGGTTTCGCCATCCAGCCAGCCGTGCGGCGCGCCGAGTTCCACATGGTCCTTGACCGCAAAGTCGAAGTTGCGCGGGGTGCCCCAGCGCGACTGCTCCACGTTGTCGGCCTCGTCCTTGCCGTGCGGGACATCGTCGGCCGGCAGATTGGGCAGCCCCAGTGCGATGCTTTCCAGCTTGGCGCGAATGCGGTCCAGGGCCTCTTCCGACGCCTTGAGCTCGTCGCCGAAGCCGGCCACCTCGGCCATCAGTGCGGCAACGTCTTCGCCCTTGGCCTTGGCCTGCCCGATCGCCTTGGATTTCGAATTACGCAGGCTCTGCAGCTCCTGCGTGCGCACCTGGATACGCTTGCGCTCGCTCTCCAGCGACTCCAGTTCCGCAGTGTCCAGGGAGAAGCTGCGCGTGCTGCGCAGGCGCTCGGCAAGGTCGGCGGGATGTTGGCGAAGCAGGGCCGGATCTAGCATCGGAAGTCTGTGTGTCGGTGGGAGCCTGGGATTATCGCCTGTTCCGCCACCTGCTGCGATCGATTCACCGGGGCTATGCCAGAATTGCGGCGATCCTTCAGGTGAGCCCTATGCCCGCGCCCCGCCCTGCGTCAGATCGCCAGATCGTCCTGCGCCTACCCCGCCACACCCTGAAAATTGCCGGCATTGCCTTCGGCGCCGGCCTGCTGCTGTTCCTGCTGGTCTGGGCCACCGGCCGCAAGGACGACTTCTACAAGCCCTCGCCCACCCAGGCCAGCGCCAACGCGACCGCCACGGAGGACACGCTGCAGCCGCTGCCTGCACCACTGCCGGCGCAGGACAGCGCCAGCGACATGCCGCAGGCCAAGCCGCAGGAAGACACCCCCACCCTGGTGGAAACCGCGCCAACGCCCCCGCCAGCACCTACCCCCTTGCCTGAAGACGCTGCTCCCGGAGCGCCGGGCGCGGCAGCGCCTTCTGCACCGATGGCCGGCGGCAACCGCCCGGTTCCGATGCAGGGCCAGATGCCGCCGCCGCGCTACCCCTCGGCGGCCCTGCGCCGCGGCGACGCTGGCGACGTGGTGGTGCGCGTGGATGTGGACGCGGCCGGCAATCCGGGCGGGGTCACCCTGGTGCAGCGCAGCGGCTCGCGCGACCTGGACCGCGCGGCGATGGAGGCGGTGCGGCACTGGCGCTTCCATCCGGCGCAGAGCAACGGCCAGCCGGTGGCCGGCAGCCTGGACATCCCCTTCGAGTTCAAGCCGGCGCAGTAAGCCGGGCTAACAGCGCGCACTGGGCACTGGCGGGGCCAGCCGTCGTCCAGCGCCGGCAATCGATAAAAGACTGTTAAATCGTGAACTTGGACGATCCACACCCGTCCCGCATTGCAGCCCGTTAGCGTCACTAAGCTGAATCACGACATAGCCTGGGTGTGGCAGATCCGCCCCGCCTTAGCTGCCCCTCAGCCAATGCCGACCAGACTGACCGGGTCATCCCACAGATGCGCCAGGAGGTCGGCCATGTCCATTACCTCGAATCCTTCAACCCACGGTCCGGCCTTGCCAGGTGCTGCAAAGACGCGCAGGCAGGACACCGAGAACGACGGTGCCTCGCCCTGGTTATGGGCGACCCTGGTTGCCGTGCTGGTGGTGATCCCGACCTGGTGGTGGGCGCGCCACAGCGACGAATCGTTCGCCACCGACACGGCCCCTGCTCCGGCGGCCAGCCGGCAGATCCTGCCCAGCGCCGAGGGCCCGCGTGCGATGACCATGGTGGCGCATCAGCCGATGCGTGCACCGGTCAGCAGCAAGGAGGCCATCCCGCTGCCAGGCAATGCCCTGCCCGCCTACCCGGCTGAGCTGGCCCGTGCCGGGCTCGAAGGCAGCCGGACTGCGCGGCTGCAGCTGGATGTGCAAGGGCACGTGCGTGAGGTGAGCATCGTCCAGCGCGACGGTAGCAGCGACCCCCGCCTGGATGCGGCGGTGGTGCGCAGCTTGCAGCAATGGCGCTTCGAGCCCGCCACACGCGACGGGCATGCCGTGGCCAGCACCGTGCAGGTGCCGGTGGAGTTCAGCGCGCAGCGCTGAGGCCGAAGCCGGCGCCCTGCGCCAGGGTGTCGAAATCCGGAAACGAGGTGGCCACGTTCGCCACATCGTTGATCTGCACCTTGCCGGTAG
Organism: Xanthomonas campestris pv. badrii; assembly: GCF_012848175.1. Classification (NCBI taxonomy): domain Bacteria; kingdom Pseudomonadati; phylum Pseudomonadota; class Gammaproteobacteria; order Lysobacterales; family Lysobacteraceae; genus Xanthomonas; species Xanthomonas campestris. The sequence goes on along the minus strand of NZ_CP051651.1, from coordinate 1,554,879 downwards.
ACAGCTGCCCGGCGATGGCAAATGCCATCGCAATGCGGTGGTCGCCATGACTTTCGATCACGCCGCTGCCGATGGCCCCGCCGTGGATGGTGGCGCCATCGGGCGTTTCGTCCACCTGCACGCCCAGCGTGCGCAGTCCGGTCGCCATTGCGGCCAGGCGGTCCGATTCCTTGACCCGCAGTTCGGCCGCGCCAGTGACCACGGTCTGTCCGGAGGCTGCAGCCGCCGCCACGAAGAGCGCGGGAAACTCGTCGATCATGTCCGGCACCAGCGCTTCGGGAATCTGCGCGCCACGCAGCGGTGCATACCGCACGCGCAGGTCAGCCACCGGCTCGCCGCCATGTTCGGCATGGTTTTCCTCGCTGATGTCCGCGCCCATCAGGCGCAGCGCTGCCAGCAGCCCGGTGCGGCGTGGATTCAGGCCTACCGCACGCAACACCACGTCCGAGCCGGGAACGATGCTGGCGGCGACGATGAAGAATGCCGCCGAGGAAAAATCTGCCGGCACCGCGATGTCGGTGGCACGCAGGCGCTGGCCGCCCCGCAGGCGCGCCTTGCCGGGCGAAAAGTCGATCTCCACGCCAAATGCCGACAGCATGCGTTCGGTGTAATCGCGGGTGGGATGCGGCTCGCTCACCGCAGTTTCGCCCTGCGCATAGAGACCGGCCAGCAGCACCGCCGATTTGACCTGGGCACTGGCCACCGGCGAGACGAAGTCGATGCCGTGCAGTGCCTGCCCGCCCTGCACCTGCAACGGCGGCGTGCCATCGTCCTGGGTCTGGATCTTCGCGCCCATGTGCGCCAGCGGGCCGGTCACGCGCCGCATCGGCCGCCTGGACAGGGATTCGTCGCCCACCAGCACGCTGTCGAAGCGTTGCGCCGCCAGCAGGCCGGCCAGCAGCCGCATGCCGGTGCCGGCATTGCCGCAGTCCAGCGCCTCGCTGGGCGCCTGCAGCCCGTCCACGCCCACGCCATGCACGATGCGCCGCGACGCCGATGGCGTTTCGATGCGCACGCCCAGCCTGGCGAAGATCGCCGCGGTGGAACGGGTATCTTCGCCTTCCAGAAAGCCGTCGATCTGCGACACGCCATCGGCGAGTGCGGCGAACATCACCGCCCGATGCGAGACCGACTTGTCGCCGGGAATGGCCAGGGTGCCGCGCAAGGCGCTGCCTTGCTGCGCGATCCAGTGCTGGGTGCTGCTGCTCATGCGAATGATCCGAGTGCTGCGGCATCGCCGTACTGGGCGATGCGCTGGGTAAGAAATGGCGGCGCCGTCAACGCCGAGGCGGCGGCGCGCCGGTGGCGGCCGGGCTGGGGCCGGGCACGCCTGCTCAGGGAATGGCCACCGGATACGACCCCAGTACCTTGATCTGTGCCGAATGCGCTTCCAGCTCGGCCAGCGCCTGCTTCATCGCCTCGTCTTCCACATGGCCGACCAGATCGATGAAGAAGCCGTATTCCCACTTGGCCTGGTGCGAGGGCCGCGACTCGATGCGGCTCATGCTGATGCCATGGCGCGCGAACGGGCTGAGCACGTCGAACAATGCGCCCGGCTTGTCGTGGATGAACACCAGCACCGAGGTGCGGTCGTGCCCGGACGAAGGGAAGATCTGCCGGCCGATCACCAGGAAGCGTGTGGTGTTGTCATCGTCGTCCTCGATCGACTTCATGATGACCTTCTTCAGGCCATACACATGCGCGGCGCTCTCGCCGCCGATGGCTGCCGCGTCTTCCGCATTGCGTGCGCGGCGCGCGCCTTCGGCATTGCTGGAGACCGCGATCTTTTCCACCTTGGGCAGGTGCGAACGCAGCCAGCCGGCGGTCTGCGCGAAGGATTGCGAATGCGCGTAGATGCGTTCGATATCTTCCAGCCGGCCGTTGCGCGAGAGCAGGTACTGATGCACGCGTAGTTCGACTTCGCCGCAGATCTTGAGGTTGGAGGTCAGGAACATGTCCAGGGTGACCTGGATGGTGCCCTGGCCGGAATTTTCCACCGGCACCACGCCGAAATCGGCGTTGCCGGCTTCCACTTCCTGGAACACTTCTTCGATGGTTGCCATCGGCAAGCCCACCGCCGAGCGCCCGAAGTGCTTGAGCACCGCCTGCTGGCTGAAGGTGCCTTCCGGCCCCAGGTAGCCGATCTTCAACGGTTCCTGCTGGGCCAGGCACGCGGACATGATTTCGCGGTACACGTGCACCAGCACTTCATCGCTGAGCGGGCCTTCGTTGCGGTCCACCACCATGCGCAGCACCTGCGCTTCGCGCTCGGGGCGGTAGTAGTCCACCGCCGCGGCCAGTTTGCCCTTGGCCTTGCCGACCTGATGGGCGAAGTTGGCGCGCTCGGCGATCAGCGCCTGGATGTTGCGATCGATCTCGTCGATCTTGGCGCGCACATCGGCCAGTACCGGTGCCGCGGTGACCGGCTTGCCGGCCGACTTGGCCTGTTTGCCTGCCGACTTGGCGTGTCTGCCCGCCGGCTTGGCAACCGGCGCGCTCGCGGCGGCCTCGCCGGCAGCTTTCGCCGGTGTACGCTTGCTGCCGGCGGCGGGCGTGGATTTGCTGGATCTGGATGCCATCGCTGGGCGTTCCTCGAAAAGACGGCGCATGCGCCTGCGCGGCCTGCGCCGCGGATGGAAGTGGGCTCAGCCGTGACGCTGCTGGAAGTCGTGCATGAAGGTCGCCAGCGCCTGCGCACCGGCCACCGGCATGGCGTTGTAGAGCGAGGCGCGGATACCGCCCACCGCCTTGTGGCCCTTCAATGCAAGCAGGCCGGCGGCCTTGGATTCGCTGACAAATAGCGCATCCAGCTGTTCATCGGGCAGGAAGAACGGGATGTTCATGCGCGAGCGCACTGCCGGCTTGACCAGGTTGCGATAGAAGCCGCCGGAGCGATCGATGGCGCCGTACACCAACGCGGCTTTTTCCGCATTGCGCCGCGCAAATTCCTCCACCCCGCCCTGCTCCAGCATCCACTTTACGGTCAGCCCGAGCAGATACCAGTTCCAGGTCGGCGGCGTGTTGAGCATCGAGTCGCGCGCCAGGTGCGAGGCGTAGTTGAAGATGTCCGCGCGCGGCTGGCCGGCGCGTTCCAGCAAGTCGCGCCGCACGATCACCACCGAGATCCCGACCGGCCCCAGATTCTTCTGCGCACCGGCATAGATCAGCCCGTAGCGCGAGATATCCAGCGGCTCGGAGGCGATGGAGGAACTGAAGTCGGCAAACAGCGGCAGCGTCCCCACCGCCGGAATATCGCGGAATTCGACGCCGTGGATGGTCTCGTTGGCGGTGATGTGCACATAGGCCGAATGCGGCGACAGGGTCCAGCTGGCCACCGGCGGGATGTCGATGAAGCCGTCGGCCTGCGCATCGGCGGCGATGCGCGCATCCACGTACGGCGCCGCCTGCTTGATCGCAGTCTTGCCCCAGTGCCCGCTGATCACGTAGTCGGCAGCCTGGCCCGGCGCGGCGAAGTTCAGCGGCAGCAGCGCCTGGATGGTGGTGGCGCCACCGGCGGTGAACAGCACTGCGTAGTCGTCGGGAATCGACAACAAACTGCGCACATCGGCTTCGGCGGCAGCGGCCACAGCCATGAAATCGGCGCTGCGGTGGCTGATTTCCACGATCGAGGCGCCCACGCCATTCCACTCGACCATCTCCGCCTGCGCCTGGCGCAGGACCGATTCCGGCAATGTCGCAGGGCCGGCACTGAAATTGAACGCGCGAGTCATGGCACACCTTGTCGAGCTAGCCTTCTAGTATGCCGCAGCGCATCGGGGTTGGCAGCGGGCAAAAAAGTTGCAGCTGCATCCTTTTGACTGAGCGTGACGTAACGTGGTGGTGCACCGGAGCGAACTTTTGTCCCGGTTGGTTACTCTCACGCTGCAGCCACTGCCGGAGCCTGCCATGTCGTTTCGCGATGCCTTCAAACTGCCCGCCAGCCAGATCACCGATGAGTCCGTTTACCGCGAGCGGCGTCGGCTGCTGCAGCTGTTGGCATTGACCCCGGCAATCGGCGTGGCCGGTTGCGCAGAAGCCGACCCGCCGCCGCCACCCAAGACCGTGGTGACCCCGGCGCAGGCGCGCAGCGGCTTCCGCACCGCCGAAGAACTGACCAAGCTGGAGGACATCACCAGCTACAACAACTTCTACGAGTTCGGCACCGACAAGACCGACCCGTCGAAGGCGGCCAAGACGCTCAAGCTGTCGCCGTGGTCGGTGAAGGTGGGCGGCGAATGCGAAAAGCCCGGCAGCCTGTCGCTGGATGAGCTGCTCAAGGGCATCGCGTCGGAAGAGCGCATCTACCGGCTGCGCTGCGTGGAAGGCTGGTCGATGGTGATCCCGTGGACGGGCGTGCCGCTGGGCGAGGTGCTCAAGCGTTTTGCGCCGACCTCCAAGGCCAAGTACGTGGCCTTCACCACGCTGGCCGACCCGCAGCAGATGCCGGGCGTGCGCTACCGTTCGATCAACTGGCCGTATCGCGAAGGCCTGCGGATCGACGAGGCGATGCATCCGCTGACCCTGTTGGCCACCGGCCTGTACGGCAAGCCGCTGCCGCAGCAGAACGGTGCGCCGCTGCGGTTGGTGGTGCCGTGGAAATACGGCTTCAAGAGCATCAAGTCGATCGTGGAAATCCGCTTCGTCGAGACGATGCCCGAAACCGCCTGGCACGATCTGCAGCCGTCTGAATATGGGTTCTTTTCCAACGTCAACCCGGCCGTGGATCACCCGCGCTGGAGCCAGAAGACCGAGCGCCGCATCGCCGGCACCGCCAGCAAGCTGTTTGCCGAGCGGATTGCGACCAAGCCGTTCAATGGCTACGCCGATCAGGTCGCCTCGCTGTATGCGGGGATGGACCTGAAGAAGTGGTTCTAGGCAATACACACTCCGATATCGACCTGCGCAGGAGCGCGCCCGGGCGCGACGGGCATGACCAGCAACGCCCGTCGCGCCCAGGTGCGCTCCTGCGCTTCGGCATCGCTTCCTTCTTCGAGATCACATGGCCAAGACCTCCGCACCCCTGATCGCCGCCAAGACCCTGGTGCATGTCGCCGCGCTGGCGCCGATCGCCTTGCTCGCTTGGCAGTTCTGGCAGGTGTGGCAGAGCGGTAGCGACGCGCTGGGCGCCGATCCGGTGGCCGAGATCGAGCATCGCACCGGGCTGTGGGCGCTGCGTTTTCTGTTGATCACTTTGGCAATCACACCGCTGCGCCAGCTCACCGGCCAGGCGGTAGTGATCCGCTTCCGGCGCATGCTGGGGCTGTATGCGTTCTTCTATGCCAGCGTGCATCTGGCGGCGTATCTCAGCCTGGACCTGCGCGGCTTCTGGACGCAGATCTTCGAAGAGATCCTCAAGCGTCCCTACATCACGGTGGGCTTTGCGGCATGGCTGTTGTTGCTGCCGCTGGCGATCACCTCCACCCAGGGCTGGATGCGCCGGCTCAAGCGCAACTGGGGCCGGCTGCACCAGCTGATCTACCCGATCGGGGTGCTGGCGGTGCTGCACTTCTGGTGGCTGGTGAAGTCCGATATCCGCGAGCCGGCGCTGTATGCCGGCATTCTCGCCGCCCTGCTGGGCTGGCGGGTCTGGAAAAAACTCAGCGCGCGCCGAACCACAGCAAGGCGCTCAGTGCCGCCGCCAGCAGCACCGCGCTGAGCAGCAGCCACGGCCAGCGGGCGACCTTCATCGGCGCACGCACCGGTTCGGCCACTGCGCGCGGTGGCAGGGGCGGCTCGGAATCGGGGATATCCCATGTGGTGCCGTGATGGATGCGCGGCACTTCCACCACGAACCGGTGGCGGGCGTCGAACACCACCTGGTCGCCGGCCTGCAGCCAGCCATCGCGCACCTGCACGCCGTTGATCCAGCTGCCCTCTTCCGAACCCAGATCGCGGATCAGCACGCGGTCGCCGTGGCGCTCCAGGCGCGCGTGCTGGGCGGTGAAGGCCGGATCGTCGATGACGATGTCCGCGGCCGGGTCGCTGCCGACCAGGCGTGGGCGATCCAGGGTGAAGCTGCGCCCGTGATGGCGCCCGCCCAACCCACGCAGCAGCAGGCAGACCTCGCCCAGGCCGGCATCGTCGGGCGGCAGATCGTTGGATGGCGCACTGGAGGGCGCACTGCGCAGCAGCATCTCCACGCCGTCGGCGTAGATCGCATCGCCGGGCCGCAGCAAGGCCATGCGACGCACCGGGCGTCCGTTGACGTGGATCCCGCGGATGCCATTGGCCACCTGCAGCCACAGGCCACGCTGGTCCAGGCAGAACTGCGCCAACAGCAGCGCCCCCTGCGCATCGGCCACCACCCGCACGCTGCCGGAGGCATGCCGTACGATCCGGTGGACACCGGGCTTGAGGGAATGATCCGGCTGCTGCCGGTGGGTGAAATGAACTTGCAGGTCGCGCACCGGGCGCAGCCTAGCAGGTTTGCGGTTGAGAGCGGCCAACAACCTCACCGCGCCTGCGCGCCGCCGGCCAGCATGCGTTGATGAGGTGCCGCGTTTGCAGCCGGATCCGGGGCCCTGTGCCGCTTCGCAATGCCCCCGTACCGCCAGGCTGGCGAGGCCCGACGTACCGGCGCACTTGGAGCCAGCCGCGCGCATGCGCACAATGCGCGCCTACTTTCGTATCACCCAGGCACCTCATGTCCAGCATCGATATCCGCCACGACCACTCCTTGACGCCGGCACAGGCCCGCGCAGCGATCGACGAGGCGGCGCGCAAGCTCACCGATCGCTACGGCGTGGCCTCGCAGTGGGAAGGCGACACCTTGCGCATCTCGCGGTCAGGCGTGGATGGCGCGATTGCCCTGCTGCCGCAGCAGGTGCATGTGACGGTCGAGCTTGGCTTCCTGCTGTCGGCGATGCAGCCGATGGTGGAATCGGAAATCCGTCGGCTGTTGGCGGAAAAGCTGGCCTGAGCGCGTCGCCGCTGCCGCTGCTTCAGCGCCAAGTCACCCGCCCCGCGTGGGATGGGCGGATGCTTGGGCAGGCCTGACCGGACCGCGCTTCACCTGTCCGATGCAAGGCCGGCACTAGGGTGAACCCCAACGTCACTTCGGCAATCGACAGGAGCATCGCATGACGACCGGATACGATCAGAACGGCAACCGCGACACCGCGGCTTCGGGCTTCCAGGCCCAGGCGGAGCAGATTTCGCGCCGGCTCGGCGAATCGGCGCAGACCGTGTGGCTGGCCGGGCTAGGTGCACTTGGACGCGTGCAGAGCGAAGGCAGCAAGTTGTTCGACTCGCTGGTGCGCGAAGGTGCCGCCTATGAGCGCACTGGCCAGCGCAAGGCCGCCGACAGCGTGGACGGGCTGCGCGAAGAGGTGGAGACCCAGTTCGAGCAGGCCCGCGATACCGCGGTGCGCGGCTGGGACAAGCTGGGCAAGGCCTTCGACGAGCGCGTCAAGGGCGTGCTGCGCACGCTCAATATCCCCGAGCAGGAAGAGCTGGAAAACCTGCGTCGCGAGGTCGAATCGTTGAAGGCCCAGGTGCGGGCCAATACCGCCGCAACCAAGCGCGCCAACCGGACCGCCAACCAGGCCGCGCAGGCCGCCAGCAGCGATTCGGCAGGTGGCGGCGGCTCGACCGGTTCCAGCGGTGCATCCAGCACCGGCACTGCCGCGGCGTTCGACGGCGAATAAGACCCGGCTCGCGCGGGCATGCGGGCCGGTCGCCATCATCGGAGCGTCGCGTCGGAGCTGGATGCGGCGCGCGCTCTGCGCATGGTCCTAGCGACTGAACGAACGGCGGTTGTGATTTGAGCGGCGTGATGTTGCAAAGCAACATGGTTTTTCAGACAATCGGGAACGACCCGCCAGTCCTGTTGTACGAAGTCCGTTTGCTCCCCTCCCCTCACGGCTTCGGACTGGCGGGTCTTTCGCTGCCTGGGTCACGGCCTGTGATATCTCCGCCAGCGATCCATTGACGAATCCGGCGCGAAGGATTCTTCTAGGCGCATCGATTCGTAATACGCGCCATACCTTCGCTTGATACTTATGCCTTCCTGGATCCTGGCGCTCCTGGCTGCACTGCTGCTCTGGCTGGCAATGTGTGCCTATCTCTGGCTGGTGCGACGCCGCGCCAACGAAACCACCGAAGGCATTCGCGCCCTGGCGGCCATGCATTGGCGCGACTTTTCCGCGGTGGTGCTGCGCGTGCTGCAGGACCAGCGTGGCTGGCAACCGACCCAGCTGCCGCAGGACGGCCTGCCGACTGCCGACTTCATGATGCAGACCGATCACGGCACCCGCCTGGTGACCTGCAAGCATGGTCGCGGTTACCGCATCGGCGTGGCCGCGGTGAATGAACTGGGCGCGATGGCGCGCCTGGCCGGCGCCGGTGGCGGCGTGATGGTGACCGAAGGGCGCATGGAGCGCGAAGGCCTGGCTGCGGCCGAAAAGCAATCCATCGAAGTGCTGGACGGCACGCGCCTGTGGCCCCTGCTCAAGCCCTACCTGCCAGGGGATGTGGAGACCGGCGTGGTAGGCATGGCCAGGCGCCGTGCCATCCGCCACAGCATCATTGCCGGTGCGGCCCTGGCCACGCTGGCGCTGGTGACGGTTGTGGGACTGCGTCCGCCGGAGCCCACCCCAACGCCAGCCCCCGCTGCCGCGGCCCCGCGCACAGCGGCGGTCAAGACACCGCCGGCGACGCCAGCCGCGTCCGCCGCACCGCCGGTTGCGGCCGCACCGGTACCCGCTCCCGTGCCGGCAGCGGATGCCGGCGAACCGGATGCGGAAACGCTGCAGGGCTACCGGCGTGATGTCTCCAAGGCCCTGGCACAGAAACCCGGCTTGGTGCGCGGCATCTGGATCACGCAGGCCACGCTGGCGGTGGATCGCACCATCGAAGACAGCGCCGCATGGCCGCTGATCTGCGAGGAACTGACGCGCTACCCGTATCTGCGCACCGTGCGGGTACAGCTCAATCCACGTGCAGGGGTGGCAGAACCGGTGCGTTGGCGGCAATGCACGACGATTTGAGGCCGGGATTGGGGATTGGGGATTGGGGATTGGGGATTGGGGATTCGGGATTGGGGATTTGCGCGGTGAGAGGTATGTCGCGCCATCGTGCCAGTCTGGTTTCAACGGGTGGGACACGAGGTTGCTGCTGTAGTTGATCCACTGCGCGTGGTCTGGTGTTTGCGCGATCGACGGTGCGACTCGAGACGGTGCGACTCGTTAGCTGTGTTCCCAATGGCTGTTGATGCAAAACGCTGCAGCAACTGTGCGTGAGTAGCCGTCGCCGCGGCGCTTGCGTGACCGTCGCCAGGCGGCCCTCGTGAGCCACTGCGACCGCACGAGAGCGCTCGCTCGCGGACGATCTGGTGATGCGGATGCGTGCATCGCCGCCGGAGCTACCGCATCGCGGAGGTGCTGTACGCCCTTCCGCGCGCGGCCTTCAGCGCATTCCCGGTGCGAACCGCGCCACCAGGTCGTAGGAGCCGCCCAGGAACAGCTGGCGTACGTAGGTCACCGGCTGTTCGCCGCGCCAGGTGTGACGGTCGATGACCAGGCAGGCGGCACCTTCTTCCACCTGCAATTGCCTGGCCTGCGCGGCGTCGGCACCGACGGCGCTGATGCGGTGTTCGGCGCGCGTCCACGGCACGTTGCGCAGCAGCCAGCTGCCCGGCGCCACCTCGGTGAACGGCTGCGCCAGGGCATCCGGCACGGTGGTGATATCGATCACGCGCTGCTCCAGCGCGAACGGGCTACCATCGGCCAGATGCACGCTTTCCAGCGCCAGCAGCTTGCCGGTGCTGCCCAGCGCACGCTCTTGCGGCACGCGCTGGCGCACGCTGCGCAGCCGCCGCGAGAGCAGCGAAAACCGGTAGGAGTGACCGCGCGCGGTCATTTCCACCGCGATGTCCGGGATCGAGAGCGCCACCTGTTCCAGATGCGGATGCGGCCGCGCCACGAACGAGCCGGTGCGGCGGCGGCGTTCGATCATGCCGGCGTCGGCCAGCAGGCCGAGCACCTTGTTGACCGTCATGCGCGAGCACCCGTATTGCGCCATCAACTCGTGCTCCGGCGGAATGCGGTGCCCGGGCGGCCAGTCGCCACTGTGAATCCGGTGCTCCAGATCCTGCCGGATGCGTTGGTGCAGTGTGCCGGGCGCGGTGATGGGGGGGGCGGTCAAGACAGAGGTCTCCGGTCAGGCCTGCATTGTGCGCGCATCCGCTTAGAGTACCTAACAGAACTACTGCGCTCACCGCCAGGCGCGCGCGGCCAGCGCTGGGTGCGGCACGTACCGCTCATCCACTCCGGCCTCCTCAGCGCCGTCCGCCGCAACCCGACGACCGCTCGCTACGTTCTGCGAGCCGCTCTCAGTTGCCCAGCAGTGTTCGCAGGGTGTCGGCAAAACGCGCGGCGATCCGCGCACGCTCCACATGCTGTCCGTCGCGCACCACCGGCCGACCATTGCGCCAGACGTTGCGGACCGCAGTGCCGCGCGCGGCAAACAGCCAGCTGTCCAGCACTGCATCGTCGCTGCGTGCCAGCAAGGCTGGATGCGTCAGCTCCAGCTCCACCAGATCGGCCGCCGCACCGACCCGTATCCCGTGCTGGGCGACACCCAGCGCCTGCGCCGCGCCCGCACCGGCGCGGTCGTACAACCAGCGGCCGCTGGAAACATCGGCCGGCGCCAGCACATTGCGCGCCTGCAGCGTCAGCCGCTGGCCGTATTCGAGCAGGCGCAGCTCTTGGGCGGCATCGATCAACACGTTCGAATCCGAACCGACCCCGAAGCGACCACCGGCCGCGGCAAAGGCCTGCATCGGAAAGATCCCGTCGCCCAGGTTGGCCTCGGTGATCGGGCAAAGCCCGACCACTGCGCCGCGTTGCGCCATCGCCTGCACCTCGCTGGCGGTGACATGGGTGGCGTGCACCAGACACCAGCGCGTATCCACCGGCGCATGGGCCAGCAGCCATTCCACCGGCCGTTGGCCCGACCACGCCAGGCAGGCGTCGACCTCGCGCTGCTGCTCGGCGATATGGATGTGGATCGGCCCATCGGTGAGCGGCACCAACTCCACCAGTTGCTGCGGCGTGACCGCACGCAGGCTGTGCGGCGCAAGCCCGAGCACCGCATCCGGCAGCGCCTCGAGGCCGTGTCGGCAGTCCTCGAGCAGGCGCGCGAAGCCGTCGATGTCGTGGAGCAACCGCCGCTGCGAAACGTTTGGTGCGGCAGCGCCGAAGTCCGAATGCGCATAGAACACCGGCAACAGGGTCAGCCCGATCCCGGTATTGGCCGCCGCCGCTGCGATGCGCCCGGACATCTCCCCGGCATTGGCGTAGGGCGTGCCGCCGGGGCTGTGGTGCAGGTAATGGAACTCGCCGACCCGGGTGAAGCCGCTCTCCAGCATTTCCACATAGGCCTGCTCGGCGATCGCCTGCAGGCTGTCGGGGTCCAGCCGGTCGACGAAGCGGTACATCAACTCGCGCCAGCTCCAGAAACTGTCGCCGCTGCGCCCGCCGACTTCGGTCAGCCCAGCCATGCCGCGCTGGAAGGCATGACTGTGCAGGTTGCCCAGGCCGGGCAGCAGCATCTCGCAGCGGAGGTCGGCGCCGCCGGGCGCGGCCTCCGGCTGGACCGAGGCGATGCGGCCTTGCGCCAGCGTGATCCGCACCTGGCTGGCCCAGCCTTCCGGCAACAAGGCCCGGGCGGCCCAAAACACCTGCGCATGTGCCTGCTCGTCTGCCACTGGACACCTCCGGTTGACGACCCTATTGTATATACATATCAGACACCACGAGCCTGCGCCATGCATTGCGACGTTCTCTGGCACAACGCGCAATTGATGACCCTGGACGCCGCCGATGGTGGCCTGGGCGTCGTGGACGACGGCGTGGTCGCCGGCCAGGACGGCCGCATCGTCTACGCCGGCCCGGCCGCGCAGGCGCCGGCATTGACTGCCGGCATCGCGCACGATTGCCAGCGGCGCTGGATCAGCCCGGGACTGATCGATTGCCATACCCACCTGGTCCATGCCGGCAATCGTGCCAACGAATTCGAACAACGCTTGCGTGGCGCCAGCTATGCGCAGATTGCTGCAGCCGGTGGCGGCATCCTGGCAACGGTGCGCGCCACCCGCGCTGCCGACGATGCGGCGCTGCTCGCTGCCGGCCTGCCGCGCCTGGATGCGCTGCTTGCCGAAGGCGTGACCACGCTGGAGATCAAATCCGGCTACGGGCTCACCCTGGAAGACGAGACCAAGCAGCTGCGCGTGGCACGCCAGCTCGCCAGCGTGCGCCGGGTCGAGGTGGTGCCCACCTTTCTGGGCGCGCATGCGGTGCCGCCGGGAAGCGATGCACAGGCGTATATCGATGTGGTCTGCACGCAGATGATTCCCGCCGTGGCCGCGCAAGGGCTGGCCGAGGCGGTGGATGTGTTCTGCGAACATCTGGCCTTCTCCACCACGCAGGCCGAACAGGTGTTCGTCGCCGCGCAGGCGCACGGCCTGCAGGTCAAGATCCACGCCGAACAATTGAGCAACCAGCACGGCGCAGCGCTGGCTGCGCGCCATGGCGCCTTGTCGGCCGACCATATCGAATACCTGGACCAGGCCGGTATCGAGGCGATGGCCGCTGCCGGCACCGTGGCGGTGTTGCTGCCCGGCGCGTTCTATTTCACCCGCGATACCCAGCTGCCGCCGATCGCCGCGCTGCGTGCGGCCGGCGTGCCGCTGGCCCTGGCCACCGACTGCAACCCGGGAACCTCACCGCTCACCAGCCCGCTGCTGGCGATGAACATGGCAGCCACCTTGTTCCGCATGACGGTGGACGAATGCATCGCCGGGTTCACCCGCGAAGCGGCGCGCGCGCTCGGCCGCGCTGCGCGGCTGGGACGGCTGCGCACCGGCATGGACTGCGACCTGGCGATCTGGGACATCGAGGCGCCGGCCGACCTGGTGTATCGCATGGGCTTCAACCCGCTGCATGCCCGCGTCTGGCGCGGGCATCTGACCTGATGATCTCTGGAGTTGTCATGAGTGCTTCTGTTGTCCTGCAACCCGGCGCTGTCACGCTTGCACAGTGGCGTGCGCTGTATCGCGGCGCCGCCGCGGCGCTGGATCCGGCCTGCGCGGCGGCGGTCTTGCGCAGCGCGCAGACGGTGGAAGCGATCGTCGCGCGCGGCGAACCGGTCTACGGCGTCAACACCGGCTTCGGCAAGCTGGCCAGCGTGCGCATCGAGCGCGACGATCTGGCCACCCTGCAACGCAATATCGTGCTCTCGCATGCCGCCGGCGTCGGCGAGCCCACGCCGGTGCCGGTAGTACGGCTGATGATGGCGCTCAAGCTCACCAGCCTGGCCCAGGGTGCCTCGGGGGTGCAGCCGGACACGCTGGCCCTGCTCGAGGCGATGCTGCGCGCCGGCATCACCCCGGTGGTGCCGTGCCAGGGCTCGGTGGGGGCATCCGGCGATCTGGCGCCGCTGTCGCATCTGGCGGCGGTGATGATCGGCGTTGGCGAAGCCTTCGTCGATGGACAACGGTTGCCGGCAGCCACCGCCTTGACGCAGGCGCAGCTGCAACCGCGCGTGCTCGGCGCCAAGGAAGGGCTGGCGCTGCTCAACGGCACCCAGTTCTCCACCGCCTGCGCGCTGGCTGGCCTGTTCGAGATCGAGACCGTGTTGCAGGCGGCACTGGTCACCGGGGCCTTGTCGGTGGAAGCGGCCAAGGGTTCGGATACGCCGTTCGATGCGCGCATCCATGTCCTGCGCGGGCAGCCAGGGCAGATCGCCACCGCTGCCGCGCTGCGCGCCCTGATGGCCGATTCGGCCATCCGCGAATCGCACCGGCTTGGCGATGTGCGCGTGCAGGACCCGTATTGCCTGCGCTGCCAACCGCAGGTGATGGGCGCGGCGCTGGACGTCATGCGCCAGGCTGCACGCACGCTGGAAATCGAAGCCAATGGCGTCTCCGATAACCCGCTGGTCTTCAGCGACACCGGCGAAGCACTGTCCGGCGGCAACTTCCACGCCGAGCCGGTGGCCTTCGCCGCCGACATGCTGGCAATGGCGGTGTGCGAGATCGGCTCGATCAGCGAACGCCGCACCGCGATGCTGGTGGACCCGGCCTTGTCCGGATTGCCGGCGTTTCTCACCCCGCGCCCCGGCTTGAACTCGGGCTTCATGATTGCGCAGGTCACCGCTGCGGCATTGGTGTCGGAAAACAAGCAGCGCGCCTATCCGGCCAGCGTCGATTCGATTCCCACCTCCGCCAACCAGGAAGATCACGTGTCGATGGCCGCGCATGGCGCGCGCCGCCTGCTGGCGATGGCAGAAAACGCCGCGCACGTGATCGGCATCGAGCTGCTGGCCGCCGTGCAGGGCTGCGACTTCCACGCGCCGCTGCGCTCCAGCGCCGCGCTGGAATCCGCACGTGCCCTGCTGCGCGCACGGGTGCCGACGCTGCAGGACGACCGCTACTTCCATCCGGACATGCTGGCCGCCAGCGCACTGGTGCGTTCCGGCGCACTGGCCGACGCAGTGGCGATCGCCTTGCCGGGCGTGGAGCAGCACGCATGATGCGGCGATCTGCAGAGCGCCTGCGCAGCGCGTTGGCACCCGGCCATGCAGTGCCGGGTATCGCCCCCCTGGCGAATGCCGTACATCCCGGCATTGCAGGTGCACGTTTCGCGCGGCACGATGACCGAATCCACGCACATCACCGGCACGCATCGCACGCCGCTGCGCAGGCAACCGGAGCCCAGCCATGAGCGCCCTGCCCGACTGGCTGGACATTCATCGAGGGCAGGCGCCCCTGCTGATCAGCTTCCCGCACACCGGCACCGAGCTGCCCGATGAGGTGGCCGACCGTTTGGTGTCGCCATGGCTGGCGCGGCGCGATGCGGATTGGTGGGTGCATCACCTGTACGACTTCGCCCAATCGCTGGGCGCCACCACGGTGCGCACCGCGATCTCGCGCTCGGTCATCGACGTCAACCGCGACCCCAGCGGCGCATCGCTATACCCCGGCCAGAACACCACCGGCCTGTGCCCGCTGACCACCTTCGACGACCAGCCGCTGTATGCCGACGGCCTGGCGCCGGACCAGGCACAGATCGATCAGCGCCGTGCGCGCTGGTTCGACCCGTATCACGCGGCGCTTGGCGAAGAAATTGCGCGCTTGCGCCAGCTGCATTCCAGGATCGTGGTGTACGACGCGCACGCGATCCGCTCGGTGATCCCGCACCTGTTCGACGGCGAGCTGCCGCAGTTCAACATCGGCAGCAACGACGACCGCAGTTGCGACCCGGTGCTGGTCGACGCCGTAGAACGGCTCTGCCGCAGCAGCGGCTCCAGCACGGTGCGCAACGGGCGCTTCAAGGGCGGCTGGATCACCCGCCACTACGCGCAGCCCGAGCACGGCGTGCACACGCTGCAGATGGAGCTGGCCTGCCGCGGCTACATGCGCGAGCCGGACACCATCACCCCGGACAACTGGCCCACGCCATGGCAGCCGGTGCACGCGGCCGCATTGCGCGCAGTGCTGCGGCATGTGCTGCTGGCCTGCCTGCAGTTTGCCAATGCGCCCTCACCCGATACCGCGCCGCCCGCGGCCCACCGTTGATTGCAAGGAACCCGGCATGACCCGTCACGATGCAACCCGCGTCATCCGCGCCGCCACCGGCAGCACGCTCACCGCCAAGAGCTGGCTGACCGAAGCGCCGTTGCGCATGCTGATGAACAACCTGGATCCGGACGTGGCCGAGCGCCCGCAGGAACTGGTGGTCTACGGTGGCATCGGCCGCGCCGCGCGCGATTGGGAATCCTTCGATGCGATCGTCGCCGCACTCACCCGCCTGGACGACGACCAGACCCTGCTGGTGCAATCGGGCAAGCCGGTCGGCGTGTTCCGCACGCATACCGATGCCCCGCGCGTGCTGATCGCCAATTCCAACCTGGTGCCGCGCTGGGCCAATTGGGACCACTTCAACGCATTGGATCAAAAGGGCCTGGCGATGTACGGCCAGATGACCGCCGGCAGCTGGATCTACATCGGTGCACAAGGCATCGTGCAAGGCACCTACGAAACCTTCGTGGAAATGGGGCGCCAGCATTATGGCGGCAACCTGGCCGGCAAGTGGTTGTTCACCGGCGGGCTCGGCGGCATGGGCGGCGCGCAGCCGCTGGCCGCCGTGATGGCCGGCGCGTCCTGCCTGGCGGTGGAATGCCGCCGTTCCAGCATCGACATGCGCCTGCGCACCGGCTACCTGGATACCTGGACCGATTCGCTGGACGAGGCGTTGCGCCTGATCGAGGCGTCTTGCACGGCGAAGAAGCCGCTCTCGGTCGGCCTGCTCGGTAACGTGGCCGACGTGCTGGACGAACTGCTGTTACGCGGGATCAAACCGGATCTGCTGACCGACCAGACCTCCGCCCACGATCCGGTCAACGGCTACCTGCCGCAGGGCTGGAGCGTGGACGAATGGGACGACAAGCGCGTCAGCGCACCGAACGAAGTGGAATCCGCCGCGCGCGAGACGATGGCCAATCACATCCGCGCCATGCTCACCTTCCACGCACTGGGCGTGCCCACCGTGGACTACGGCAACAACCTGCGCCAGATGGCATTGGAGCAAGGCGTGTCCGACGCGTTCGACTTCCCCGGCTTCGTGCCTGCCTACATCCGCCCGCTGTTCTGCCGCGGCATCGGCCCGTTCCGCTGGGTGGCGCTGAGCGGCGATCCGGAAGACATCGCCAGGACCGATGCCAAGGTCAAGGAATTGATTCCCGACGATGCGCATCTGCACCGCTGGTTGGACATGGCCGCCGAGAAAATCGCCTTCCAGGGCCTGCCGGCGCGGATCTGCTGGGTGGGCCTGGGCGACCGCCACCGGCTGGGCCTGGCCTTCAACGCGATGGTGCGCAGCGGCGAGCTGAAGGCGCCGGTGGTGATCGGCCGCGACCATCTGGATTCCGGCAGCGTGGCATCGCCCAATCGCGAAACCGAAGCCATGGCCGACGGCTCGGACGCGGTCTCCGACTGGCCGCTGCTCAATGCCCTGCTCAATACCGCCAGCGGCGCCACCTGGGTGTCGCTGCATCACGGCGGCGGCGTCGGCATGGGCTTCTCGCAGCATGCCGGCATGGTCATCGTCTGCGACGGCAGCGAAGCCGCCGACCGGCGCATCGAACGCGTGCTATGGAACGACCCCGCGACCGGCGTGATGCGACACGCCGATGCCGGTTATGCCATTGCAACCGATTGCGCTCGCGAGAAGGGGCTGGACTTACCTGCCATCCTGTCCTGACGCTCTTACTGCCGCTCATGCGGCGGGAGCGGATGGCGGCTGCGGTCGCTGCTACACGCTGCAGCGTCCGAGCGCCCTTGTCGCATTCGACGGCAGCCGCAGCCTATAACACTTGCATCGTGCGCATGGTCGCCACTGAATCGCCGCACACAGGCGCGGATTTACTTCGCTGATGCAGTGACGCCGGTGCAGCGCTTCACTCCGCTGCATCGCGTCGCACACATCCGCTCGCTCTGCATTCGTTGAATTCAGATCTGCGAGCGAGCTGGACGCAGAGTGATCCTGATCACGGCTCGCATTATCGGCGCGCACGGCGATGACGCGGATTCTGCCGATCGAGTAAGCTTGCGACGGGTCAGGCAACCGGGGGGAGCGCCTGACCCTGCTGATTTTGCAACGCACGCAGACGACATCGCGCCCTCGGCAGGCGCGGGGTTTTTCGTAGGGATCACACTGAGAGCCCTCACTCATGCAGCAGGAACAGCGCATCGATTCGTTGACCGGCATCCGCGGTCTTGCTGCGTTGCTTGTCGTCTACGCGCATCTGGCGGAAGAAAAATTCTTCACCGATACCCACCTGTTTCCCGGTGAGATGGGCGTCATGGTGTTCTTTACCCTGAGCGGGTTTCTGATGGCCTTTCTCTACGGAGAGAAAGAGCCCAATTATCCTTCGGTGGCGCGCTACGCCATTTCCAGATTCTCGCGCATTGCGCCGGTTTACCTGACCGTCGTGCTGGCGTCCTACTTGATCTACACCCTGGTCGATCCGCAGTTCGTCTACGCCATCAGCCACGACAACCTGCTGCGCCACCTGCTGTTTTCCGGCAACGTGTCCGCGCTGTGGAGCATTCCGCCGGAAGTCCAGTTCTACGTGATCTTCGTGGGCATCTGGTTTGCGCTGCGTGCCTTCCGCAGCAACAGCAATGTCACCCTGATGGTGGCGGTGCTCGGCACCATCCTGATGCTCATCGCCCACAGGGCACAGCTGCCCGGCACCTTTGTCGGCTCCAAGATCCATTATTTCCTGTCCGGCGTGGTGTTCGGCCTGGTGCGCACCCGGGTTGGCACCAGCGTCAACATGACCACCCTGGCGGCGCTGCAGGCCGGCGTCATCGGGCTGGTGCTTGCGGTCATCCTGGGCATGATCGACGTCGATCCGGGTTCCAAGCGCGCGCTTTACCTCACGCTGGAGACAGCCGGCTTCGCCGGCATCTTCGTGTTCCTGTTCTCCTTCGACACCGGGCTGAGCAAGCGCCTGCTCGGCAACCGCTTGATGATGCTCAGCGGCGAATGCAGTTTCTCGATGTATCTGCTGAACATTCCGGTCATCTACGCCGCCCTGGTGGTCATGGACGGCCTGCCGCCAAGGCCTGCCCTGGCCTTGCCGATCATCGCGATCACCATCGCGGCCGCCTGGGCGATGTTCCGCCTGATCGAAATGCCGGGAAATACCCTGCTGCGCCGGCTCGGCACGTGGCTGTTGCTGCGTCCGCGCAGCGCACCGGTCGTGCCGGTGGCCGCGATCAGTCCCGCCCCGCTGGCAACGGAACCGGCGCCAGGCACCACGCGATTGCCCTGATGCGGCTGCATGCGTGCGGGATGGCGTCCTGACGCGCGTTTCCACGTGCGGTTTCCACGGTTCACGTCGATTGCCCTCAAGAACGTTGCTGCCAGGCCGACAAGGTATGCAACGTTTCGAGGAATCTCCCATGGGCATCCTGATCTACCTGGTGCCTGCATTCGCACTCTGGGCCCTGATCGCCACTGCGCTGGCTTTTGTGCGCGGTCGGCAACTGCGTGCCGAGTCGGGGCAGTTGGCCAGCACCCAGGACAGCCTGGGGCGCTACCAGGCGGCCCTGTCGCAGCTGAAGGCACGCGCGGCCGCCAGCGCACTGGAGCTGGAATCGCTGCAACGCAGCTACACCGTGCTCAAGCAGTCGCTGGAACAGCAGGAGCAGACCGCAGCCCAGCACGACGACCCGGCCGCCAGCCAGGTCATCCCCGTGGTCATGGTGCAGCGGCTGGATATCGCCAACGAGATCGGCACGCTGTTCGCGCACGTGGCGCGCGTGGCGCGCAGCCTGCGCCGCTACAGCGCCTATAGCCGTGGCCACAGCGCGCCGGAGCCCGGTACTGCCCGCTACGACCTGCATTGGCTGGCGGACTGCCTGCACAGCTTCGACCAGATCGGCCATGCGCTGCTGCGCGGCAATACCGCTGCACTGATCACGGCCTGCCAGGATCTGCTGTCGATGTACGACCACTATCTGAAGGACGGCTCCGGCTATAACAGCCGCGATACCTTCCAGCGCCTGAGCAGCGATGTGCCGCTGTCGGAAGCCACCGACGCCATCCGCTCGATCATCGTCAAGGCGACGCTGGCGCAGGATGTGCAGGACGCGGTGCAGGACGATGCGGTGGCAGTGGCGCGGTGAATCGGGATTCGGGATTCGGGATTCGGGATTCGCAAGAGCGTGGGTGCCGAGTCGTTGTTGGGTCAATGTGTGCATATGCATTGATGACGGTGGAGCCGCTTTGCTGCCCCCCCCAAAAAAAACGCGCCGTTACCGGCGCGTTTTTCGTTTCCACTTCCAGCACTAATGCTGCGGTAATGCATAGGCGATCACTGCGTCGCCGGCCGGGGTTTCCATGAAGTGGTGGCCGCCGGCCATGATCACCAGGTACTCGCGGCCGCCATACGAATACACCATCGGGTTGGCCTGCCCACCGGCCGGCAGCTTGGCGTGCCAGAGCTCCTTGCCGGTGGCCAGGTCGATGGCGCGGATCAGGTCGTCGGTGGCCGCCGCGATGAAGATCAGCCCGCCCGCCGTGACCACCGAGCCACCGTTGTTGGGCGTGCCGATCTCGATCGGCAGACCGGAGCGGATGCCGAACGGGCCATTGCCGCGCGCACTGCCGAACGGGCGGTCCCACAGCGTCTTGCCGCTGGCCAGATCGATGGCGCGGATGCCGCCATACGGCGGTTCCTTGCACAGCAGCTTGGTAAACGGCAGCCGCCAGCCGGCATTGACGTTGATCGCATACGGCGTGCCGGCCTGCGGATCGCCCGCGCCTTCTGCACCACCAGCATCGCCGCGCACCTCATCGCGCGGTGCCCAGCCCAGCTTGTCGGCCTTGGCGCGCGGAACCAGCAGGTTGTAGTTCGGCATGTCGTTGTAATTGGCCACGATCACGCCGCGGTGCGGATCCACCGCCACGCTGCCCCAGTCCGAACCGCCGTTGTAGCCGGGATATTCGATCGAATGCCGATCGGCTTCCGGTGGCGTATAGATGCCCTTGTAGCTGGCGGTGCGGAACTGGATGCGGCACACCAATTGGTCGATCGGGGTCATGCCCCACATATCGCGTTCGGTCAGGTCCGGCTTGCGCAGCGTGTGATACAGCGAAAACGGCTGGGTCTTTGCGCGCATCTGCGGCTCCACGCCACCACCGGGCACCGCACGTTCTTCCACACCAACCAGCGGCTTGCCGGTGCGTCGGTCCAGCGCATACAACTCACCCTGCTTGCTCGGCAACAACACCGCCGGCACGTTGACACCATCCTTGGGGAAGTCGATCAGGCTCGGCTGCGAACCCAGGTCGTAATCCCAGGCATCGATATGGGTGGTCTGGAAATTCCACACCGGTTTGCCGGTGGTGACATCCAGCGCCACCAGCGAGGTGGCGTAACGATTTTCCTGCGGCGTACGCGAGCTGCTCCAGTAATCGGCGGTGGAATTGCCCATCGGCAGGTACACATAGCCCAACTGCTCGTCCGCAGCGGCGGTGGTCCACATGTTGGGCGTACCGCGCGTCCAGGTCTGGCCCGGCGGCGGTGCGCCATTCCAGTCCGGATGGGTCATGTCCCAGGCCCAGCGCAGTTTGCCGGTGACCGCGTCGAACCCTTCGATCACACCGGAGGGTTCGTAGCGCTTCTGTCCATCGAGCACCTGATGGCCAGTGACCACCACGCCGCGCACGATGGCCGGCGGCGAATTGATCGACACATAGCCCGGCGGGGTCTGGCCCATGCCCACGGTGATATCGACCTGGCCATTGCTGCCGAAGTCCGGGCACAGCTGACCGCTCCGTGCATCCAGCGCAATCAGGCGTCCATCCAGCGTGCCTTCGATCACGCGCGTGCGGCACAGCGTCGAACCCGCGGTTGCAGCCTCTGCAGCGGCCACCGCGGGCACCTCGTAATACGACACGCCACGGCAGGCGGCGGTATATGGAATCGCCTCGTCCTTGACCTTGGGGTCGTAGCGCCAGCGCTGCTTGCCGCTGGACGCATCCAGCGCGATCACCTGGTTGCGCGCAGTACACAGGTACAGGCTGTCGCCCACCTTCAACGGCGTGGTTTCCGCACCCCAGCGCTTGCCAGGTAGATCGCCGGTATGGAAGACCCAGGCCTGCTGCAGCTGCGCGACGTTGTCGCGGTTGATCTGTTGCAGCGGCGAATAGCGCTGACCGGCCTGGCTGCGCCCGTAGGCCGCCCAATCGCCATCGGCCGGCGCGTTGGCCGGTTGCACATCGGTCGTTGCAGATGCTGCCGGCGCACTGCGATTGACCAGGCCACCGACCATCCCTGCAGTACGGGCCAACGCGCCATCGGCCTCGGTCACGCCGTGCGGCACGAACGCCAGCGCGAACGCGACCACAAACACGGCCGCCAACACGCCCGCCACGGCGCGCGACAGCGCGCGCGATACCGGGCGTTGCAGCTTGGGCAGCAGCAGCGCAAGCACCAACGCCAAGCCGACGATCAGGCCCAGACGCGGCACCCAACGCCAGTAATCGCTGCCCGACTCCCACCAGGTCCACAGCAGCGTGCCGGCTACCACGGCCGCGAACCACCACGCGCCCGCGTTGCGGCCACGGAACAGCAACACGCCTGAAACCAGCATCGCCGCACCCGCCGGTGCGTAATACCAGGAGCCACCCAGCGCGGCCAACCACACGCCACCGGCCAGCAACACCGCGCCCAGCACGGCAATCACGCCTCCCAGGATCGCAAGCGCCCAATGGCCGCGACCGGAAGGACGATCCACATTCGTCATCAGTTGTTCCTCTTCGACTCAGCGGCGACGCAACGCCGCCGCACCGCCACCTACCTTCGACCTTTAATGGTGAAAACACCGCATTTTTCGCGGGGATTGCGCTTAACACTGCGTTGCACATGTCGTCGCCTGCAATAAACCGTGCGCGCAACAAAACGCCCGCAAAAAAAAAGCGCCGGCATTGCCGACGCTTTTGTTCAACTGCAGCGATGACCTTACCCGATCATTCTTCGCTTGCCGGTGGCAGCGCCACCGGCCCTGCGGTTGCGCTCGCTTCTTCTGCCACCTCGTCCACTTCATCCAGCGATGCGTCCAGGCGTTCGACCGCCTGCAGCTTCTCGCCCTTGGACAGCCGGATCAGCGTCACACCCTGGGTATTGCGGCCCACGCGCGAGATTTCCGAACCGCGCGTGCGCACCAGGGTGCCGCCATCGGAGATCAGCAGCACTTCGTCGGTGGCGCCCAGCAGCACCGCACGCACCAGCTTGCCGTTGCGCTCGGTGGTCTGGATACCGATCACGCCCTGCGTGCCACGCCCCTTGCGCGGGTACTCGGCCAGCGGGGTGCGCTTGCCGTAGCCGTTCTCGGTGGCGGTGAGGATGTAGGCCACATTGCCGTCGTCGGCAACCTCGATCACGGCTGCATCAGCGCTGTCGGCGGTGTCGACAATCTCCTCGGCAGCGTCTTCATCGGACTCGATCTCGATGCCACCGGCCGGGTCGGAGACGATCAGGCTGACCACTTCCTCGCCCTTGGGCATGCGAATACCGCGCACGCCGGTGGCGGTCCGGCCCATCGAACGCACGGTGGACTCGCCAAAGCGCACGGTCTTGCCGTTGGAGGCGAACAGCAATACGTCGCGGTCGCCATCGGTCAGGGCAACGCCAACCAGCGCATCGCCTTCGTCCAGATTGATCGCGATCTTGCCGCGCGCCAGACGGAACGCGAATTCGCTCAGCGGGGTCTTCTTGACCGTCCCGTTGCGGGTGGCGAAGAACACGTAGCGGTTGTCGGCGTATTCGCGCACCGGCAGCACCGCCTGCACGCGCTCGCCGGATTCCAGCGGAATCCAGTTGATGATCGGGCGGCCGCGCGCATTGGAGCCGGCCTCCGGCAATTGATGGACCGGCAGCCAGAACACCTTGCCGCTGCTGGTGAAGGTCAGCAGCGTGTCGTGCGTGTTGACCAGCCACAGCTGGTCGATGAAGTCTTCTTCCTTGGTCGCTGCGGCAGAGCGGCCACGGCCACCGCGACGCTGCGCGCGGTACGCGCTCACCGGCTGGCGCTTGGCATAGCCGGCGTGCGACAGCGTCACCACCACGTCTTCCGGCGCGATCAGATCCAGGATGTCCAGGTCTTCTTCGCTGTGACGGATCTCGGTGCGACGCGCATCGCCGTACTCTTCGCGCACGTTGATCAGCTCGTCGCGGATCACCTGCAGCAGCACATCCGGGTTTTCCAGGATGCGGATCAGGCCTTCGATGACGCCGAGCAACTGCTTGTACTCGTCGGTCAGCTTTTCCTGTTCCAGGCCGGTGAGGCGATGCAGACGCATTTCCAGGATCTGCGAGGCCTGCACTTCGCTGAGCTGGTAGAAGCCCTGGATCAGGCCCACGCCCGGCGCCAGATCTTCCGGCTTGGACGCTTCGGCACCCGCAGCGCCCAGCAGCGCCCCCACCAACCCCGGCTCCCAGGTCTTGGCCAGCATGCGCTCGCGCGCTTCCTGCGGATTGGCCGAGGTCTTGATCAACTCGATCATTTCATCGATGTTGGCCAGCGCAACGGTCAGACCTTCCAGCACGTGCGCACGTGCACGCGCCTTGCGCAGCTCAAAGATGGTGCGGCGGGTGACCACCTCGCGCCGGTGGCGGATGAACGCCTCCAGCATCTGCTTGAGGTTCATCAACTGCGGGCGGCCGTCGATCAGCGCCACCATGTTGATGCCGAACACCGACTCCATCTGGGTCTGCTGGTACAGGTTGTTGAGCACAACCTCGGCCGACTCGCCGCGCTTGATTTCGATGTAGATGCGCATGCCGTCCTTGTCGGACTCATCGCGCAGCTCGCTGATGCCTTCGAGCTTCTTTTCCTTGACCAGCTCGGCGATCTTTTCGATCAGCCGCGCCTTGTTGACCTGGTACGGGATCTCGGTGACGACGATCGCCTCACGGCCGTTGTCGGCCACTTCCACATCGGCCTTGGCACGGATGCGCACGCGGCCACGGCCGGTGCGGTAGCCAGCGGCAATGCCGGCGGTACCGTTGATGATGCCGGCGGTAGGGAAATCCGGGCCGGGGATGTATTCCATCAGGCCTTCGACATCCAGCTCCGGGGTGTCGATCAGCGCGATGCAGGCGTTGATCGCCTCGGTCAGGTTGTGCGGCGGGATATTGGTGGCCATGCCCACCGCGATACCGGCCGAGCCATTGACCAGCAGGCTCGGGAACCGGGTCGGCATGACCGTCGGTTCCAATTCCTTTTCGTCGTAATTGGGCTGGAAGTCGACGGTTTCCTTGTCGATGTCGGCCATCAGCTCATGCGCCAGCCGCGACATGCGCGACTCGGTGTAACGCATTGCCGCGGCGGAGTCGCCGTCGACCGAACCGAAGTTACCCTGGCCGTCCACCATCATGTAGCGCAGCGAGAACGGCTGCGCCATGCGCACCAGCGTGTCGTACACCGACTGGTCGCCGTGCGGGTGGTACTTACCGATGACGTCGCCGACGATACGCGCCGACTTGAAGTAGGCCTTGTTGCTGTGTGCGCCAAGCTCGTGCATCGCGTACAGCACGCGCCGGTGCACAGGCTTGAGGCCATCACGGGCATCGGGGAGTGCGCGGCCCACGATCACGCTCATCGCGTAATCGAGATAGCTCTTGCGCATCTCGTCTTCCAGGTTGACCTGGATGATTTCCTTGGCGGTTTCTGCCATTCGGGTTCCGTAAGTGAGGTGGCGGGCGAGCCGGAAAGCCGCGTCGGGGGCGCCTTGGCGACAGGCTGCCGACCCCACGCTCCCGCCGATCGATTCAAGCGTCGGATTGTACCATGAAGGGACACCCGGATGCCGCCGGTTTAGCGGCCAGAAACAAGCACTTGCAGGACTTTACGCGACGTTTGCGGCATCCCGCCCCGGCGCCGGGTTCAGCTGCCGAACGCGGCCTGCATGCGCCCCAGGTCGGGCTGCTCGATCACCCCGCGCTCGGTGACGATGGCATCGATCAGGCTGCCCGGGGTGACGTCGAACACCGGGTTCCAGGCATGAATGCCCTCGGCCACCGTACGCACCCCGCCCACGCCGAACAGTTCGCCCGGATCGCGCTGCTCGATCTCGATCTGATCGCCGTCCACGGTGGCCATGTCCACCGTGGACGAGGGCGCCACCACCATGAACCTGACCCCGTGGTGGCGGGCGGCGATGGCCAGCTGGTAGGTGCCGATCTTGTTGGCGGTATCGCCATTGGCGCAGATACGGTCGGCGCCGACGATCACCCAGTGCACCAGCCCGGATTTCATCAGATGGGAGGCGGCCGAGTCGGCGATCAGGGTGGCATCGATGCCGTCCTGCTGCAGCTCCCACACGGTCAGGCGCGCGCCCTGCAGCCACGGCCGTGTTTCGCCGGCGAACACCTTGGCGATGCGCTGCTGCGCCATGCCGGCGCGGATCACGCCCAGTGCGGTACCGAAGCCGGCCGTGGCCAGCGAGCCGGTGTTGCAGTGCGTGAGCACGCCGCTGCCCGGGGCGATCAGCCCGGCACCCAACGCGCCCATATGGCGATTGGCGGCCAGGTCTTCATCGGCGATGGCCTGCGCCTCGCGCGCGATCACCTCGCGCCAGTCGGCGCCGGCCGCGCCCAGCACCCGGCGCATGCGCATCAATGCCCAGGCCAGGTTGACCGCGGTCGGGCGCGCGGCGTTGAGCCGCAACAGCGCCGGTTCGAGTTTCTGCAAGGCCGCACTGCCATCGTCGGCCTCGATGTCGCGCGCCGCCAACACCACGCCCCACCCGGCTGCGATACCGATTGCCGGCGCACCACGCACCGCCAGCGCATGGATGGCCTCGGCCACCGCATCGCTGCTGTCGCAACGCACATGCTCCACCACGAAGGGCAGCTTGCGTTGGTCGAGCAGTTCAAGGGCATCGCCGGTCCACAACAGCGGGCGGATGTGGTCGTAGCGGGCGTAATCGATATGGGCGCTGTCGTTCATGCGTCTATTGTAAGGCGCAGGGGCGGTGCAGTCAGTGGGCCTTCAATGGACAGCTCGCAGTGCGTGCGGCGATGCATCAAGCGCAAACGCCTGACTCGTCGAGGACGCGGTGCCCTCACCGCTCGCGGGACACGCCGCAAGTACGTCCATGTAGGCTCCGTGGCGGCATCCATGCCGCCAAGGGTCCCGCAATCGGTGAGGACACCGCGCCGGACAGTTGGCTGGTGATTTGTTGAAGAACGAGGGCGGTGCACCGCTGCTTGCCGGTTGCTTGTCGAAACCATGCACGCCGACCATTTCGACTGGTCCTTGCCCGCCCACCGTCGCAGGACCTTTGGCGGCATGGATGCCGCCAAAGAGCTACATGGACGTACTTGCAGCGTGTCCTGCGATGGTGGGCGGGCAAGGGCCCTGCAGCCAAACCGCAGAGCAGTCGCCTCGCGGCAAGGACCTGAATCCTTCGCCCGGCAATAGACCGGCGCGCAGTAGCGCAGCGGCGCTGCCAGTCGCTCAGTCGACGATGAATTCGGCGCGGCAACCGTCGTTGACCCACACTCCATCGCGGCTCCAGCCCCAGGTCTGGCCTTCCACGCACGGGGTCCTGGACATCTGCCGGCCCAGGCGCACGGCACGTTCCACCGACACCCCGCAGGTGCGCCGCGCGCTCTTCTTCGATTCGCAGGTGACCATGCGCGGTATGGCGACGAAGCCGGAGCCATCTTCGGCACCCACTTCGAATTCGCCATCGCAGCCGCGCGACACCCAGATCTCGTTACGGCGAACGCCCCAGGTGCGGCCCTCTTTGCACGGCCACATCGAGCGCTGGCGCAGCAGCCGCACCGGCGCGCCACGCAGTACCACCGGGCATGCCACCTTGCCGCCATTGGAATCGCAGCGCACCACCCGGCGCATCACGGTGGCCTTGGGCGCGCTGCTGGCGAATTCGGCACGGCAGCCCTGCTCCACCCACACGCCCTCGCGGTCGACATCCCACTCGCTGCCACGGATGCAGCTGGTCTCGGACAGCTGGCGCACCAGTTGCACGCCGCCGGCCACCGCCATCGGGCAATGCACGCGCGCCATGTCCTTGGACTCGCAGCGCACCACGCCGGAGCCGCGATCGGCAGCGCGTGCGTCGGCAAGCATCAGCAGCGGCAAGCACCACAGACCGCATAAGCTGATCAGCCACTTCATGCCAACAATCCTCACCCCGAAACGATGTACGTCGCGCCCCCGTGGACGTGAAGATGAGACCACCATCGATGTGAAGATAGCAATACGACGGGCATGACAATGCCGTGGCAACCCGGCGTGGCCGGCCTGCCGCAGATGACGTATCAACTGCGGTACTGCAAGTAGCCATTATTGGTACGAGTAGCCATTGAACTGCGCACGCAGGTTCCGGCGCAGTTGCCCCTGCGGCGCAGGACGCAGTTCGCGGCATGCGCGTTCGCGCTGGCCGCGCAGCCGGCGCGACTCAGGCGCGGGCGAACGCGAAGGCAAGCACGTCGGCAATCTGCGTGGTGCCGCGCATGGCCATCAACAACCGATCCACGCCCACCGCCACGCCGGCGCAATCGGGCAGTTGCGGCAATACCGCCAGCAATGCTTCGTCCAGCGGCAGCTGCGGCAGTCCACGCGCAGCGCGCACCGCGTTGTCGCGCTGGAAACGCGCACGCTGTTCGTGCGCATCGTTCAACTCGTGGTAGCCGTTGGCCACCTCGTAGGCCCCCAGATACAGCTCGAAGCGCTCGGCCACCGGCGGATCGTCGTGGCGGATCCGCGCCAGCGCGCATTGGCTGGCCGGCCAATCGTGCACCACGGTCAGCGTATCGGCGGCAAAACCGGGCTGCAGGCAGTGGGTCATCAGCAGGTCCAGCCAATCGTCGCGCGTGAGCCCCTGCGGATCGATGGCGATCGCCTGCAACGGCGCACGCAGCGCCTGGATCGGGGCCAGCAACGGATCGATGCCCAGCCGCTGCACGAACAGCTCGCGGTAGCTGAGCACCTGTACGGTGGCTTCGCGGTCGACCAGGGCCAGCGCACGGCGCACCAGCGCGATGGTTTCCTGCGCCAGCGCCCGGTCCTCCCAGCCCACCCGATACCACTCGAGCATGCTGAATTCGGGATTGTGGCGGCCACCGGCTTCGCCATTGCGGAACACCCGCCCCAGCTCATAGCAATCGCCCAGGCCGGCGGCGAGCAGGCGCTTGAGCGGGTACTCCGGCGAGGTGCGCAACCAGCGCACCGGTGCGCCGGCATCCACGTGCCCGCTGAAGCGGGTGCTGAAGCTTTCGATGTTCGGCTCGGTGTTGCCGGCCTGCGACAGCACCGGCGTTTCCACTTCGATGACGCCGCGCTCGGCGAAGAAGTCGCGGATCGTGGCATTGAGCCGCGCCCTCAACTGCAACGCGGCCAGGTCCAGCGTCGCGGCGGTCACGGCTGCTGCCCGTGCTCGCCCAGGAAGGCCAGCAGGCGTGCCTCGTCCCAGATCTCCACACCCAGCGACTGGGCCTTGTCGAGCTTGGAGCCGGCCTCCTCGCCCGCCACCAGGAACGCCGTCTTCTTCGACACGCTGCCGGCGACCTTGGCACCCAGGGCTTCCAGCCGCTGCTTGGCCGCGTCGCGGGTCAATGCCGCCAACGTGCCGGTGATCACCACGGTCTGGCCATCCAGCGGACCGGCCTGTACCGCGGCAGCTTCCGGCAGACGCGCCAGCACGGTTTCCATCGCCTGCTGCGCGGCGCTGGCCAGGGCGGCGTTTTCGGGGCGATCCAGCCATTGCAGCAGCGCGGCGACCACCGGCGCCGGCACGCCGGCCTGTTGCAAGGCATCGCCGCCGGCAGTACGCAGCGCATCGAACGACGGCACTGCGGCGGCCAGCTGCTGCGCACGCACCGGCGTGACCTTGGGGATGTCCATATCTTCCAGCACGCTGGCAAAGCTCAGCGCGTCGCGCAGCCTGGGCGACGGCGGATGCGCATCGCCGATGCGCACCCCTCGTTGCAGCAGATCATCGATGGCCTGCTGATTGCCGGGCTGATCGAAGAAATGCCCAAGCGAGCGCGCCACTTCGCCGCCGATATCCGGCACGCGCTTGAACAGCGGCCACGGCAGATGACGGATCAGTTCCAGATCGCCGAACCAGGCCGACAAGGCCTTGGCGGTGCTTTCGCCCACATGCTCGATGCCGAGTGCGAACAGGAACCGCTCCAGCGTGGTGTCGCGCGACTTCTCGATCGCCTCGATCAGGTTCTCGGCCCACTTGGTGGCGATCTTGCGGCGGTTCCAGTCGAAGCTCGGCAACCCGGCACGCAGCAGGTCGGCCTGCCAGGTTGGCGGAGCCTCGCGCTCGCCGGCCAGATCCACACCGATGCCTGCGACGGTGGTTTCCAGCTGCGCATACGCGCCACTGGCCAGGTGCTCGCGCGCCTCGCGCAGGAACGCGTGCGGACTGTCGGCGGTGCTGATCAGGCGCAACTGCAACAGCTGATCGACCGTGAGCAGATACAGATCGGCCACACCTTGCACCAGCCCGCTATCGACCAGCACTTCGATGAATTTCTCGCCCAGGCCGTCGACATCCATCGCACGCCGCGAGACGAAATGCCGGAACGCCTCCTTGCGCTGCGCCGGGCAGGTCAACTCGCCCGAGCACCGCCACACCGCCTGGCCCTCCTCGCGCACGATTTCCGACCCGCAGACCGGGCATTGCGTGGGCATCTGCCATGGCTGGGTGCCGGGCGGCCGTTGATCGGCCACCACCCCGGCCACTTCCGGAATCACATCGCCGGCACGCCGCACGATCACCGTATCGCCCACGCGTACATCCAGCCGTGCGATCTGGTCGGCATTGTGCAAGGTCGCGTTGGTGACGATCACCCCGGCCACATGCACCGGCTTCAGGCGCGCCACCGGCGTGGCCGCACCGGTACGGCCGATCTGGATCTCGATCGCCTCCACCGTGGTGGACTGCTCCTGCGCCGGGAACTTGTGCGCAATCGCCCAGCGCGGCGCGCGCGAGACAAAGCCCATTTCGCGCTGGCCGGCCAGATCGTCGAGTTTGTAGACCACGCCATCGATATCGAAGGCCAGCCCGTCGCGCGCGGCACCGATGCGCTGGTAATACATCAACAGGCCCTCGCTACCCTGCACCACCTCGACCAGCTGGCTGACCGGAAAGCCCCATTCGCGCAGCTGCGCCAGGATGGACGAATGCGTCTGTGGCAGCGTTCCGTCACGCACCTCGCCCACGCCATACGCAAAGAAGCTCAGCGGGCGCTGCGCGGTGATGCGCGCGTCCAGCTGCCGCAGCGAACCAGCCGCACCATTGCGCGGATTGGCCAGCACCTTGCCGCCCTGTGCGCGCATCTGCGCGTTGTAGGCTTCAAAGGCCGCGCGCGGCATGTAGACCTCGCCACGCACCTCCAGCACCGTCGGCCAGCCCTGCCCGCGCAGGCGCAGCGGAATCGCCTTGACAGTGCGCAGATTGGCGCTGACATCCTCGCCGGTCGCACCGTCGCCGCGGGTGGCACCCTGCACGAATTCGCCGTCTTCATAGCGCAGGCTGATCGCCAGGCCATCGAGCTTGGGTTCGGCGCAGAACACCGGCTGTTTGAGCTCCAGCCGCTCGCTGATGCGGCGGACGAACTCGCTCACTTCCTCATCGCTGAAAGCATTGCCCAGCGACAACATCGGCAGGGCGTGCCGCACTTCGGCAAAGCGCGAGGCGGCCAGGTAGCCCACGCGCTGGGTCGGCGAGTCCGCGCTGGCCAGCGCCGGATGCTCGGCCTCCAGCGCTTCCAGCTCGCGCATCAGGCGGTCGTAATCCACGTCGGCCATCTGCGGCTCGTCGAGCACGTGATAGCGGTAGTTCGCGTCTTCGATGCGACGGCGCAAGGCCTCGATGCGCTGCGCGGGATCCGGGCTGACAGTCATACTGATCGCTGGGCTGACTCTGGGCCGCTCATTCTAGCGGGCCATGCCGATGCCAAGCGTTGGCGATACAGCCTCTGGTCGCGCAGATTGATCGACGGATGAAGTCGTTGGCGTTGGCGGCGACTGCCGTGTTGGCCATGCGTAAACCGCACCTGCCAGGGTGTCTGCATCGGAGCGAAGCAAGTGGTGAGCCACTGCCGATCCAGTTGAAAAACGAGCTCGGCGGTTGCCGGACCTGTGCACGCCGATGCTGGAAACACCACCGTCGCTGCCGCCTGATTCCAGCATGCACGGCTGCACGATTGGCCATGCGGACACCCCCCCGATAGGCAGAGCGCCCCAAACCCGCTAGCGTGGCGCCCTCGTTGCCCTGTCCGTCTGGAGCCCGCCCGTGTCGTTGCCCGTCTCGCGCCGTTCGTTTCTCAGCCTTGCCACGTCCGGCGTGGCGGTGTCCGCACTGGGGCTGATGTCGCCGGCCGAGGCAGCCCGCAAGCGCGCGGCCGCGCCTGCCGCCCCCGGCGTCGCCCCGGCCGCCGGCACGGTGTACCTCAACTACAACGAACATCCGCTCGGCCCCTCGCCCGCCGCCCTGGACGCGGCGACGCGGTCGCTGGCGCGTGCTGGCCGCTATCAGTTCGAGATGGAGCAGGATCTGCGCAACCTGATGGCCGGCCAATTGCAGCTGCCGAACGATCACATGGCGTTCTTTCCAGGCTCCAGCGACCCGTTGAACCGCACCGGGTCGCTGTTCACTTCGCCACGCGCAGGCCTGGTCATCGCCGACCCGACCTTCGAAGCGCTGGCCGATGTCGCCACCGCGCATGGCGCACCGGTGCACCGTGTGCCCTTGCGTGCCGATGGTGCGCATGACGTCAAGGCAATGGCCAAGGCCGATCCGACCGCCGGCCTGATCTACGTGTGCAACCCCAACAATCCCACCGGTTCGATCACCCCGCGTGCAGACATCGAATGGCTGCTGGCCAACAAACCGGCCGGCGCCGTGCTGGTGGTCGACGAGGCCTATATCCAGTACAGCAACGAGACCTCGGTGGTGGACCTGGTGCGTCAGCGCCAGGATCTGATCGTGCTGCGTACGTTTTCCAAGCTGTACGGCATGGCCGGCCTGCGCCTGGGCGCGGCCATCGCCGCTCCGGGGCTGCTGAGCAAGCTCGCCACGCTGGGTGGCAACCCGCTGCCGGTGCCCGCCATGGCGGCCGGCATCGCCAGCCTGCGCGACCCATTGCTGGTGCAGACCCGGCGCGCCGAGAACGCGCGCGTGCGTGAGGACACCATCGCCTGGCTCAAGGGCAAGGGCTACACCTGCCTGCCATCGCAGGCCAACTGCTTTATGGTGGACATCAAGCGCGATGCCAAGGTGTTCGCCGACTCGATGCAGAAGCAGGGCGTCATCGTCGGACGCAGCTGGCCGATCTGGCCCAAGCGCGTGCGCGTGACCGTGGGCACCGAGGCGGAAATGCTGCGCTTTTGCGAGGCGTTCGCCAAAGCCAAACGCTGACGAGGGCTTCGTTGCCGGTTGGAGCCAGCGCAGTGCCGAGGCAGGCGGTGTGGCCCGGCGGGAGCGATGGGATGCTGGCGCGTTGCTGCGCCGCGGAGCGCATGGGCTTCACCGATTGCCCTCACCCCTACCCCTCTCCCGCAGGCGGGAGAGGGGATGCCTGTCCCGCACGTGGGAGAGGGATTGCCCGTTCCGCACGTGGGAGAGGGGATGCCTGTCCCGCACGTGGGAGAGGGATTGCCCGTTCCGCGCGTGGGAGAGGGATGCCTGTCCCGCACGTGGGAGAGGGCATGTCCGAACCGGAGGGTGGAGGACGATGGTCTTGTCCGGCTGGCGGGAAGGACCGCATGGCCCTGAAGGCAGGGAAGAAGCAATCCTGCCCCCTCAGGTGTCAAAAGCATGCACGGTCCCCTTGAAGCGGGGAAGCGGACGATCCGGCCTGCATCCTTGCGCCAGGTGCCCGATCGGCTTCGCCGCGCCTCCGCACGAACCATCCATGACTGCGGGCCCGCCCTTCCCCCGCCTGCGGGGGAAGGTGCCCGAAGGGCGGATGGGGGCTGCGCCCGTACGAGCCAATCAGCTCACCAGCGCGGCGACTTGGTCAGCGGCGGCGCCTGGTGCTGGCGGTCGTAGGCGCGCAGCTCGTCGCGGATGTGCGCCACCCGCTGCCGGCCCAGCGCGTTGCGGCTGTCGTCCAGCACCACGCCATCGAGCAATTCGGCCATGCGCTGCACGGTGGGCAGCATCTTTTCCCAGGCATCGAGCGCCGTCATCGGCGCCGGCAAGGTCAGGAAGAAGGCGATCGCCGGCGTCTGCATCTCGCGGATGTTGGCCATGTCGAAACTGCCCGGCTTGAGGATGCTGGCCATGCTGAAGATCGGTCCGCGCTCGGGATGGCCCTCGACCAGACGGTGGAACACATTCATGTGGCCGAACACCAGCCCGGTCTTTTCGGCGGCCACCACCACGTCTTCGCCGCGCAGGATCTGGCCGGCCTTGGCCGCCACGAACAGCGACACGATCTTGTCGAAATCCTGGTTGGGGCGCTTGCCGACGTCATTGCCGCCAACGGCATCCTGCGCATCCAGCTCCAGTTCGCTTTGTTCGGCACGGCGCTCGCTGCGTTCGGCCGCCTCGCCCTCACTGCCTGCATCGCCGGACATCACCGGCTCGCGGCGCTCGCGTGGCTGCCCCTCGTCCTTGTCCACCCGGCGCCCCTGCGGCGATTTCTTCGGGCGGCCGAACAGGAAAATGGCTGCGACCAGCAGCAGCCCGGCGATCAGGATGCCGATCCGGATCATGGCCATGTCGGACATTCAGCGTGCCTCCGCAGTAAAGTGACAGGTATCGTCATTCCGACAAGCATGGCACGTCATGCCGCACCCGCCAAACGGGCGGCCTCTTCCAGGTCAACGCTGACCAGGCGGCTGACGCCCGGCTCGCGCATGGTCACGCCGGACAACTGACGCGCGGCTTCCATCGTGGCCTTGTTGTGGCTGACGAACAGGAACTGCACCTTCTCGCTCATCTCGCGCACCATGTTGGCCAGGCGGCCGACATTGGCCTCGTCCAGCGGCGCGTCCACCTCGTCCAG
The DNA here is from genome assembly GCF_012848175.1 of Xanthomonas campestris pv. badrii. NCBI lineage: Bacteria > Pseudomonadati > Pseudomonadota > Gammaproteobacteria > Lysobacterales > Lysobacteraceae > Xanthomonas > Xanthomonas campestris. The sequence continues at coordinate 1,520,304 of NZ_CP051651.1, read as the reverse complement.
CAGGCAGAACGGCGCCGGATTGAGCTGGAAGATCGCAAACACCAGCGCCACGGCGGTCATCGCCTTCTCGCCACCGGACAGCAGCGAGATGCTGGACACGCGCTTGCCGGGCGGGCGCGCCATGATGGTCACGCCGGTATCGAGCAGGTCCTCGCCGGTGAGTTCCAGGTACGCGTGACCGCCGCCGAACAGGCGCGGATACAGCGCCTGCACGCCGGAATTGACGCGATCGAAGGTGTCCTTGAAGCGGCCGCGGGTCTCGCGGTCGATCTTGCGGATGGCTTCCTCCAGCGTTTCCAGTGCGGTCATCAGATCCACGTTCTGCGCGTCCAGGTACTCGGACCGTTGCGCGGCCTCGCCATACTCCTGGATCGCCGCCAGGTTCACCGGTTCCAGGCGGCGCATGCGGCCATCGATCTGGTTCACCGCCGCTTCCCATTCGGCGGCATTGGCCGCCTCGGGCAGGCCATTGACCACGTCCTCGAGCACGAAGCCGGCCTTGACCACGGCAGCGGAGAGCTGCTCGGCGTTGAGCACCAGCGCCTGTTGATCGAGCTTGCGCTGGTTGATGCGCTCGCGCTGCGCCAGTGCCTGTTCGTCGCGCTGCTGGCGGGTCTGCTCGAAGCTGCGCAGCTCGCCGTCGATGCTGTCGAGCAGCGTGCGCGCCTCGCCGAGCACGCGCTCGGTGCGCACGCGCTCGCTCAGGGCGGCCTGGTGTTCGTGTTCCAGCGTCTCTACCGGGGAATCGCCTTCGCTGAGCTGGGCCACCAGGTCTTCCAGGCGCGTATCCAGCTGGCCGCGCTGGCTGTCCATGCGCTCCAGGGTCTGGCTGAGCGAAGTGATCTGGGTGCGCTGCGATTCCAGCGTGAGCGCCAGCGCATGCATCGCATCGCGCACGCCGCGTGCAGCATCGCGCGCCTGATCGCGTGCATCGGTGAGCTGGCGGCGCTCGTTTTCCAGCGCCTGCCGCGTGCCCTGCAGATCGCCCATCAGGGTGACCGCGTCTTCGAGCTTGGCACGTGCCTCACGGGCTTGTTCGCGGCTGGTGTCCAGCGTTTCCAGCAGCTGCGACAACTCGGTTTCGATCCGCTCGATGCGCGTGCGCGCCGCATCGACCTTGCCCTGCTGGCTCTGCAACTGGCCGGCCAGTTCGGAGACGCTGCGGTGGGCCATGTACAACTGGCGCTGTGCATCTTCGCGCTGCTGCTCGGCCGCCAGCGACTGCTCGCGGAAGCCGGCAAGCCGGTGTTCGAGATCGGCCTCGCGCTCCTGCAGGGTTTCGATCTGGGTGCGTAGCTCCTGGATGTCGCGCTCGCGCAGCAGCGCGCCTTGCTTGGCCGCGCCCGAGCGCGACACGCGCACCCAGCCTTCGCCCAAACGCTCGCCATTGCGGGTAATGACCGAGTCGCCTTCGGGAAGGCTGGGCTGCAATGCACGCGCGGCGTCCAGGTCCTCGGCGGTGTGCAGGCGCGCGAGCAGGCGGCGGATCGCGATCGGCCCCTGCACTTTTGCCGCCAACGAGGTTGGTGCGAAGGTGGCGGCATCGGTGGCGTTGGACACCAACGCAATGCGGCCCTCGCCCAGCTCGCCCAGCGCATCGACCAGCTGCTCGGGCGCCTCCACCAGCACGCCTTCGATCAACTGCCCCAGCGCGCTTTCGACGGTATTTTCCCAGCCGCTTTCCACCGTGATGCGTTCGCCCACGCGCGCCGCCGAGTCCAGCCCGCGCGAGGTCAACCATGCCACTGCCGCGCCCTGCTCCTGGCCCAGCGCAGCCTGCTGCAGGGTTTCCAGCGAGGACAGCCGGCCACGCGCGGCCTGCGCCTGCTTGCGGACCTCGGCCAGCTCGCCCTGGCTGGCGCGTTGCTGGTCCTGCAGTGCGGCCAGCGCGTGCTTGCGCGCTTCCACCTGCTCGTTCAATCCGTCCAGCGAAGTCTTTTGCGTTTCGTGGCGCAGCTCGATCTGCTCGAACGCCTCGGCGAGCGCGTCCAGGTCCAGCCCGGCGCGTTCATTGACCAGCGCTTCGCGGCGGCGCTCGGCCTCCAGCGACTGGCGGTCCAGGTAATCGACGCGGGTGCGCTCCACCTCACCGGCGCGCGAGGCTTCACCGGTGTCGCGGTTATGGGTTTCCCAGCGTTGCTGCCAGTCGGCCAGCCGCGCTTCGGCCTCGCGCAGCGCTTCCTGGCGGAATTCGTGGTCTTCGCGCAGTTGCTCCAGTTGCGGTTCGGCAGACGCCACCGCCTCGCGCAGCACGGCCAATTTGGCCGAGTCGCCACTGATGTGCTGGGTCAGTTCCTGCAGCTGGCTGTGCGCCTCGTCGCGCGCCTTGTGCAGACGATGGGAGAGTTCGCGCTGATGCTGGATCTGCTGCTCGATCCGCGCCAGCGCGCTGCCCACCTGATAGACATCGGCCTGCGCCTTGGCCACCGCCTCTGCCGCCTCTTCGCGGCGCACGCGTCCGGTTTCGATGCGCGCTTCGGCATCGCGCTGTTCGGCGATCAGCTGCTGCAGGCGCGTCTCTTCCTGATTCAATTTTTCGCGCAGGCCTTGCAGCTGCCCGTCCAGGCCGCGGTATTCCAGCGCCTTCCACTCGGCATCCTTGATCCGGCGCTCTTCCTGCAAGGCCTGGTACTGCTCGGCCTGGCGTGCCTGGCGCTGCAGATGCGCCAGCTGCTTGGTGATTTCCTCGCGCAGGTCGCCCAGGCGGTCGAGGTTTTCGCGGGTGTGGCGGATGCGGGTTTCGGTTTCCTTGCGGCGTTCCTTGTATTTGGAAATGCCGGCGGCTTCTTCCAGGTACACGCGCAGGTCTTCCGGGCGCGCCTCGATGATCTGGCTGATCATGCCCTGCTCGATGATCGAGTAGCTTCGCGGCCCCAAGCCGGTGCCCAGGAACAGGTCGGTGATGTCGCGGCGCCGGCACTTGGTGCCGTTGAGGTAATAGGCGCTGTTGCCGTCGCGGCTGACCAGGCGCTTGACCGAGATCTCGTTGAACGAGGCGAACTCGCCGCTGATGGTGTGATCGGAGTTGTCGAAGATCAGCTCCACCGTCGCCTGCGACACCGGCTTGCGCGCCGAGGAGCCGGAGAAGATCACGTCGGTCAGCGAATCGCCACGCAGGCGACTGGCCGAGCTCTCGCCCATCACCCAACGCACCGCGTCGATGATGTTGGACTTGCCGCAGCCATTGGGACCGACGATGCCGGTCATGTTGGTGGGCAGGTGCAAGGTCGTCGGATCGACGAACGACTTGAAACCGGACAGCTTGATCGTGGACAGGCGCATGGGAAGGGCGGGTTCCGGGCACCGCGCGGACACAGCCGGCAGGCGCTTTTCCTGTGAAGCCGGCACCCAAGCCCTTGATCGACAAGATCTGCAGGCTGTGGAACCGACAATGGGGCATGAGTATAACGGGCGCCGTCGCTACGCTGCGGCTGGCTGTAAAAGACGAAGGGCGCCTAACAAGGCGCCCTTCGCTTCACACATGCAGCAAGGATCAGGCGTCGGATTCGACGATGACCTTGACCGAGGTTTCCACATCGGCGTGCAGGTGCAGCACAACGTCGTACTCGCCGACATTGCGGAATGCGCCTTCGCCCAGGATCACTTCGCTCTTTTCCAGCGGCAGGCCGGCGGCGGTGAAGGCCTCGGCGATGTCGCGCGGGCCAACCGAACCGTATAGCTTGCCTTCGGTCGATGCATGCGCGCCGATGGTGACGCTGGCGCCTTCGAACTTGGCGGCGCGGCCCTGTGCATCGGCCAGGATGGTGTTGGCCTTGGCTTCGTACTCGGCGCGCTTGGCTTCGAACGCCTCGACGTTCGCAGCGGTGGCCGGCACGGCCTTGCCCTGCGGCACGAGGAAGTTGCGGCCGTAGCCCGGCTTGACGCTGACCTTGTCGCCCAGGTTGCCCAGGTTGGTCACTTTCTGCAGAAGAATCAGATCCATGGTGGTACTCCGTTATTCGTTAGCGCCGGCGCTTTGGCCGACGCAACGTTTGCTGTCCGAAAAGACGGGATTCGGGAATCGGGATTTGGGAATCGCAACAGCACGATCAACACCGCATCTCGAATGACCGACCTCTATATTTATTACCCGCACATGGATGTGCGGGCTTTTGTGAGGGACTCACATCACCGATCAAACGTCGTGGTTGTCCGTGTACGGGATCAGCGCCAGGAAACGCGCGCGCTTGACGGCCGTGGCCAGCTGGCGCTGGTACTTGGACTTGGTACCGGTCACGCGGCTCGGCACGATCTTGCCGTTCTCGGTGAGGTACTGACGCAGGGTGTTGAGATCCTTGTAATCGATCTCCTTGACGCCCTCGGCGGTGAACTTGCAGAACTTGCGACGACGGAAGAACTTGGACATGACAGCGCTCCTTAAGCGGCTTCGGCGTTGTCGCCGTCGTTATCGTTGGCGGCGGGGGCTTCGCCCTCTTCGTCGTCACGACGACGACGCTCGCTACGCTCGGGCTTGTCGCCCTTCTCGTCCTTGCTCTTCATGATCAGCGACTGCTCGGTGTCGGCGCCATCACGCTTGACGACCAGGTGACGCAGCACCGCATCGTTGAAGCGGAAGCTTTCCACCAGCTCGCTCAGCACGGCCTGGTCCACTTCGATGTTGAGCAGCACGTAGTGCGCCTTCACCAGGTTCTGGATCGGGTAGGCCAGCTGACGACGGCCCCAGTCTTCCAGACGGTGGATGGTGCCGTTACCGCCCTCGATCAGCGACTTGTAGCGCTCGATCATGGCCGGGACCTGCTCGCTCTGGTCCGGATGGACCAGGAACACGACTTCGTAATGACGACTCATGTTGTTTTACCTTTCGGATGTGGCCACGTGGGCCGGACAGCTCCCCGGAAGTCCGCACAAGCGGCTGGTGGAGCAAGGGATCCCACCCGAGACCCGGGCAGGAAGCGGGAAAGTATGGCAGGCCAGGCAGTTGGCCGCAACCTGACCTCGCCGGCAGTCAGCCTACGGACGCGACGTCCTCGCAGGCGTTCGAGCCCCTCCCCCTGCGGGAGAGGGGTTGGGGTGAAGGTACGGGCGAAGCCTCTCGCGTCGTTCAACTCCACGAGGCTTCGCCCGTACCCTCATCCGCCCCTTCGGGGCACCTTCTCCCCCATGAAGGGGGACAATGTCCCGACGGGAGAAGGGAGGTGCGCCTCAGCGGTGCTCCTCTGCCGTGGTGAAGCTCTCGCCGCAGCCGCACTCGGCGGTCGCGTTGGGATTGCTGAAGGTGAACGTCTCGCTCAGGCCGTGCTTGCCGAAATCGATGCAGGTGCCATCGACCAGCGGAAGGCTGACCGGGTCGACGAAGATCTGCACCCCGCCCTGCTCGAACACCGCGTCGTCATCGCGCTGCTCGCGCGCCAGATCGGTGATGTGGCCCCAGCCGGAGCAGCCGGTCTTGGTCACGCCAAAGCGCAGGCCCAGCGCACCCGGGGTCTGCTGCACGAAACGCTGCACGCGCTCCAGCGCGGCGGGGGTGAGACTGACGGCCATGAGGGCACTCCAAAACGGATGGTGACAAGTATAGCGAGACCGCAACACCCAGGCGGGACGCCGGGCAGCGATGTCTGCGATAGATGGGGGCGGTGTGCGCCTGCGACAAGCGCACACCGCCGGCACGCCATTCAGATGCTCGCGCCGGCGCGCCCGCAGCCAGTAAACTCGCAGGTCATTCAAGATCGTAACGGCGGGAATAGTCATGACGGTGGTCAGCGTTGAACATGCGCTTGCGGGCAAGCTCCCCGAAGGCGGCGAAGTCACGGTACGGGGGTGGGTGCGCACGCTGCGTGGATCTGCCGGACTGGCCTTCATCAACGTGACCGACGGTTCCTGCTTCGCGCCGATCCAGGTGGTGGCCAACGACACCTTGCCCAACTTCGACGAGATCAAGCGGCTGACCAGCGGCTGCTCGCTGATCGCCAAGGGCGTACTGGTCAAGTCGCAGGGCAAGGGCCAGTCGTTCGAGATCCAGGCCAGCGGCGTGGAGATCGTCGGCTGGGTCGAAGACCCGCTGACCTACCCGATCCAGCCCAAGCCGATGACGCCGGAGTTCCTGCGCGAGGTGGCGCACCTGCGCCCGCGCACCAATCTGTTCGGCGCGGTCACGCGTATCCGCAACTGCCTGGCGCAGACGGTGCACCGCTTCTTCCATCAGAACGGCTTCAACTGGATCAGCACGCCGATCATCACCACCTCCGACGCCGAAGGCGCCGGGCAGATGTTCCGCGTCTCCACGCTGGACATGGTCAACCTGCCACGCGATGCCAGCGGCAATGTGGATTTCAGCCGCGACTTCTTCGGCAAGGAGACCTTCCTCACTGTGTCCGGGCAGCTCAACGTGGAGGCGTACTGCCTGGCGCTGAGCAAGGTCTACACCTTCGGGCCGACCTTCCGCGCCGAGAACAGCCACACCACGCGCCACCTGGCCGAATTCTGGATGATCGAGCCGGAGATCGCCTTTGCCGATCTGGCCGAGGACGCGCGCCTGGCCGAGCAGTTCCTCAAGTACCTGTTCCGCGCGGTGCTCGATGAGCGTGGCGACGATCTGGCATTCCTGGCCGAGCGCGTGGACAAGAACGCGATCAGCAAGCTGGAAGCCTTCATCAATGCGCCGTTCGAGCAGATCGACTACACCGATGCAGTGAAGCTGCTGCAGAACTCCGGCAAGAAATTCGACTTCCCGGTCGAATGGGGCCTGGACCTGCAGACCGAGCACGAACGCTGGCTCACCGAGGAACACATCGGCCGCCCGGTGGTGGTGACCAATTATCCCGAGCACATCAAGGCCTTCTACATGCGCTTGAACGATGACGGCAAGACCGTCGCGGCGATGGACGTGCTGGCGCCGGGCATCGGCGAGATCATCGGCGGCAGCCAGCGCGAAGAGCGCCTGGACGTGCTGGACGCGCGCATGGCGCAGTTCGGCCTGGATCAGGAGCACTACAGCTGGTACCGCGATTTCCGTCGCTACGGCTCGGTGCCGCATGCCGGTTTCGGCCTTGGGTTCGAGCGCCTGGTGGTTTACGTGTGCGGGCTGAGCAACATCCGCGACGCCATCGCCTACCCGCGTGCGCCGGGCAGCGCGGAATTCTGAGGTGAGCGTGCCGGCCGCCATTCCCTTACTCCAATCGCTGGCCTTCGGGCTGGCGGGGATCACGGGCGGGCTGACAGCGATACGTCGCGTGTTGCTGGCGCGGCTGGCGTCGCACCAGCTCGACCCGCAACGCTGGTGGCAGACCAACACCGCGCGCGCCGCTACCCGGCATGCCACGGCTCCGATGCGCTGGGCCATTGCCGCGCTGATCATTGGCGCGGTACTCCCGAAACGTTTCCTGATGCTGGCGGCCGCATGATCCTGTTCTTCGCCCTGTGCTTCGTCGGCCTGGCCGTCGCAGGTTTGACCGCGCTGCTGATCTTCTGGCCGCTGACCCTGGTGCACCTGCGCGACCGCCATCCGGAGGCATTGGCCAGCTTCGGCGACCCGGCCTTCGTCAGCCCCGTGGCGTTGCGCTGGTTGCTGGCGCGCCATTACCGCAGCTACCGCGACAGTGCGCTGTCCGGGTTGGCCACGCCCGCCTGGCTCTCGCTGCTCACCATCTTTTTCGGCCTGGGCATGGCGGCCCTGCTCGGGCTGCTCTCCAAGGTTCTGACATGACTCACGCTGCACCCGATACCGACCTCGACCGCGACCAATGGTGGCTGGCCACCATCGGCCGCACCCTGATCTGGGCACGCCTGCGCATCAAGGCCGCCGGCACCGCCGAAGTGCTGGACAGCGATGGCAAGACGCTGCCCTACGACAGCGAAGACAGCGCGCGCGCCGCACTGTTCGACGCGGAATTTGTCGCACTGGACGGGCTGGACGAAGAAGACGCGCTGGTCCGCGGATTTTCACTGCACGAGATTTCGCCGCCGCAGGGCAGCGACGATGCCGACCTGCGCGAACGCATGGTGATCAGCATGGGCGGCCGCGCCTGAGAGGTACGCGCCGCGCGCCTTCGCACAGACCGATCTGGCGCTGCTGGACTGGCTGCCGGCACGCGACGCGTTCGTCACCCTGATCAGCCAGGGCGAGGACGGAGCGCCGGCCATCTCGCACCTGCCGGTGCTGTACCACCGCGAGGGCGAGGCCATCGCCATCGAAGGCCATTGGGCACGCCCCGATCCGCAGGCCCGCGCCCCTGGCGATGCGGTGATCGTGGTGCACGGGCCGCACGCCTATGTGTCGCCCACCTGACTGATGTAGCCATCGTCAGATGCTGGTGTTCGCAATGGTGCAGATGGCGATGCGCTGCCGCGACGGATACGTGCGTCCAGCGCGTGGTACGCAGGTTCAACCGGGGCCGTGGCGAACTGTACCGCACTGAGCCTAGATGCGCCGCCCCTGCGCCGAGTCCGGCACAGGCCAGAATGACCATCACATTGCAGCCCAGCGTGCTGCCTGAGGAAATATCCTCAACTGGCAGACGCCCCCTTGCAACCGCCTCAGGGCATCCGCTCGAACAGCGTCGTATCGCGCTGACCTCTGACAACAAGCGCAAGCTCTGCACTGCCATCGGCACGGATCCGCAGACTGGCCTGGCCATCGCTGAGCTGACGGCAATAGCCCCTATCGTTGGCCACGATCCAGGCATTCAACGCGTCTGCCGAACGCCCGGCATAGCGCAATTCCACTTGGCAGTCGCGAGGGGCGCCGTAGCGCAGGCGACCGAGCACGTCTCCCGGGCGGACTGTGGTCGCCACGATCTCCAGTTGTGCGGAGATCAGGCCCGCCCCGCGCCAGCGCCCGGCTTCGGCCAGCCCTGCGCTGCTCTGGTCCAGGACAACGATCAATGGCGAGTCGCTGCCTGGCAGCGTGAGTTGCATGCCGGAGCTTGCACCATCGGACACCTGAAGCTGGGCACGCCCGCCGGCCAGCGCATCGCAAAACCTGCCGCCATTGCGCGACGACAGCGCATAGCCGTCCGGCTGCGCGCGTAGCTCAAGCGCGCAATTGAAAGGAGGACCAAACCGCAAGTCCGCCGTCTGTATGCCGTCGGCTCCCGCCGCGCGCCCGCTCAGGCGGACATAGACCGGGCCGGCGCCGCCGTTGGCGGGCAGGATACCGCGCCAGTCACCGGCCGGAATGCCGCCAGCCGGAGCAGCCTGTACTGCAGTCAGCGAAAGACAAAAGACCAATGCCCAGGTGACGCGGAAGATGTGACGTTGACCTTGACCAGACATGGGAAAGCTCCAATAGGAAGTTGAACGGCATGGAAAGTCCGATCAAGCCACTGCTCGGCACGCCACTTGTAGCAGTCACCAGAACGGCAGCCAGGCCTATGATGAAGATGAATCGCCGACGGCACCGAGACCGCCGACAGAGATCTGTCTGCAAGGCGGCCACATCGGTAGCCAGCCGCTCGGCCACCGCACGGGCATCGGCGTCTGACAGCAGCGACCTCACGGCACCGTGCCGAGACCGGACAGTGGCACGTCCACGAACGGATGAAGCGGCCACTGCTTCAACGCAATGCCATCAAACCAAAGCACGCCACGCGGACATTCGCCTCATTGATCGCCGATTTTCAGCGCGTGCAAAAGCGTACGGCGGCATGGAGATCCCGCGAGGCTGCTGGATGGTTGACGTCAGCTATCGGCACCACCGGTCGAGTCGATCTGCGGCGCCAGTGCCCGCATCGATGCAATGGCTGGACATCCGCCGTTTGCCGATACTACCGAGGCTGAAAGCTGATTCATTCCGGCCTCCATCAGGAGCCACCACGACCGCGTTTTCTGGAATACTGACCCCATGAACGAGCTCAACCATCTGCTTGAAAACAACCGCGCCTGGTCCGAGCGTATCCGCCGCGAAGACCCGGAATTCTTTGCCAAGCTGTCCACCCAGCAGACGCCCGAGTATCTTTGGATCGGCTGCTCGGATTCGCGCGTGCCGGCCAACCAGATCATCGACATGGCGCCGGGCGAGGTGTTCGTCCATCGCAACATCGCCAACGTGGTGGTGCACACCGATCTGAATTGCCTGTCGGTGATCCAGTTCGCGGTCGACGTGCTCAAGGTCAAGCACATCCTGGTGGTGGGCCACTACGGCTGCGGCGGCGTGTTCGCCAGCCTCACCCAGAAGCGCATGGGCCTGGTGGACAACTGGATCCGCCACGTCACCGATGTGGCCGACAAGCACGAAACCTGCCTGCACGACGCCGGCGACCTGCCGGTGCAGCACGCGCGCCTGTGCGAACTCAATGTGCTGGAACAGGTGGTCAATGTCTGCCGCACCACCATCGTGCGCGATGCCTGGGACCGCGGTCAGGCGCTGTGCGTGCACGGCTGGGTCTACAGCCTGCGCGATGGCCGTGCGCATGATCTGGGCATGTCGATCGATCGCCCGGAGCTGTTGCAGGAGCGTTACGACGCCGCGTTGGCGCAGATCCAGGCCGACCACGCCGAACGCTGACTCACCGCCGCACGCCTGAGCCACCGCGGCGCCCCTCGGCGCCGCGGGTTGGCTATGCTGCGCATCTTTCTGTCGAGAAATGCCGATGCTGATCCCGCCGATCAATCTGCACGCCTGGATCGAGCAACACCGCCACCTGCTCAAGCCGCCGGTGGGCAATAAGTGCATCCAGCAGGACGGCTTCATCATCATGATCGTCGGTGGGCCGAATGCGCGCACCGACTATCACTACGACGAAGGCCCGGAGTGGTTCTTCCAGCTGGAAGGCGAGATGGTGCTGAAGGTGCAGGACGACGGCGTAGCACGCGACATCCCGATCCGCGCCGGCGAGATCTTCCTGCTGCCGCCCAAAGTGCCGCATTCGCCACAGCGCGCCGCCGGTTCGGTGGGTCTGGTGATCGAGCGCGAGCGCCTGCCGCACGAGCACGATGGGCTGCAGTGGTATTGCCCGCAATGCAATCACCAGCTGTATGAGGCGATGTTCCCGCTGCGCAATATCGAAACCGATTTCCCGCCGGTGTTCGATCACTTCTATCGCTCGCTGGCGCTGCGGACCTGCACGCAATGCGGCCATGTGCATCCAGCGCCCGAGCGCTATGCCACCGCCGAACAGTGAGTGGTCAACCGCATGCGGTCACGGCGGGCACATGCAGCGCGATGCAGGTGATCGCCCGTGCTGAAGTGAGCGTGGTACCCGCGCGAATCTGCCTGCTGCCAGCGTCACGTCCGTCATCGGCACCATGCTGCGCGCACTGATCGATCTCAAGCCGCGCGATGTGCCGCTGCGCGTTGCCTTGCGCAATACGGCTGCGGTGGTGCTACCGCTGGCGGTAGGCGTTGCCACCGGGCATGTCGCCGCCGGGCTGGCGGTGTGCAGCGGCGCGCTCAACACCATGTTCTCCGACCAGCCCGGCCCGTACCGTGCGCGCCTGCAGCGCATGCTGATGGCCGCACTGGCGGCGGGCCTGGCAGCCTTGCTGGGTGTGTGGGTCGGGCACGACACGCCGGCCCTGGTCCTGGCCGGGCTGCTGCTCGGCCTGGGTGGCGGCCTGCTGGTCGCGCTGGGCCCGGTGGCGGCGCGGGTCGGGCTGACCAGCATGATCCTGCTGGTGGTCAGCGCCGACATGCGGCTGCCGGTCGACCAGGCACCCGGTGTAGCCGCCCTGATCTTTGCCGGCGGACTGCTGCAGGTGGTGCTGGCACTGGCGGCCTGGCCCTTGCAGCGTTATCGCCCGGAACGCTTTGCGCTGGCCGAGCTGATGCGGCAACTGGCCGGCATCGCACGGCAACGTCCGGAAGCCAGCGCCGCACCACCGGCCACCCAGGAAGTGCTGGACGCGATGGTGATGTTGCACGGCGAACATCGCTCGCGCGCGATCGCGGTGCAGAGTTTTCGCATCATCGCCGAGCTGTGCGACCGCGTGCGGCTGGAGCTGTTGTCGCTGTCCGACGCCGACACCCGATTGAGCGATTCGCAGGCGCGCCCGGCGATCGAACGCGTGCTCGAACGCAGCGCCATCGTGCTGGAACAGCTGGCGCATGCGATGACGGCAGGCGAAGACCCGAAGGCGGCCGATGCATCGATGACCGGCTTCGACGCTCTGATCGCCGCACTGGCGCAGTTTCAGCACGACAACGCCGACACCCGCGAGCGCCGGCTGGTGCGCGTGGCGGTGGCCCGCGCGCAGGGCCTGGGCGGTCAGTTGCGTGCCCTGATCCGCAATGCGCACTGGGCCAGCAGCCGTGGCGAAATCCAGGCGCAGCTGGCCGAAGCGCGGCTTCCCGCGGCACTGCGGCCAGCCGCGACCTGGGCCACCCTGCGTGCGAATCTGGATCTGTCCTCGGTGGCATTCAGGCATGCGCTGCGCTGCGGGGTGTGCCTGGCGCTGGCGATCGCGTTCCAGCGCTGGCAGCAGATTCCGCACGGTTTCTGGATCCCGATGACCACTGCCATCGTGCTCAAGCCGGATTTCGGCGGCACCTTCAGCTTTGGCGCGCTGCGCGTGGCGGGCACCTTCGTCGGCCTGCTGCTGGCCACCTTGCTGGCGCACTTGGCGATGGATGGCGCCAGCATCCGCCTGGCCCTGCTGGCACTGTTCTGCCTGGGCTTCCGGTTGCTGACCCAGGTCAACTACGGCATCGGCGTGGCCTTTCTCACCGGCATGCTGGTGCTGCTGCTGTCCTTCGAAGGCGTCACGCCCGGCGAAGCCGTCGGTGCGCGCCTGCAGGCCACCGTGGCCGGCAGCGCGCTGGCGTTGATCGCCTATGCGCTATGGCCCACGCGCGAACGCCGGCACATCCGCAGCGCGCTGGCGCAGTTGCTCGCTGCCTACCGCGAGCACCTGCACACTCTGCTGCTCGGGCGGATGGAGCACCTGAGCGACAGTCGCGCCGCCGCGCGCGTGGCGCGCACCAATACGCAGGCCTCGATCGAACGGCTGCGTGGCGAGCCGCGTAGCCGGCGCAACCTGCAGGAGCTCAAACTGGCCGAGTCGCTGCTGGCCAACGGCAACCGGCTGATCCGCGCCACCTTGCTGCTGGAAGCGGTGCTGCGCGATGGCCACCCCTTGCCCACGCTGGACGCGCTGCCGGCATTTGCCGAACGCGCCGACCAGGCCCTGGCCGAGCTCATTACCTGCCTGGCCAACGGCGGCACGCCGGCCGCGGCCACCTTGCGCAGCGCCGAGCGCACGCTCTCCGATGCGCTGGCCGCCTTGCCCGAGAACTCGCCAACCACCGCTGCGCTGGCCGATACCATCGACCGGGTCACCGACAGCATCGGCACGCTCACCCATCTGCTGCGCCCCGCCCGAGCGACCTCGACCGATGCGGCGGCAGTGCAAGCCGGCGGGTAAACTGCCGCATCGATTCAGACCACTGCGAGCCCGATGACCACCGACGCACTGTCCCGCTCCCATGCCGCGGCACTGGATGCCGCCGACCCGCTGCACGCACTGCGCGATGCTTTCCTGTTTCCGCAGCATGCCGGCGCCGATCAGACCTACTTCGTCGGTAATTCGCTGGGCCTGCAACCCCGCAAGGCGCGCGCCATGGTGACCGAGGTGCTCGATCTCTGGGGCGCATTGGCGGTGGAAGGCCACTTCACCGGCCCCACCCAGTGGCTGACCTATCACCAGCTGGTGCGCGACGGACTGGCGCGCGTGGTCGGCGCGCAGCCTGGCGAAGTGGTGGCGATGAACACCCTCAGCGTCAACCTGCATCTGATGATGGCGAGCTTCTATCGCCCCACCACCGAGCGGGGTGCGATCCTGATCGAGGCCGGTGCGTTCCCGTCCGACCGCCATGCGGTGGAGTCGCAGTTGCGGTTGCATGGGCTGGATCCGGCCACCCATCTGATCGAAGTGCAGGCCGATGAGGCCGATGGCACGCTGTCGATGGACGCCATTGCCCAGGCCATTGCCGCACATGGCCCGCGGCTGGCACTGGTGCTGTGGCCCGGCATCCAGTACCGCACCGGCCAGGCCTTCGATCTGGCCGAGATCGTGCGCCTGGCGCACGCGCAGGGCGCCGCGGTGGGATTCGACCTGGCCCACGCGGTGGGCAATCTCCCGCTGTCCCTGCACGACGATGGCGCCGACTTCGCAGTGTGGTGCCACTACAAATATCTCAATGCCGGCCCCGGCGCGGTGGGCGGTTGCTTCGTGCATGCGCGTCACGCCACCAGCGATCTGCCGCGCATGGCTGGCTGGTGGGGACATGAGCAGCCCACGCGGTTCCGCATGGAGCCGCAGTTCGTGCCCTCGCCCGGCGCCGAAGGCTGGCAGCTGAGCAACCCGCCGGTGCTGGCACTGGCACCGCTGCGCGCGTCGCTGGAGTTGTTCGACCAGGCCGGCATGGCCGCGTTGCGCGCCAAGTCCGAACAGCTCACCAGCCATCTGGAACAGCTGATCCACGCACGCCTGCCGCAGGTGCTGCAGATCGTCACCCCGGCCGAACCGGCGCGGCGCGGCTGCCAGCTGTCGCTGCGGGTGGCCGGCGGGCGCGCACAGGGGCGCGCACTGTTCGAGCATCTGCATGCCGCCGGCGTGCTTGGCGACTGGCGCGAACCGGACGTGATCCGCATTGCGCCGGTACCGCTGTACAACCGTTTCAGCGATCTGCACACATTCGTGGAGCAGGTGGAAGCCTGGGCCGCCACCTGAGCGCGGCAGGCTGACTGCCGCGCCACCAGGCCGCGCGGCCGGCATGCGCAATCGCTGCATGCCCACGTACACTCCGAGCCCCGCCCATGGCTGATACAAGGGCGGCCGCCACTGCCAGTTGCTGTCTCCCCCTTTTTGCCGGCGCTGCGTCCGGCTGCTGCCGGACATTGCATTGAGCCCAGTCTCCCCTCGCTCCCTGACCCTGATCGGCGCCGGCCTGGCCGGTTGCCTGCTGGCCATCCTGCTGTCGCGTCGCGGCTGGCAGGTCACCGTCTACGAACGCCGCGGCGATCCGCGCATCAAGGGCTACGAGTCCGGGCGCTCGATCAACCTGGCGCTGGCCGAGCGCGGCCGCCATGCGCTGCGCCAGGCCGGGGCCGAAGACGCAGTGATGGCCAAGGCGGTGATGATGCGCGGGCGCATGGTGCACCCGGTCAGCGGGCAGCCGCAGCTGCAGCGCTATGGCCGCAACGACAGCGAGGTGATCTGGTCGATCCACCGCGCGGCCTTGAATATTGCGCTGCTGGATCTGGCCGAACAGGCCGGTACGCGCGTGCACTTCCATCGCCGCCTGCATACGGTGGACTTCGATGCCGGCTACGCGCGCTTCATCGACGACCGCGACGACCAGCCGCACGAGATCCATTTCCAGAGCCTGATCGGCAGCGACGGGGCCGGCTCGGCGCTGCGCGCGGCGATGCAGCGCAAATCGCCGCTGGGCGAGCGCATCGAGTTCCTGGATCACTCCTACAAGGAGCTGGAAATTCCGCCGCTGCCCGATGGCGGCTTCCGCATCGAACGCAATGCGCTGCACATCTGGCCGCGCGGGCGTTACATGTGCATCGCCCTGCCCAACGATGGCGGCACCTTCA